>NZ_JAIMBW010000001.1:0-319444 GCF_019195455.1 Gymnodinialimonas phycosphaerae | reverse complement strand
GGTTGACCTCTGCCACCATCCGGCTTGCGCCGTGACGATGGTAGGCGGCAACGGCCGCGTTCGCCCATTGGTTCGGCGACACGCCCTGGACCGAGCAATCCTCCAACACCACCGCACGCCACTGCGCCGGATCGCCACTTTCAACGATACCGACCACCACGATCCCACAAGCATCCGAGCCCGCGTGCCCCGTCACCGGAGGATCAACCGCCACCAGCACCCGCGTCACCTCAGGCGATTCGGCCAAACGCCCCTCGTCCAGCGTGCCACGTATCCACAATGCGTTGTCGACGTCGTCCAGCAACACGCCGTCCAGCTCTTGCCGTCCCAACCGTGTGTCTCCGTAGCGTGACCGAACCTCCGTCAGGAACGAGTCCGCCAGATAGGCCGAATTCGCCTCTGTCGGGGCATGGGTGTGCGCCACCCCATCCCGTGCCAACAATTCCTTAAGGACGTTAACGTTTCGCGGCGTGGTCGTGACGATCTGCTGCGGGTGTTGACCCAGCCGAAGGCCGAACTGCAACATGTCCCATGTTTCCTGCGCCTTTGGCCACTTCGCCAATTCATCGGCCCAGGCCAAATCAAACTGCGGTCCCCGCAGCGCCTCGGGATCATTGGCCGAAAAGACCTGCGCCTCGGCCCCATTGGGCCAGACCAGTTTACGTTCGCCCGAAATCCAGCGCGGCACCCGATCGGGTGGACAGCAGGCGATCAACCCGCTTTCTCCCTTCACCATGACGGCCGTCGCCTGATCGTAAGTCTCTCCGATCAAGGCCACGCGTTTGGCCCGTCCCGGCGCTTCTGGCGTGGCGCCCTCGACCATGGACCGGACCCATTCGGCCCCGGCCCGCGTCTTGCCTGCGCCCCGGCCGCCAAGCACCACCCAGGTGGTCCACTTGCCCTCAGGGGGCAATTGGTGCGGCAACGCCCAGAACTCGAACAGCCACGGCAAAGCCGCCAGGGCGTTCTCATCCAGACTGTTCAGAAACGTCTCTTCCGTGTCCGGCCCCGCGGAGGCAAGCCAGGCGGAGCCCGATTTCAGCCCTTGCTTTGTCAAGGTCGAGCTGCCCTGCGCCGCCAACCCCGAACCGTTTGCAACCTGCTTCACGTGCCTTCTCCCGCATTTCCATCGTATAAATGAATGCGCCATTCATCTGGCGCACTGCTTTCGTAACTTCACCCTCACCGACGTCCGGCGCCTGCTCCAACTCGCGGCAAGAGGCTTGCAATGCCCGAACGGCGCGGTCGAACGCATCTTGCGCCTGAAGCAGCAGCTTCTCGGCACGCGCCTCGTTCTTGGGGGCGATATCATTTGTAGTGGTCATGTTCGTAATTCCCGTGTCCGTGATGGCTCTCGGTCACGAGCAGAATGCAGGTGTCGTCTTGAAACCATTCCGTCCGCCGCGGCCCCCTGCAAAGGAAGGACCCCGTCTCACCCGGACAAAAAGAAACGGCCCCCAGGGCGTTACCCTGATTGGCCGTTGAACCCACATCTTCCAGCGTGCCTAAAGAGGTGCCATGGGCCGTTCGGTGGGTCAACAAGTATTGTATTTTCAAAGGGTTAACGGGCGCACCGCGCGGTAACACTTGATTAACCCGCTGCCAGATGCGCCTTGAAAATCAAGGGTGTCGGATGCACCAAAGCTGCCGCCCCCACCGAACGCTCCGCGCAAAGTTTTTGCGCGAACGACATCGCATTTCGACGTGCCACCCGCACAAGGCTCACGAAATCGCCGTGATTACCGCCCGAAAGGAAGTGAGGCGCGCCTCAATTCCCGTTGCGCTCTGCCTCGATTTCACGCCACCGCGCCACATTGCGGTTATGCTCGTCAAGCGTCACCGCAAATGCGTGGCCCCCGGTGCCATCGGCCACGAAGAAGATGAAGTCCGTGCTGTCGGGGTTCACCGCCGCCTCGATCGCAGCCTGTCCCGGGTTGGCAATCGGCGTCGGGGGCAAGCCGTTAATGACGTAGGTGTTCCAAGGCGTCTCGGCCCGCAGTTCTGATTGCCGCAAGCCACGGCCCAGAATGCCGCGCCCGTTGGTGACGCCATAAATGACCGTCGGGTCCGTTTGCAGGCGCATGCCCTGGTTCAAGCGGTTGGTGAACACGCTCGCAACCCGGCCCCGTTCTTCCGGCACGCTTGTCTCTTTCTCGATGATCGAGGCCAAGATCAGCGCCTCTTCCGGGGTCGAGATCGGAATGCCCTCTGCCCGGTTCGCCCAAGCCTCCGCCAGGATCCGCTCCTGCGCGGTTTGCATCTCTGCCAACAGATCCAGACGGCTATCGGCCCGGTTCACTTCGATAGTGGTCGGCGCCAGCATCCCCTCGGGAGGGATGTCCACGATTTCTCCGTCAAGGAAATCCGCCGCCATCAGCCCCTGCACCACCTGCCACGAGGTCAACCCTTCGGGGATCACCAAGCGGTACAGCATCGGCGTGCCCTCATCGACGAGGGTCGCATATTCGACCGGAACGCCCTCTTCATAGGCGAAGCGAACGATCTCTTCGACCTCCCCCGTGGTGGGGTTGCGCTCGCTCAGACGCAATTGCCCGGTGCCCGAGTTCCGCAAAACGTAAGTCGCACGGTAGCGGAAAGAAGACGGGCCGCCCGCCGTGACGATCTCCAGCACCTGCGCCATATTGGCGCCTGCCGGGATCTCGTAGTTGCCGAAGCGCAAGTCGCCCGCACGATCCGCCGCGCGCACACCCACCCGAAACACGGTGGCCGAGCGGATGGCGCCCGCCGCCTCCAGCCGTTCCGAGACGCGGCTCAGGGTGTCCCCTTGCTCCACTTCAAAGAACGTGGCCTGCGCCAGCGGGCCTTCGCCCTGCCATTGCCGCTGTCCCCAGCCCAAGGCAGCCGCCGCAGCGATCAGGACAACGATCAGGAACGAGATGCCGTTGGCGGCGATATGTTTCCACATGCGCGTCTACACCCGGCCCATGATCAGGCAGGCGTTTGTCCCGCCGAACCCGAACGAGTTCGATTGCACGACGTTGATCTCGCCTTCCTGCTTGGCGTTGGCGCACAGGTTGATCGCCGTCTCCGCCGCAGGTGTGTCTAGGTTGATCGTCGGCGGCGCCACGTTATCGCGGATTGCAAGAATGCTGAAAATCGCCTCGATCGCGCCCGCTGCCCCCAGAAGGTGCCCGGTCATCGATTTGGTCGAGGACATCCGCAACTTGCTCGCGTGATCGCCCATCAGGCGCTCTACCGCGCCCAATTCGATGGTATCGGCCATGGTCGACGTGCCGTGCGCATTGACGTAATCCACCGCCGAAGGGGGCAGTCCAGCCCGCTTCAGCGCCGCGCGCATCGCGCGTTCTGCGCCCTCATGGTCGGGCGGCGGGGCGGTGATGTGATAGGCGTCGCCGCTCAACCCGTAGCCCAGGATTTCTGCATAGATCGTGGCACCCCGCGCCTTGGCGTGCTCGTATTCCTCCAGCACCACCACACCGGCGCCCTCGCCCATCACGAAGCCGTCGCTGTCCGCATCCCAGGGGCGCGAGGCCTTTTCGGGCTCATCCGCACGCTTGGTCGACAGCGCCTTACAGGCGTTGAACCCGGCAATACCGATGGCGCAAATCGGGCTTTCCGCTCCGCCCGCGATCATCACATCAGCGTCGTCGAACGCGATCAGCCGCGCCGCATCGCCAATGGCATGTGCCCCGGTAGAACACGCCGTCACCACCGAATGGTTCGGCCCCTTGAAGCCATAGCGGATCGAGACCTGCCCCGAGATCAGGTTGATCAATGCGCCCGGCACAAAGAATGGCGACACCCGCCGGGGGCCACGCTCGTTCAACACGATGGAGGTATCGGCGATGGACGATAATCCGCCGATGCCCGCGCCCAAAAGGCACCCCGTCCGCTCCAGGCTCTCGCTATCGGTCGGCGTCCAGCCTGCATCTTCCACGGCCTGTACCGCGGCGGCCATGCCGTAGAGGATGAAATCGTCGACCTTGCGCTGCTCCTTGGGCTCCATCCAGGCGTCGGGGTTGAACGTCCCGTCGCTGCCGTCACCGCGCGGCAACTCACAGGCGTAGGTCGTGCCAAAGCCCGTAGGATCAAAGCGCGTGATCGGACCCGCGCCCGATTGCCCCGCCAGAATACGGCTCCACGTTTCGTCCACGCCCGATGCCAGAGGTGTCACCAACCCCAGACCCGTTACAACCACTCGCCGCATGCCCAAACCCCTTTAATCGTCTTTGCCAGATCAATTACCGGAAACGCCCCCCTAGGCGCAATCCCCTGCCCCATTCGCACCCGCGGGACGGCGGGAGGGGCGAGGCTTGCGCTTTTTTGCCGGGCAAAAAACCGCAAGCCAGCGTCTCCCCCGTCCAAGCCCCATCACGTCTCTCGGGCCAAACGGAAAACGGCGCCCGGATTGCTCCGAACGCCGCGCTAAATCATCCGCCCAAGCGGATAAGGTCCGCCTATCAGGCTGTCGCCTCAGAGATGAACTTCGTCGCGTCGCCGAAAGTCTGGATCGTCTCGGCGGCGTCGTCGGGGATCTCGATCCCGAACTCTTCCTCGAACGCCATGACCAGCTCGACGGTGTCCAGCGAGTCTGCGCCGAGATCGTCGATGAACGACGCGCCCTCAACCACTTTCTCTTCGTCGACGCTCAGGTGCTCAACAACGATCTTTTTCACGCGGTCTGCGATGTCGCTCATACTAGGTTCCTTATCGTAGTTTCAGGGCCAGCCCCGACCTGGGACCTTTCCGGTTAAATAAGTGCCATTTCGGCCGCTCGAGTTGCCTAACCCCACCCGTTACAGGTGGGATAGGCCTGCCATCGGGACAAGCCCTCCGGTGAAATCTGCGCCGCCTATAGCATATGTTGCGGCCATGGCAATGCCCTGTCGCCGCCTTTCTGACGCAGCGTCAACGGCGATCATAGCATCGCCATGCCGCCGTTCACATGCAACGTCGTGCCCGTCAGGTAGGCCGCCTCGGGGCTGGCAAGGAACAGGGCCGAGGCCGCGATCTCGTCGGCCGAGCCCATGCGCCCTGCCGGGATCTGCACCAGGATCTTGTCTTTCTGGTCGTCCGTCAGCTTATCGGTCATCGCCGTTTCGATGAACCCCGGCGCAATGCAGTTCACCGTGATGCCCCGGCTGGCCACTTCGTAGGCCAAGCTTTTCGACATCCCCACCATGCCTGCCTTGGAGGCCGCATAATTTGCCTGTCCCGGGTTGCCCGTGGCCCCCACGACCGAAGAGACGTTGATGATCCGCCCCCAACGGGCTTTCATCATGCCCCGAAGCGCACCCCGGCAGAGCCGCATCGTCGAGGTCAAGTTGACCTCCAAAACGCTGGCCCATTCGTCGTCGGACATGCGCATGAACAGGTTGTCGCGGGTGATGCCCGCGTTGTTGACCAGAATATCGAGGCTCCCCATCGCGGCAATCGCGGCCTTGGGCAAGGCTTCCACTGCTTCGGCGTCGCTCAGGTTGCAGGGCAACACATGGGCGCGCTCGCCCAATTCGGCGGCCAAGGCCTCCAACGGCTCGGTGCGCGTGCCAGATAGGCCGACAACAGCCCCCGCCCCGTGCAACCGGCGCGCAATCGCCGCGCCAATTCCGCCAGAGGCGCCCGTCACCAACGCATTTTTTCCTGTCAGATCAAACATATGCCTCTCCCTCTATCCCTTGATTGCCGCTACGGCGGCGGCCACGTCGTCTGGCGTGCCGACCGCATGGGTCGCCACCGTGCGGTCAATGCGTTTGACCATGCCCGACAGCGCCTTTCCGGCCCCGATCTCGAACACCTCCGTCACCCCCTGCGCCGCCATCCACGCCACACTCTCGCGCCAACGCACACGGCCCGTCACCTGCGCCACCAGGTTATCGCGGATCACCATGGCCGAGGATTCGGCGCTTGCGATCACATTGCCGACCAGCGGCACGATCGGCGCTTGCATGTCGACCTGCGACAATGCCTCCGCCATCGCGTCGGCGGCAGGCTGCATCAGCGCGCAATGGAAAGGGGCCGAGACCGGCAGCATCAGCGCCCGCTTGGCACCGCGCGCCTTGGCGATCTCGCACGCTCGCTCCACTGCGGCTTTCGCGCCGGAAATCACCACCTGGGCCGGGTCATTGTCGTTGGCCGCCTCGCAGACTTCGCCCCCCTTGAATTCAGCAGAGGCCTCAGAAGCCACTTCTTCCACCGTCGCCAAGTCTAGCCCGAGGATCGCCGCCATGGCGCCCTCGCCGGCAGGCACGGCCGCCTGCATCGCTTCGCCGCGCAACCGCAAAAGGCGCGCGGTATCAGCCAGGGACAACGCCCCCGCCGCCGCCAGGGCCGAGTATTCGCCCAGCGAGTGTCCCGCCACGTAGGAGGCGGCAGTGACTTCGACCCCCTCCGCCTTCAGGGCCGCCATGGCGGCCAGGGACGTGGCCATCAACGCGGGCTGCGCGTTGCGCGTCAGGGTCAGGGCCTCGATCTCTCCCTCCCAGATCAGGGTGGACAAGGCCTCCCCCAGCGCGTCGTCCACCTCGTCGAAGACGGCTTGGGCAGCCGGATACGCCTCCGCCAGGGCGCGGCCCATGCCGATGGTCTGGGCCCCTTGGCCAGGAAAGATGAAGGCTCGGGTCATGGTGGGGCTCTCCCTTGGATCAATCGCTGGAAGGGCGCGCGTCCACCGCGCCCAAAACATGGTCTCCTTGGGCTACCCCAAGCCCGCGCCCATCGCAATGTGGCACGCGCAAAGGGGGGCAAACGCGAAACAGGCGGCACGCCTGCGCGCACCGCCTGTGATTTGCAAAACTCCAGCACTCTGGCTGTCAGCCGCCGGTTCGGATCTCCAACTCGGCAGTGCACGTGCCGCCGGAATAAACGCCCAGCCAGACATCCACACGTCCGTTGAGGTCGTCGGTGTCATAAAGTCTTAGCCGCGACAGCAAACGGTTTCCGCCATCGTCGTCGAAATGATAATTGCCAGCCGCATCACGCACGAGAAGCGTGGTGTCACAATTGGCGGATTCGACGTCGAACTGTAGATAGTCGTAGCTCTCCATATCAGACAACGTCAGCGTGAACGTCGGGTTCGCATCGAAATGCGCCCAGCGGTTCGGCAAGCCGGCGCAGCCCCGGATATTGGTGTAGCCCGAATAGCGCACCTGGTAATCCGAGTTGTTCGTCAGGTCCGAGCCGTCCGAGACGATCGGGATGCCGAAATAATTGGTCGACGGGCAACCTGCCGCAGGCGGACTCGCGGTTTGCGGCGGGTCCGGCGTCGGATCTGGATCTGGGTCGGGATCAGGATCGGGGACCGGATCTGGATCAGGATCGGGGTTCGGATCAGGATCCGGGTCGGGGTATGGATCGGGATCGGGATCAGGATCGGGGTCCGTCCCAGTTCCGGTTCCAGTGCCCGTACCTGTGCCAGTCCCCGTATCCGTGCCGGTCCAAAGGGTCGGTCCCGGGTCGCAAGTCGATCCACCCGTGCAGCTATCGCCCGCCTCTTCATCAGGTTGAACGGCCAATTGGCTGTCCCAGGCCGTTTCGAACATGCCGTCCTGCAACTCGCCTTGAATGGTGCTGGATTCGGTGGTCAAGGCGTCGCCCGTCTGCTCGGAGACAAAGACACCCATACCCACCAAGGCCGCCATCACGACGACCCAGTCGATCGTCGCGGCGCCACGTTCATCCGTCAAAAACCGTTGGTGCGCCACGGGGGGCCTCCATTCTTGTTCCTGCATGGGCCCTGAGCCCTTGATTCCTTGCGGTCTGCCAGGTCCAAACGGCCTGCCCGCCGGTGCCCTCCTGATCGCAGGACGGCACTCTCCGACGCCGTCGTGCCTGCGCAACATGGTCAGAATGGGGCAGAAACCGGAAATCCCTGTGGCCATTGGGCGAGAACCGCCCTCATGCCTTGGCATATCGGCCCCCACCTTGGCGGCACACAGGGTAGACAACGGCAGCACGGAAGCGTAACAGCGCGCATCCTTGCCAAGTTACCCATTGGCGTGATCCCTCGTGGCCGGGGAGCAAGGATGCACATGCCCGGCCTTTGAAATGCGCCCGAAACGATAGAACTGGAGTTCCCATGGCTCTCTACGAGCACGTGATGATTGCGCGTCAGGACCTGTCCAACACGCAAGCCGAAGCGCTGAACGAGCACTTTGGCACCGTCCTCGCCGACAACGGCGGCACTGTTGTTGACACCGAATATTGGGGTGTCAAAACAATGGCTTACAAGA
Organism: Gymnodinialimonas phycosphaerae; assembly: GCF_019195455.1. Lineage (NCBI taxonomy): Bacteria > Pseudomonadati > Pseudomonadota > Alphaproteobacteria > Rhodobacterales > Paracoccaceae > Gymnodinialimonas > Gymnodinialimonas phycosphaerae. The sequence goes on along the minus strand of NZ_JAIMBW010000001.1, from coordinate 311,234 downwards.
TCAACAAGAACCGCAAGGGTCACTATTCCTTCATTCGCACGGACGCACCGTCCGCCGCGATCCAGGAAATGGAACGCCTGATGCGCCTGCATGACGACGTGATGCGCGTTCTGACCATCAAGGTCGACGCCCACGAAGAGGGCCCCTCGGTCCAGATGCAAAAGCGCGATGAGCGTGAACCCCGTCGCGAGCGTCGTTGATTCGACCGCTGACCGTTTGAAAGGACCAAACCATGGCCGCTAAACCATTCTTCCGCCGCCGCAAGACCGACCCGTTCGAGGGCGAGAACGCGCCGAAGATCGACTACAAAGACACCCGTCTTCTGCAACGCTACATCTCCGAGCGTGGCAAGATCGTCCCCTCCCGTATCACCGCTGTTGGTGCCAAGAACCAGCGTGCGCTCGCCAAGGCGATCAAGCGCGCGCGTTTCCTGGCCCTTCTGCCCTACGCCGTAAAATAAGGAACGCACATCATGGACGTTATCCTTCTGGAACGTGTGGCGAAGCTGGGTCAAATGGGCGAAGTGGTCTCTGTCAAAGAGGGCTACGCGCGCAACTTCCTTCTGCCGCAAAAAAAGGCGCTTCGCGCCAACGAAGTGAACCTCAAGACTTTTGAGAACCAAAAGGCACAGCTTGAGGCGACGAACCTCGAGACGAAGAAAGAAGCGCAAGCAATGGGCGAAAAGCTGGAAGGCCAGCAGTTCGTCATCATCCGCTCCGCCTCTGACAGCGGCTCGCTCTACGGCTCCGTCACGATCCGCGACGCGGCCGAAGCGGCAACGGCCGAAGGCTTCACCGTGGATCGCAAGCAGGTCGCCCTGATCGCACCGATCAAGGATCTGGGCATCCACAACGTGCTGGTGAAACTGCACCCCGAAGTCGAGGTCGAGATCGAGCTGAACGTCGCCCGCTCGCCTGAAGAGGCCGAGTTGCAAGCCTCCGGCAAGTCCATTCAGGACCTGGCCGCCGAGGAAGAGGCACAAGCCGAGTTCGAGATCGCTGAACTGTTCGACGACATCGGGGCCGCTGGTCTGGATGAAGACGACGACGCAGCACCCGCACCGGCGGCGGAAGAGACCTCTGACGAGGAATAATTTCACCTGTCGCGACGTGATCACGAAAAAATGGGCCGTCTCCTTGCGGGGGCGGCCTATTTCTATGGAAACCATAGTTTTCTGGAAGGTCTTCCCATGCGCCGCACGCTTGCTCTCGCCCCCCTCCTCGCTGCGCTCCTCGCAGGTGCGTCATTCGCCCAGGCCCCCGTTGATGATGGCACCGGGAATTTCCCGGCGACCGTAGCGGCCTTTCCAGGGCAGACCGAGGCGCCCCTGACCGCCTCCGGTGTGACCTTTGCCGAAGAGGTCATCACCGGGGCACTGGCCCGCCCCTGGGGCCTCGCGGTCCTGCCCAACAACGCCGGATACATCGTGACCGAGCGTGGCGGCACCCTGCGTCACATCACCCGCGATGGCACCATGGGGCCGGAAATCAGCGGCGTGCCCGACGTGCGCGCCATCCGACAGGGCGGACTGCTCGACGTGGCGCTTGCCGCTGATTTCGCAGACAGCCGGGTGATCTTCCTGACCTATTCGGCGCCCGAGGGGCTTGCCGCATCGGCCACTGCCGTGGCACGGGCCGTCCTGTCGGAAGACCATGGCGCCCTTACGGACGTCGAAGAGCTGTGGCGTCAAACCCCTGCCTCCGCGGTCCCGCTGCACTTCGGCAGCCGGGTGATCGTTGCGCCGTTCGGATCGCTGTTCGTGACCACCGGCGACCGCTTCACCCCTGAAAACCGCCAATTGGCGCAGGATCCGGTCGGCGCAAGCTACGGCGTTACAATTCTGATCGATACCGAGGGCGCGCCCTCACCCGTTCCAGTCATCGACGGCGCACGCCCGGAAATCCTGAGCTACGGACACCGCAACATCCAGGGCGCGGCCATCCATCCCGAAACCGGCAGTATCTGGACGCTGGAACACGGCCCGGCGGGCGGCGATGAACTCAACATCATATGGCCCGGCGGCAACTATGGCTGGCCCGAGGTGAGTTATGGCGTGAACTACAACGGCTCTGACGTTGGCAGCGGGGAGCAGGCCCACGCGCCGCAATTCCGTGAGCCAATCTACTACTGGGACCCCTCCATCGCGCCGTCGGACATGGTGTTCTACGACGGCGAAATGTTCCCTGACTGGCAGGGCGACATCCTCTTGGGCGCGCTTGCGGGACAAGCCCTGGTACGGCTCGACATGGACGGTGACAGGGTGGTCGGAGAAGAGCGGCTGCGCCAAGGCGCTGGCCGTGTGCGCGATGTGGACGTCGATGCGAACGGCGCGATCCTGATCCTGATTGACGATGATCCGGGCGCCTTGATCCGCCTGACCCCGGCAGCGGAATAGGCATGCCGGGCGTGCCACCGCGCGCCCCTGGTATCAACCGAACCACACCTACGTCCCACGGGACGGCGGGTGGGGCGTCGCTGACGGGTTTGCTTCGCAAATCCCGTTGGCCAGCGTCACCCCCGTCCAAATGCAAACGGCCCGCCTGGAAGGGCGGGCCGTTCGTCTGGAAATGAAGTGTCAGATCAGAACGTTTCCATCTGCAGCGTCGCGCCGCAAAGGTTTTGGCCATAGGTGCCGACCCAAATGTCATAGGTGCCGGAACGCGGGTTCTGCAGGTTGATCAGCGGGTTCAGGTTGCCCCAGCCGTCGTCGTTGAAGTACCAGTTGCCCGTCGCGTCATTGACCAGCAGAACCGTGTCGCAGGACCCGTTCACGCGGATCTCAAGGCGGCGGTACTGTTCAAGACCATCGATCTGGAACTCGAAATCAGGGCGCGAGATCACGTAACCCGAATGGTTCCAACCGCAGTTGCGCAGGGATTGGTCGCCGCCCGCGGTGACCGAATAGCTGTTCGGCGTCCAAAGGTCCTGACCGGTGGTATAGCCGGTCTGCACGCCCGCGTTTTGCCAGGCGGGGCACGCGGCGGCGACGCCAGCGGTGGCGATCAGGGCAAAGGCGGCTGCAAGTAGCTTTTTCATATCGTGTTACTCCAGAATCTTATTTTATTAGAAGGGGTTAGTATTTGCGACGGTATCTGTGTCGATAGGATGATCCTCACTCATTCGAAAAGCCAACGAAAGGCGGGGAATCCATACCATTTGCAAAAACCGACGCGGGACAAGGTTGATTTCGGTCAGCCTCGCCCCCATCGAAAGGACAAGATGACAAAGGACGCACCTGTGTGGCGCGCCCTCCATCGGTCTTGGTCCTCACGCGCGACACGCGCGCCACCCGGATCAGAAGTTCCAGGTTTCCATTTCCAACTCGGCAGAGCAGGAGATGGAGTTGCCGTAAGTCCCGACCCAGACATCCACCCGGCCGTTCAACGCGGCCGTGTTCGTCAGGTTCAGCTCGGGCTGAAGCCCGCCGCCGGAGTCGTCGTCGAAGTGCCAGTTGCCCTGGGCATCATTGACCAGAAGCGTGGTGTCGCAATCGCTCGTCACTTCGATTTCCAGGCGACCATAGGTCTCCATACCCGAGAGGTAGAAGGAGTAGTGCGGGTTGGCGTTGGCCACACCTGCCCCCACGGGGATGTCCGCGCAGGTCGACAACGATGTTGCGCCCCCGGCTTGCACGGTGAAGCGATCCGGGCCGTACAGCGCAGAGCCGTCGGTGGTCACAACGATGCCTTCCAAGGTGGTCGTGGGGCATCCCGCGGTCGGCGTCGGCATGGGCACCGGCTGCGGGACCGGCTGCGGCACGGGAACAGGTGCCGGGGCAGGCGCTGGTGCGGGTGCTGGGACCGGCACGGGCACGGGTACGGGTACGGGCGCAGGTACGGGGACCGGGGCAGGTGCAGGGACAGGCACCGGCACGGGTTGCGGAACAGGCTGTGGTGTCACGGCCACGGGGATCGCCTGCAGCGTGAAGGTGCCAGGGCAGACCGTGTCGTTGTAGGTGCCGACCCAGACATCGACCCGGCCATTCAGGGACGCGGGATTGGTGATGTCGAGTTGCGGCTGCAAGTTCCCCTGCCCGTCATCGTTATAGTACCACGTCGTATCGGCACCGTTCACCAGCAAGGTCGAGTCGCATTCTGCATTGGCCAGAAGGCGCAGGCTGTAGCCGTCCATACCGGTCAGTGAGACCGAGAACTGCGGCACCTGGCTGGCATAGCGGCGGCCATCGATGCCGGGGCAGGTCGTGACATCCGTCCCGCCGGTCGCCTGGGCGACATAGCTGAGCGGTTGCAGGATCTGGCTGGCGTCAAACGCCAATGCGGGGCCAGGCACTTCCCAGGAGGGGCAGGCGCTGGCAGGCAGCGGGACCGGTTGTGGCACGGGCTGCGGCACCGGCACGGGTTGCGGCACGGGAACAGGCTGCGGCACGGGCTGACCCGCACCGGCCAAGGCCTGAACCGACAAGACAGCGGGACAACCGCCGCCCGCAAAAGTGCCAAGCCAGATGTCGACACGGCCGTTCGCGGCACCGGCGGGCAGCGTCAGCCCGGGCTGGAGGCTATTGCGGTCATCGTTGAAGTACCATTGTCCGTTGGCGTCGTTCACCAACAGCGCGGGATCACAGCTGGAGGTCGCAAAGACGTCCAGCGGACGCCCGGCCATGCCGGTCAGGTTCAGGGTCAGGTCAGGGGCAGAGCGGAACTGCCCGTAGCCAAGGTTCCCAAGGCCACATTGGTCCAGCGTGAAATCACCGCCAGCGGACACGGAGAAGCCTTGGGGCATCGCGGTGATCTGGGACGCATCATAGCTAAGCGCGCCGGCCGAAAGTTGATAATTGGGGCAGGCCAAAGCGGCTCCGCCCATTGCGAACAGCGCAATTGCACTCGCAGTCATTAGACGCATTGTGTTGGGTTCCTTCCTGTTTGGCGGGGGGCAAGGGGGGCCAAAACCGCCTTAGATAGACACTATGAGGTCATAGTAGGGCTAAAAATACACCCGCAGAACTGCGGAAACCCTGACCTTTGTCAATTCACGATAGCCAAGCGCGCTGCCTGACCAAAGTATTTTTTTGGAAACGATTTATGCGCAGGCCCTTACCGGAGCCTGCGCAGGGGCCTGCTTTCCAGATCAGATCCCGAACAGGCGCTGCCAAAGGCTGAGGCGCGGCGCCTCTGCCGTGCCGGGGCCGGACTGGATCACGGCGGTGTTGGAGCCGTTGATCACCAGCGTAGTGGCGCCCGCCGGGGCGGCCTCGGCGGCATCTGCCATGGCGGCGACCAGATCCGTGCCCCGCTCGGGCGTCCCATGGGCGATCGTCGGCGCAGCTTCGGCGGTCGGAACAACGATCCGCGCGATCATGCCACGCGGCACCGGCGCGATGGAGGTCAGCGGCGCAAGGCTGCGCACCTCGGGCCGGACGACGGGGGCCAGGGCCGCGACCTGCCCCGCCAGCGCCGGGTTCAGGCGCGCGGCTGCGTTGGGGCCCTGAAACAGGCCCGACATGTCGGACGGCAGATTGGCCATGGCGGGGTTTGCGCCGGTGTTCAACCGCGCGGCGAAATTGCCGGGGTTCAGGATCGAAGAGATGTCTTGAGCCGCCACAGGGGCAGCCAGCGTGGCGGCCAGAACAGCCAGGAGGGGGAGAGTGCGTTTCATGATTTTTCTACTCGAATGAATTTGGGGGAAAAGAAGCGCCCTGCCCCATCTGCACGACGGGGCAAAGCAAGGGCGGGGTCAGAAGGCGCGCCACGGGAACGAATGCCGCGGGAGCATGCCGCGCGGGATCACGGCGGGATTGTTCAGGCGGCTGTAGAAGCCCGAAAGGTCGTGGATACGTGGCGCAACCGAACGCGGCAGCACCATGTGCGGGACGGTGTGGCGTGGCACCGGACGGAACAACTCGTCGAAGTTGAACGGACGCGGGGTGGCGTGGGGCACACCAAACGGCGTGTTCCAACCGAAGTTCAGGCGCGGCACGATGGGAAGCGTTGGCACAGGCAGCGTGTCGAAATGCTCGGACAGCGCCTCGGCATAGGCCTCGCGGTCCTCGATCATCTGCGCCAAACGCTTTTCGGCATCGGCACGGTGGCCGGGTGTCCAGCCGGGGTCGATGCCGCCCAGGGGCGTCACACGATCAGGCCCGCAAGCCATGCCGAGGGTGTCACACATCTCGGCCATACGGTGGAACGCCGGATCGTTGAGGACGGACGGCGCGAGGCCCGGCAGAACCGGGACATCCCCGCGAGTGATGCCCCGATCACCAGTGATGATGAGCGGTTCAAACGTGGGTGTGCCTTGGTAGATGATCGTGTCGGCATGGGCGGCGGATAAGCTTGCCGTGAGGCCGATCACCGCTGCGATGGGAAATCTGAACATGGGATTAAGCCTTTGAAAAATGAGAGGTCGAATGAAAAGGGTCTTGGTGGAAGGGTGAAAAGGTAGAAAGAAACGTTCTGAAAAATGCCGGGATGCGGCGATGGGCCAAACATGCCCCCATGGCCATCTGATTTTCAAAAGCGGCCCCCGGTTATCCGATAACAGGGCCCGCTTTGCCCAATAAAAAAAGGCGCCCCGCGCGGGACGCCCTTGTCTTTCTGTTGCCGATGGCAGTGGGGATTATTCCTCGTCAAGGGCATCCACAGCGGCCTTGAGATCATCCTTGGAGACCTCTTTCTCGGACACTTCGGCCATCTCGCCGATGAAATCGACAACCTTGTCCTCGAACAGTGGCGCGCGGACCTGCTGTTGCGCGGCCTGGTTCTGCTGGATGAACTCGAAGAATGCGCGCTCTTGACCCGGATACTGACGCGCCTGGTTCATGATCGCCTGAGTCATCTCGGCGTCGGAAACGGTGACGTCGTTCTTCTGGCCCAACTCGGCCAACAACAGACCCAGCTTGACGCGGCGGGCGGCCAGCGAGGTGTGCTCTTCGGTGGTCTCGATCTCGGGGTGGTCATGGCCTTCCACCTCTGGGTTTTCCTCGTGCCACAGCTGATGCGCGATCTGCTTGGCTTCCGCGTCGACCAGCGACGGCGGCAGATCGAAAGAGACAACCTCGTCCAACTGATCCAGCAGGCTGCGCTTCATCACCGCGCGGGCGGCACCCTTGTACTCCGCGCCCAGACGCTCGGAAATCTGACCCTTCAGGGCCGCAAGGTCCTCTGCACCGAACTTCTTGGCCAACTCGTCATCCACTTCGGCGGCGACGGGCTTCTTCACCTCTTTGATGGTGCAGGCGAAAACGGCGGCTTTTCCGGCCAGATGCTCGGCCTGATATTCCTCGGGGAACGTGACTTCCACGTCCTTCTCTTCGCCCGCTTTCACGCCGACCAACTGCTCTTCAAAGCCGGGGATGAACTGGCCGGAGCCAAGCTTCAGCGGGAAATCCTCGGCAGAGCCGCCCTCGAACGCTTCGCCATCCACGGTGCCGACGAAGTCGAACACGACCTGATCGCCATCGGCAGCCTTGCCCTTCTTGGTGGCGAAGCTCTCGGCGTTCTCGGCCAGGTTTTTCAGCGCCTCGTCGATTTCTTCGTCGGACGGCGTCACGACCAGCTTTTCCAGCTTGATCGCCTTGTAGTCCACGTCCGGGATCTCGGGCAGTTTCTCGTAGGACATGGAGACAACGATATCGTCGCCCTCTTTCCAATCCTCATTGGTCATCTTGACCTCAGGCTGCATGGCGGGGCGGTCGCCGCTTTCGTCCAGGTGGCCCTGCATGGCCTCATCGACCGATTCCTGCATCGCTTCGCCCATGATCCGGGGGCCGAACTGCTTTTTCAGCAGCGCCATGGGCACTTTGCCCTTGCGGAAGCCCTTCATCTCGACTTCGGGGCGGGCCTCTTCCAGCTTGGTGTTCACGCGCGCCTCAAGATCGGTCGCCGGAACGGTGATCGTGTATTCGCGCTTCAGGCCCTCGGCCAGGGTCTCGGTGATTTGCATCGGGGCATCCTCTTTGGCTCTCGCGCGCACGGAGCACGCGCGGGCATATTCGTCTTGAAAATCGCGCTCCTTCTATGGGGGCAAGGCCTGAGGCGCAAGGGGGAGGAGGCCCGGCACGAGGTCCCGTAGGCACATTTGCCTAAGGTAAACCGGAGGTTTACAAAATAAGCGTGGAATCGCCACATTCAGAGGGCATGTCGACGCCCGCCCTGCCCCGCCCAAAGGCCCGAATTCAATGTCTGACGACGCCCCCCTCGATCCGGCAAAAACCCGGATCCTGCCAGACGCCCCGCCGGAGAGCTTCCGGTGGGTGCCACCCTGTCACAGGGCATGTATCGGATCACGAGCCGCATCGCGGCGGGCGGCTTTGGCATCACTTACGAGGCGCGCGACAACCTTGATCGCAAAGTCGCCATAAATAGAGTGCTTTCCCGCAGGCCTTGCCTTGCGCGCGGGCGATTTCACCGTCTCGGCCGCCAGTGCCTCAACGGCTGAACCGTTCGAGACCGCCCGCACGTTATTCCTGCGCGAGGCCCGCACGCTGGCCACCCTGCGCCATCCCAACATCGTTCACGTCCAGACCCTGTTCGAGGAGAACGGCACCGCCTATATGGCGATGGACTATGTTGAAGGGCGCGACTTGCAGCATGTCATCGCCCATGAGCCCGAGTTGCTGACGCCTGCATACATCATGGAGCTGGCTCGCGCGCTTCTGGCCGCACTTGATTATCTGCACCGGGACGCGCCGGATCGCGGCAAGGAACGCCTGCTGCACCGCGATATCAAGCCCGCCAACATCCGCATTGATCCGCTCGATACGCCCGTGGTGATCGATTTTGGCGCGGCGCGACAGGAAACCAAGGCACAATCGCGCGCCGCTGGTACGTTCCGGGTGGTCTCGGACGGCTACAGCCCTAATGAGTTCTACGTCGCCGGGGCCGAGCAGGGACCTGCCTCGGACCTCTATTCGCTTGCCGCGACGCTCTATCATTGCATCAGTGGTGCCGCCCCGGCGCCTGCGGATGAACGGGCGCAGAAGGTATCGAACGGTGACGACGACCCCTACGCGCCCCTAGCGGGCCGCTTCCCCGCCCATGATCCACGCCTTTTGGCGCTGATCGACCGGGCGATGGCCCGGCCCCTGCGCGAGCGCCCCGCCGACGCGGCGGCGTGGTTCGCGGCCCTTCCAGACGCAACGACACGGATCATCACGCCCGTCACGACCCAGCCCCATACCCCGGCCCACACGCCGACCCCCGCCCCGGTGCCCTCCAACAGCGGCGTCTGGAAAGGGGCTGCGATTGCCGGCGTCTCAGCCCTCGCCCTTGTGGGCGTCGGCGTCTACGCGCTGAGCGAACCGCCCGCCACGGACCCGGAATTGCGCCGCCAGTTGAACGAGGCGCAAACCGCGATGACCGCGATGGAGAGCGAACTGGCCCGCATGTCCAGCGCTGCCGACGCGTTGCAGACCGATGTGGATGCCGCCGTCGAAGCGCGCGCCCTCGCCGACCAGCGGGCCGACGACCTGGCGGAAACGGTGGCCGACCTGCGCGCGCAGCTACGCGCCGCAGGCGATGGTGACAGCGCGCAAACGGCCGTCCTGCGCAGCCAGTTGAACCAGGCGATTGCCGATCAAGGCGCGGCCGAGGCGGAACGACGGACCTTGCAGGCGCAAATTACGAGCCTGCAAGCTGAGTTGGAGGCCGCCCGCACGGGCACCGATGTGCCCGCCGAAATGGAACTGGTCCTAGCGTCCCGTGCGGCGGCGGAGGCCGCGCGCGATGCGGCACTGGCCCGCGCGGAAAGCCTTGCCACCGACGTCTCGGACCTGGAAGCGCAGATCGCGGCCCTGGGCAGCGACGGCCCCGATGCCGCCATGGTAATCGCGCTGCAGGCCGAACGCGACGCTGCGCTGGCGGCCAACCTTGAAGAGGCCGAGGCCGAAGCCGCGCGCCTGAACCTGGAATTGCGCACCGCCCGCGCCGAGATCGAGCTGATGACGGCGGGCGCTGCGCTGCCCAACCCCGGCCCGGCCCCGACGCCTACCCCCACCACCCTCTGCCCCGATCCCGCCGCCCGGGGCGAAGAGCTGCGCTACACCGGGACCGACATCTACAGCCCACAGGCCCTGATCACCCAACCCGGCGTTACCGCCGATCTGGCCGCCTGCGAAGGCCTGCCGTTCAACGCCACCGGGCGGGTCGGCGTCGCGCCCACCTACACGCTTACCCTGTCGGAGATGGCGCAGTTCCGGCGCGTCGAATTGCAGGTCGTCTCGGTCTGCGACACGACGCTGCTCGCCCACACGCAGGATGGCGCATGGCATTTCGACGACAATAGCAACGGGGGCATCCTGCCGATGCTGAACCTGACGGGTCAGGAAGCGATCGAGGGCCAAGTGAGCATCTGGATCGGCACCGCCGACGGGTCCAGTTGCACCGCGGATCTTGAGCTGGAAACCTGGCTGAACTGACGCGTTGTCAGAGGCTTGCGGGATCGTACTCGGTTTCGACCCAGGTGCGCAGATCGATGGGGCCTTGCGTCAAACGCGCCTCGTAAGCCTCCAGAAACCGATCCAGCACGCCGGTCTTGGAGGCGCGGATGTGCAGGTGCTTGAACCCCAGCGCCTTCTTGGCTTCCGCCACCGGCTTTCCCTCCACATGGATTGCCCAGATCGCCGCTGCAAGGCCGGTCCGGTCGGCGCCGGACTTGCAATGGAGCAAGGCGGGCTTCTGGATCGTGTCGAAGATATCCAACAGAAGCAACAGGCCCTTCACGCGCGGTGCTTCGCGCGAGGTCAACGGCGCGTTGCGAAGGGTTAGCCCGAGGGCGGCGCAGGTTTCGGCCTCAAAATTGTGCACTGCGCCGCTGGCGCGGCGCAGGCTGATGACCTCTTTGATCCCGCGCGCTTTCCACGCGGCCAAGGCGGCCGCATTGGGATGGTTGGAGCGGTAGAGGTCCTCGGCGATCCGGCCCTCATTGGTCCACCGCCGTCGCAGCACGCCATGGTCCACCGTTGCCGCATAGAACTGCCCTTGCCAGCGCCCCCGCGCGCTATCGATCCGCTGATCATAGCGGTCGGTCAGGACCTCCCATGCGGCGGCGAATTTCTGTGAAAGGCGTAACGTCATGCCCCCAAATGTTGCAGCAGACGCAGGATTGCAAGGGCGCGCGCGTTCCCCCGTCGGCCAAGCGGCAGATTGATGGCCGGAAACACCAAGATCCACACCTTCACCTCGCGGGCCATGGTCGAGGGGCCGATCAAAACCTGCCCAACTGGCCGCCCTTGAAGTGCCACCGCACGAACAGCACCTGCATCGGCCCCAAAAGCGCAAGGAACGTGGGCACGAAGACCAAGGCGAAGTGCAAGACCGGCGTCGAGAGGCTTTGGAACGCAGCCTCTGGCAAGAACGGCAAGAGGCCCGCACGGGCCACGAAAAGGGCGATGGCAAACTCGACCCACGCGAAGAAGGCTTGGAACAAGAAAGGCCAATCCCTTTCCCACCGCAGGGATTGTACGAAGATGTAGAGAGGGTCAAGCAGCAGGCCCACACCGGTGATCGTACACAGGAACCAGACGTAGACCTGGACCGTGGCCCAGTCCCACTGCCAGCCCACGCGCGACAGACCGAACAGGAGCGTTACGGGCAGACCAATGAAAACAAACAGGAAAAGCCGCGTTTGCAGGCGGCCTGCGAGGGTTGGGATCATCGGGCGCTCCACTTCATGGTTTGGCCCCCAGCATCCATTTGCTCCAACCGAAAGCCGAGCGGAGGGGGCCGAGACGGCGCACTTTATGGGCCCCTTCCGCCGCCAGATGATCGACCGAGCGCAGGGCAGCGTATTGCAGGCCAAGAAAGCTGTCGACGGCCAGATACGGCCCCCCGGTGGTGATCGTACCCGCCGCATAGACACGGCCCGCGCCGTTGCGCAGGCCTTCGATCTCGAAATCATTCGACGCAGCAAGGCCTGTAGCGGGGCCTTGAACGGACGTGTCGCCGTCCAGCCCGTAGGAATGATTGCGCGCCAGATCAAAGGTGTCGAGCAGATCCGCCAGGAAAGGCGACCGCCGGATATCCGCGATCAGCCCTGTGCAATCGATAAGATAATCTGCGTTGAATTGCTCGACCTTGCCCTCTGGCGTGTCGATGCTAATGTGCACGCCCTCGGGTTGGTTTGGTTGCGCGGCCAGCGGCTGCAACGCGCGGATCGTGCCGAAAACAGGGCTGTACCAGCCTTCCTGCGTGCCGCGTTCGATCAGGTTGATCCAGTCGGCACGCTCGGCGGTGGTAGTGACGCCAAGCTGCGCCAGCAGGGCACCCCGCTTGGGGGCATCGGCGGCCTCATACTCGGCGCGGAGGTCTCCGCCCCAACAGGCCTTGGGCCAGTTGAAGGGCTGGATTTCCACGTTATTGCGCACGCGGCGGCGGGAATTGCGAAAGCGCGCGCCGTCACCCGCCCCAAGGGGGCTGCGCATGGAATGAAGGATGCGGATTTGCGGGTTCTTCTGCCGCGCCTCCCATAGCCGCTGGAGGATGCGGGACGCCACGATGCCCCTGCCCCGCACGACAAACTGCACGGGTCCGCCGCGCCGCTCGGCCTCCAGATACATCTGGTCATGGGGCTCATAGGCATTGGCCACTTGCCCGCGTGCATCCGGATGATTGGTGATGAACGTCTGGAAATCCTCGACAAACCGGGTCGCGGGATAGCCGGTGGACAGGTGCAAGACATCGGCGATCAGGTAGCGGTTGCGCGCCTCGCCAATCGCCTCTCCGCCCCAAAGTTTATAGGCGACGGCATAGCGCCCATCATCGGTTTTGCGCAGGCTCAGAACCTGTGCCTTGAGCCTCATATCGGACCAGCCGATGCGCGCCGCCTCTGCATCCAGGCTGTCGAAGACATCGCCCGCGCGCGGCGTGTAGGATTGCGCCAAGGCGGGTTCTGCCAGCACTTGGAACAGGCCCTTGAACCCGGTGCCTTTGCCCGCTTCGCGCAGGGCATAGCCGGGAAAGCCCCAGATGTTGTCGGGGCGGCTGAGCGAATTGGACCGCAATCGCTCATGATCCGGTATCTGGCTGTTTTTGCAGTATCTTTTATAGGTTTGATAGCATGCAGCTTCGGTGCCGATCGCCCGAATGTCGCCCGGCTTGACGCCGTAGCAGCGCAGGTGGTCGACCCAAACGAAGCTGCCCAGACCGCCGCCGATGGTGCAAAAGCGGGTGTCCTCCACCGGGTGGCCGGAGGCGCGCAGCGCCTCGACCGTCACCGTATCGCGGTTGCTGAATTCGGCATCGGGAAAACTGCGCCGCGACGGCGGCGGCGTGGCGTCATCGGCGATGATCAGGCGCGACACAAGGCTGGCATCGACCTCCACTCCGCCGATACGAGAGACCTCGGCCAGGGTCTTTGCGGGGGCCAGAAGCTCCAACATCCAACCGGGGATCGAGACCTGATCCCCAACCGCAAGCGCCGCCTCATCCACACGGGTGCCGTTGACGTAGGTGCCGTTGGTGGACCCCTCATCCCGGATGCGGATGTCGTCGCGGTCAAGCACCAAAGACATATGCCGCCGCGATACCGCATCGCCGGGCAAGGGCACGTCGGCATCGTCCGTCTTGCCAACCAGGAACGCGCCCGGTTCTTCACACAGAAGGATGCGCGAAGGGCCGGTGAACGTGCCGTCAATGCCGATCTGGCGCACCCGAAAACGGACAAGAAACACAATCATGCCACCACCTCAGGAGTGTACCCAGTAAGAGGTGCCATCGCCCAGACGCTGCCCGCAATACCGGCAGTTTTCGCACGGTAGATAGGGGTTGAGTTGGCGACAGGCCGCGTTGGTACACGACAGGCCCTTGCCGTCCTCAGCGGACATGATCCGCAGCATTTGCCCCCGGATGTCCATCGTATCCAGGTGGTCCATCTGCACCACCTCATCGGCGGCCAACTGGCGACGGTTGTGAGAAACCTCTGCGCCCAGACCACCAATCGCGACGATCCCGCCCGCGCTATCCGGGCCGACCACGACAAGGCACGTCGCTGCCTCGGCGCGCAGGGCCGCCAGCACGTCGCGCGCCGCGCCAGAGCGGCGGCGCATCAATACCTCGCGCCCCTCGGCCACCAGGGCGATGGAGACACCGTCGAGGTCAAGCGCCTTGAGCCGCCCGGTGGAAGAGCTGTCGTAGACCAAGTGCAACGGCTGGCCAATCGCATCAACGCGCGCCTCTTTCGGGGCGCAGATCGTGATGCGCAGGCCGACCGTCTGGAACGCGCGCATGGTTCCGGGGGACATGGCCACCGTGCCGCCGCGCCCCATCGCCACCGGGGCCGAGCCCGCCTGCCCGATCTGTGCCACACCGTTGGACGAGACATCGGTGACGACCAGCGCGCCATCGGGGGATTGGGCGACCGTCATATGCTGCCGCGAAAGGGTGCCGAAGCCATCGCCAAAATGGACGACCTGCCCATCGCCTGCGCTAACGCGGCCCACGTTGTCGGCCCCAAAACGCCCCACTTCCACCGGCAAGCGGAGGGTCTGAGGTGCCAGAAGCACGGCATTCGTGGCGATCTGATGGATCGAGATTTCGACGTTATCCACCATCGCGTAGCCCCCCGTCGTCCGGTCGCGGCGTGCGTTGTGATTGCGGCGCCAGGACCGGCTGCTGCGGATCCTGCGCGGCATCGGGGGCGCTGCTGCCTTCGCGCTGGGGCGTCAATTCACCGATGCCGATGGCGCCCGGCGCTTGCACCGTTCCTGTGCCCGCGCTGGTGGCGGTTCCCGGCGTTCCGAATTGGATCGTGGCACCGCTGACCGCCGGGGCTCCGGTAGCTGCGCCCTGGATCGCCAACTTGTCGGGGATCAACGCGGGAGGCGTCGCGGTATCGATCAACCCCGCAGCTAGCGCAGACGCCCCAATGGCGTCAGCGGCATCATCTGCGCCAGGAGCGGGGACAAGCGACCGCATGGGCGCGGTAGCGGCGGGGGTGGGCGCGGCGGGGGGCAATGCGGGGGGCAATGCGACTAGCGGGGCCAGCGCCGCCGTCTCGACCGTCGCGGGCACCTGGCGCCCCGATTGCAGGGCGGGCAGGCCGAAGATCGCGCCAACCGCCACCGCAGCAGCGCCCAGAAGGCCTGCGGGCACGACCCATCGACGCGCGCACGCAGGTCGGGTGACGGTCGCAGGCGTGGGGGCGCGGGCGGCGCTTGCACCCGGGGCCAACGGTGTGCCAACGGCCCGCTCCGTGGCGTCCGAGGTCGCGCCGACCGGGGCCGCGTCCCTGGTCTACTCGGGGCCCATTTGGGCCAGTTGCAACACCAAAACGGCAGTGTTGTCCTGCGCCGGATCGTTCGACTCGCGCAAGGCACCCATCAAGGCCTCGACGATCTCGCGGCTGCTGCCCGCCTCCGCCAGAACACCGGAAATGCTTTCATCGTCAAGGTATTGCAACCCGTCCGAGGCCTGTATCAGCACATCACCCGGATCCAGAACCGTCGCCGTTTTCGGCACATCCATGGCCTTCAGCGCACCGCCCATCAGCACCGAGGTCAGCGCGTTGCGATCGGGGTGGTTGGCGGCGTCGGCTGCCGTGATCTCTCCGGTTTTGGCCATCTGGTCGATGACCGGCGCCATGGAATGATCTTCGTTAAGTTGCCGCAATTTCCCTTCGCGCCAGAGATACAGGGGGCTGTCGCCGACCGACGCCCAATAGAGGCGATCCTCGAACAGGACCGTGGCAAGGAAAGTGGCGCCCATGCCCCGCAGACGCCGATCCCCGGCGGCGCGGTCCTTGAGCACCTCATTCGCGGTCTCGATAGCCGAAGTCAGCTCGGCCACCAGTGATTTCTCCAGCGCCGCGCCATCGTGCATCAGGAATTTCAGATGGCTGGCGGCATCGATCACCACAAGCCGGGATGCAAGATCCCCTGCCGCATGGCCGCCCATGCCATCGGCCAGCACCGCGAATCCCCGGTCCATGCCGCCGTGGAAATCGGCCAGCAGGGTATCCTCCTGATACGGCCGCGCGCCCTGCCAAAGGGCGGTGGCCACGTCGTAGGTGATCCCGCTCATGGGTCGGACCAGTCGAAGTCGGGGCCGCAGAGGGCCACGAAACGCAGGGACGTCGCGCCGATCCGCAGGGTGTCGCCGTGGGATAGCCCCTCTGTCGCGAGTACGGCGGCATCGTTCAACCGCACAAGGTTGGTCTTGCCGCCATGGCTGACGAAAAAGCGCCGCGCGGCATCGTCGTAGGTCACATAGGCGTGGGCATCGCGGCTGATCGCGTCGTCGCCGAAATCAAGCTGCACCTGCAGGTCATCGCCCCGCCCGATGCCGTTCATGCCCGACATCAGCGCCAGCGAGGTCCCGCGCCCCGGCCCGGCGATGACAACGAGCCAGCCCACGGCAGGCGCGTCGGTTTGCGTGGCATCCGACGTCGCCGGGGCGCCATAACCCAGGATGCGGGTCTTGGGCCGCGCATGGCCCGAGGCGTCGCGGCCAAAGGCCGGGGCCTGCGCCGGGCGCGTCGGCTCGGACGGCATCGGCGCCGTGACGGGGCGCGTCGCCCCAACGGGTGCCGCATCGCCGCCGTCCATGGGGTCATCGGTCAGGATGGGCTTTTTCGCCATCGTCATCTTCTCGCTCTCAACGGCGGCTCGCATCGCCCGTGGCGTCAACGTGGTAGCACATTCCGTCCTTGTTTGAAGGAATTTGGCACCTTGGACGAGTGGCGGAAACCCTCAGTCGTTGTCCGACACGCCAGCTCCTGCCCCGGCACGGCTTTGCGCGGTCGCAGGCGCGTAGGTACGCGCGGCAAAGGCGAGTAGCGTCTCAAAGGTCTCTGGCGCAACGCAGGCGCGGGCCTGCGAGATCACGCGCGGCGCTTCGCGGCGGATGAGGCGCAGAGGTGTCGGGTCGTTGACCGCTTCAGGGGCAATCTCGACCCCGTTTGGGGCCAGCTCAGCAAGGAACGGCAGCAGGAGGATGGGCGCCCAGACAGGGCCGATGGGCCCCTCCGGCAGATCCCCAACATCCGAAAGGTATCCGCCAAGAGCCAAGGGGCAAATTGCCTGACGCTTGGGAGCAAAGGCGGGAAGGTCCGGGATCATGTCGCCCGCGCAAAAGCCATCGGTGGCCGTCAAAAGCCGCACCAACGCGCCTGCGCCGTCTTCGCCGCGCACCGTCAGCCAACGCACGACATGGCCCGCGTCCTCGGCAACCCCGACGGCGCGCCCCGCCCCACGCGCAGCCCTTGTGCATAGCGATTGCAGCTCTCCCAGCGAGAGATCCTGGGTCACGGGGCGGCGTCCGCAAGGGGCGGATAGCTCCAGCCATCGGGGTCGGCGTGGGCCAGCTCATCCGGATAGGGCGCGTTTTGGAACATGGTGATCCGCAGCCATCGGTCCGAGCGGGGATCGAACCGCGTCGCCCCGAAAAAGCTGAGCTTGGCGCGCAGCAGGTCGATGGGGGCCATATCGGCGTGGGTCGTGTTGTCGCGAATTTCGGCATAGGGATGGGTCGCGGCCAACTGCAGGCGACGGACCGTGTGTCGATGCTCGGGCGCATGCAGCAGGAAGGCCGCGACGGGGCCTTGGGCACCCTCAAGCGCCGCATAGAGTTTCGCCGCATCATGGGCTGGACACAGCGCATTGGCATAAGCGTCGAGGTTTTCTTCGGCGCGCTCGCCCAATCGCGGCTCCAGCTTCTCGGCAGAGGTGTACCAGACCCGCGCGCAGGCCTCGGGTGCAGTCCAATCGGTGCCAAGCGCGCGCGGGTGGATGCGTTCGATCAGGGTCCTGAGGGTGTCGATGTCCATGCGTCCGTCGATGCGCGCGGGCGTCTCATCGGCGGCCATGCATCCCGCTGCATCGTCGATCAGCGGGCCATAGGGTTCCAGCAGAAGGGCGGCAAGCTGCTCCTGCCCCTCAAGGCCAAGATGGGTTTCGGCCCAACGCCACAAAGCGTTCCAGGGTCGGTCAGCGCTGAAATCGAATGTCGTCAGATGGGTCTGCAACGCGGCCATATCGGCGCGCAACTGGGTCAGTTTGACCTGCTGGATCGGGTGGGCCGAGTGCCACTTTTGCGCATTGAGCGCGGCGCGGTCGGTGAAGCTGCGGAAGATCGCAACTTCGGCGGCAGAGGCTCGGGCAAGGCCCCGCACCTCGGCCAACGCCCATTCGCGTGCCGCGATCCAGTTGTGGATCAGCCGCGGGTGATTGACGAGGAACGGCGCCATGCCAAGCCCCGTGGAATTGCCGATCCCGAAGCGGCGTTTGAGGGCCGGATCAAGGCGCGCGGCGGCGGTGCCCTGCGTGCGGGCCATGTGCTCGACAAGATCCGCAACGAACGTCCGGATCAGATAGACGGTCAGCATCTCGGCCTGAAAGGGCGCATTCAACTCGGGGCGGTTTTCAATTGCGGCGCGGTCGGCAGCGCCGAACTTGGCGGACCCGTAGACGGCGGTCGTGCGCATCAGGTAGCCCACCGCGTCGATCTGTGCGGCATCGGGCTGCTGGCCCTTGGCCAGCGCCCCGACGACATGATCCCACAGCCGAACCGAGCGGTTGGCGCGACTGAGTGTCAGCACGCGGTCACACACGCGCCCCGCCTCTTGCTTCGGCACATTGGCGCGCAAGTCCTTGATATCGCTTTCGGTGGGCACCCCATCGAACAGCACGAAGGTCGCATCCCAAGCGGTGGCGATCACCCGGTCACTGCGCTGATCTGCGGGCAAATCATGGGCGAAGGCGACCAGTGAATAGGCGCGGTTGCTGGCGCGGGCAGTATAGACGGCGTGGCCTTCGCCATTGGCATTCACGGACCACTCGGGACGGAAAAACTGCCAGCCTTCCCCTTTCATCCGCCGCAGCAGAACCCGCATGAATGACAACCGCGATTGGTGCATGGAGCCCATGCGCGCCAGGGTCATCACCTCTTGCGGGTCACGCATCGCGATATCTTGCGGGGCGGGCTGCATCACAGGGGCCCGAAGTTTTTGTCGAAGAAGTCGTACCAATTGCGCCCCATCAGCGCCGCCACACCGGCGTCGTCGAAGCCCACGTCTCGCAGGCCGCGCTCCAGGTTGGGGAAATCCGCGTTCGACGCGAACCACTCCGGCTGCGGCGGGAAACCTGCGTTGTCGGCGGACCCCTCGCCATAGTCGATCTGCTTGGTCCAACGCCCCACGCGCATCCATTCCACCACACTATCGGGCTGGTCTTGGCACAGGTCGCTGCCGATGCCGAAATGCTGCACCCCGTAGCGCTCAGCCATATCCGCCATCATCGCGCAAAAGCCATCCAGCGTGCAGGCGCTGCCGTCCTTGAGGTGATGGGGGTACAGCGAAAATCCCATCATTCCACCGCTCGCAACGACGGCCTCGATCACCTCGGCCCGCTTGTTGCGACGGGCGGGGTGCCAGTCGAACGGATTGGCATGGGTGATCGCGATCGGGCGGGCGGAATGCTCCGCCGCCTCAATGGTCGATCGGTCGGCAGAATGGCTCATGTCCACCACCAGCCCGACGCGGTTCATTTCGGCCACGACCTCGCGCCCCATGCGGGTCAGGCCCGGATCTTCGACCTCATAGCAGCCCGTCGCCAGCAGCGACTGGTTGTTATACGTCAGCTGCATGAACCGCAGGCCAAGGGTGTGCAGGATTTCCACGAGCCCGATATCGTCTTCGATGGGCGACGGGTTTTGCGCCCCAAAGATGATCGCCGTCCGCCCCGAGGCGCGGGCCGCGTCGACATCGGCGGCGGTCCTGGCAGGGACGATCAGATCGCCATGATCCTCGAAATATCGGTTCCAGCGCTCGATCTGCAGGACCGTTTCGCGGAAGACCTCATGATAGGCGATGGTGACATGGACCGCGTCCACCCCCCCTGCCCGCATTTCCTGGAAAATACGGCGCGACCAGTTGCAATACTGAAGACCATCAATGCGCATGGCAGCGATCTGACCGATGCCGTGCCCCAAGGTCAAGGGCGAAGGATTGCCCGGCGCGACGGGGTGGGTGGGTGGGCGGCGCGTCGGGCAATCCGTTCTCTCAACTCTCGAAATACATGGCGTATTTTTCGCGTACCCGACGATCCAGATCCGGTGTGACAAGGCAGCGCCCCTCGGCCAGGATCTTCTCCTTGCGCGCCCGGGCGTTCACGATCAGGTCTGGCTTTTGGTTCTCGTCCCATTCCTTGGGGCTCATCCGGTTACCGAGGGTCGGATAGACGAAATCCCGCTGCATCAAAGCCAGCGTCTTGTCGGTGCCCAGATAGTGGCCATTGCCGCCCAGGCAGACCTCGGCCATCTGGTCCAGTGCCAGCGTCTCCTCATTCACCTCGATCCCGCGCACACAGCGCATGGCCTGGCCGATCAGGTCATCGGCCAACACCAGGCTGTCCAGGCAAAATCCCAGAAGTGAGGCATGCATGCCCGCCGCCTCATAGACCAAGTTTAGCCCCGACAGCCCCGCCATCACATTGGAGCACATCTGCTCCCACCCCGCCTGCATGTCGGGCATCTTGCTGTCCGACGCGCCGCCCGCCGCCCCACCGGGGAGGCCGTAGAACTGGTGCATCTGCGCGCAGGCTGATGACAACAGCGCCTGCTCGCCGGATCCCAGGCACATCGCCCCCGTGCGCAGGTCCAGCCCGAACGGCCAGGTTCCGAAGATCGCCGGATAACCCGGCGACAGCGCATTTACGTAGACCAGCCCCGCAAGGCATTCCGCCGTTGCCTGCATCACTGCCCCCGCGATGGTCGAGGGCGCGGTGGCCCCAGACATGCCCGCCGACAAAAGCAGCACCGGCATGCCCGCGCGGATGCAGTTCTCCATCGTCTCGCAGCTTTCCGTGGCGAACTTCATCGGTGGCACCACGAAGCAGTTCGAGTTCGAGATGAACGGCCGCGCGCGCCACGCCTCTTCGCCGCCTGCCAGCATATGGATCAGGTCCATGCAGGGCGCCACATGGGTGGGGTCGCTGAACGACATCCCGATGTGTTTGGTCGTGCCCGACACCGACGCGTAGATGGAGTTCATGTCCATCTCCAGATTGTCGAGCACATCGCGACAGACCATGGGGCGTTGGAAGAAATGCACATTATCAAGGGCTTGCATTATGCGGGCCGCATCATGGAGGTCCTGCGCCGTACTTTCACGGTAGCTGTTGGTCGCGCTGTCCACGACGTGCACCGCAGCACCCGCGGTGCCGTAGTGCACCTTGGTGCCGGACAGTTCCATGTCGTGGACCGGATCGCGGCCCATCAGCGTGATGTTCCGGGCGGCCTTGCCAAGGGCATCCTCCACCACCTGGCGCGGAAAGCGCAGGCGGCCATCAGTGCCGAAGATCGCGCCCACACCGACCATCAGATCGATGCCCGATTGCGGCGCATCGGCCAGTCCAATCGTTTCCAACGCCTTTAGCGCCGCCTCGTGGATCTGGGCCACCTGAGCCTCGGACAACACCTTGAGCGTGCCGCCTTCCATCCCGGCGCGGATCGGGCGCATGTCCTCTGGCAATGCCGCCGCCCTTGCCGCCACGCGTGCGGCACGGCCACCGCCTCGACGGCTCTTTTTCTCCAGTACATCAGTCATTTGCGCTACCCTCCCTTAGCATCGCATCAACCTCTGCCCCTGAAGCGCTTGCCTTCAGGGGTGTGAAATCCCCGGCCAGAACGTGGCGCATCGTGTCGCGGATCACCGCATGGGTTACCCGCGCCATCTGGCTGCCCAAGGACACGCGCCGCACACCCATGGTGGCCAGATCCGCCAACGACACGTCCTGTAGCGCCCCCACCGACAGCGCGTTCACGGGCGCCGAGACCGCCGCCAACACCCGGGCCAATTCCGCCCTGCCCGGCGGCACCGGCAGGTAAAGGCAATCGGCGCCTGCCGCTTGATACGCCTGCAAGCGGCGGATGCCCTCGTCCAGATCGTAGAGGCCATTCATCACCCCATCGGCCCGCGCGGTCAGCACAAAGGGCCGCCCCAGCGCGCGCGCAGCGGCCACGGCGGCGCGGATGCGCGCGACCGCCAGATCGAAGTCGTAGGCGCGCAAGCCCCCCTCAAACCCCATGTCCTCGATCCCGCAGCCCGACAGCCCCGCCTCGGCCGCCATTCGGATCGTTTCGGCAACGGTGTCGGGATCATCGCCAAAACCGTTCTCGAAATCGCCCGATACCGGCAGCGGCGTGGCGGACACGATGTCCTGCGCGTGGGCCAGGGCCTCGTCCCGCGTGACGCCGCCCATGTCCGGTCGCCCAAGAGTGAAGGCATGGCCCGCCGAGGTGGTCGCCAGCGCCACCGCGCCAGACGCCGCCATCATCCTGGCCGAGCCGCGATCCCAGGGGTTGGGCATGACGAAACACCCCTGCATGTGGAGGCGCGCAAAGGCCTCGTGTCGATCAGCCATAGTCATGCCAGCCTCCTGAGGGACAGTTTCACGATGATTTTATGGGGGATCAGGACCACGGCGAGGTACACCCACCCGGTCCAATGGTTGAACCAGATCCGCGTAATCAGGCGGGCTGTGCCGCGCTCGCGGATCGTTTCCAACGTGAATGTCAGGTGGCGGTCGATGAGGCCAAGCTCGTATGCCTCGGGCGTCTCGGAGACGATGGGCAGGTCCGCCATTCCCTTCCCCATCGTGGGCGTCCTCAGGCCAAACCGCCCCACCACCCAATTTCGTACCTTCATCGCCCCTTGGACCCAGGGCGGCATCTGGCCTAGCGCCGCCTCATAGGCCGCGCGCGCCGTTGTCAGCTCTGCCCGCAGGGGTGCTGTGTGCATGTCGGACCAATCGGGTGGTCGCAGCGGGCGCTTGAGGCCCGTCATGTCGGACCACGCCCCAAGGCGTTCACCCGGCGGGCGATTTCCGCGATATGTGCGGGGCTCACTTCGCAACAGCCGCCGACGATCGTGGCGCCCTGATCGATCCAGCCCATAACGTGATCGGCATAGGCCTCGGGCCCCATATCGGTGCGCGAGGTCAGGGCATCAACGGTGGGCGCATCGCCCAGAAAACCCGCGCTGATCTCGGTGAAGCCGTTGGCGTAGGCCCCGAACGGCAGGCCCGCGCGTGACAGGATTTCCAGTGCATCGGGCATTACTTCGGGCACCGAGCAATTGGCCAGAAGCGCCGCCGCGCCCCCCACCATCGGCAGGACGTCGGCCAACGCCTCGCCCGAGCGCAGGCGGGTGCCGTCCTTGTCATCCACGCTGAAGGCCAACCACACGGGCACGCCAAGGCCAAGCACACCGTCCACAAGCGCCTCGGCCTGGGCCAGGGACGTGATCGTTTCGCAGATCAGCAGATCCACATGGGGCACGTGCAGCGTGGCAATTTCGGCATAAAGCGCCACGGCGGTGCTGTGTTGGGGCGTCAGATCGGCGCGGTAAGAGGCCCCCAGTGGACCAATCGCCCCCGCCACCCGCCCCGCGCCATGGGCGTCGCGGGCCTTCAGTGCCTGCTCAAGCGCGGTTGCGTGCAGTGCTGCAAACTCATCCTCGGCCTCAGCGCGGACCAGACGATCCCGGTGGATGGCATAGGTATTGGCAGTGGCGATCTGCGCGCCCGCACGGAAGAAATCTCGGTGAATCTCACCCACCAAATGGGGCTGCGCGCGCATCACATCGGTGGACCACAGCGCCGTGGGCGCCATGCCAGAGCGTGCCACCAGTTCCTGCCCCATGCCGCCGTCGAGTATCGTGATTTCCGTCATTGCCTTGCCTCTCCCGTAAAATACTGGCCGGCAGGTATCACGGCGGCGGCCCGTATCAAGCCTCCGGTGACGTGGGTGAGGCAGACGGTCATCGAAACAGGCCAGTCATGCACGGATCCGTTCATTCGCAGCGTCCCAGATCGGCCCATCGCCCTGAACGGTGGCTTTGCAGATCTCTCCGTAAATATTGACGTTCAACTCCGTGCCGGGGGTGGCCAGATCGGCGCGCACCATGGCGAGCGCGACAGAGTGGCCGACGCGGTAGCCAAAGGCGCCGGACGTCGTTTCACCCACCACTTTTCCGTCGTGGGTGATCGTGGACATGTAGGGCGCATCCGCGGCCCCTGCGTCGACGCTGAGGACCACGAATTTCTTGGACGATCCGCGCTGCTTCTCGGACAAAAGCGCCGCCTTCCCGGGGAAATCCTGCGGCTTGTCGAACTTGATGAACCGCTCCAGCCCCCCTTCCAGCAGCGAATAATCCGTCGAAAGGTCGCCCTTCCACGCCCGATACCCCTTTTCGATCCTGAGCGAGTTCAGCGCCCACATTCCGAAGGGCGTGGCCCCCGCCCCGATGACCGCCTCGTAAACCGCGGGCATATCGGCGTTGGCGGCATGGATTTCCCAGCCAAGTTCCCCGGCAAAGGACACCCGCGCCAGCGCGCAAGGCACGCCCGCTACCTTGGCGGGCTGATGGCTCAACCAGCCAAGCGACAGGTCTGCCTCGGTTCCAAGCGCCTCGAACAGATCGCGCGCCTTGGGGCCGGTGACGATGAGGGTGGAGTATTCCGCCGTGTGATCCGTCAGGCTGACGCCCTCGGGAAGACCATCCCGCCACAGCACTTCATAATCGTGCCACTGGGCCGGGGCGGCGGTGATCAGCGTAAACGCATCCTCCGCGTGACGCATCAGCGACATCTCCGTCAGGATGCGGCCCCGCGTGTCCGGGAAATAGCCAAGGTTCATGCGACCGATCTTGGGCAAAGCGCCCGCGATGCGTCCACGCAGCCACTCCGCCGCGCCCTCACCGTTCAGGTTGAAGCGCGAGAACCCCGGCAGGTCCAACACGCCAACGCCATCGCGCACGGCCTCGCATTCTGCGCGCACGCGCGGCTCCCATGGGCCATGTCGCTCCCACGTCTCCGTTGCCTCAAGCGAGGTGTCATCGCCGGGCTTGGCGAACCAATTGGCCCGTTCCCACCCCGCATAGGCGCCCATCTGGCCACCCAATTCACGCACGCGTCCATCATTGGGCGACAGCTTTTTGTTGCGCCCCGCAGGCCAGGATTTCCAAGGGAAATGCATCCCGTATTCGTGCCCGTAGGTCTCCAGCGCCTTGTCTAGGCAGTAGGAATGGTCGGTGTAATCGGTATAGCGGCGCGGGTCGACCGCCCACATGTCCCACTCCGTCTCACCATGCATGATCCATTCCGACAGCACCTTGCCCGCGCCACCGCCCTGCACGATGCCGAAGGTGAAGGAATGCGCCTCGAAAGCATTCACCACGCCGGGCATCGGGCCAATCATCGGCAATCCGTCGGGCGCATAGGGAATGGGCCCATTGATATTGCGCCCCACACCGCCCTCGCCCAAAAGCGGCACGCGCGCCATGGCGTCCTCGATGTACCACTCCAGCCGGTCCAGATCGTCGGGATAAAGCTGAAACGAGAAGTCTTCCGGCATCGGATCGTCGGGCGTGATCCAATGGGCCTTGCAGTTGCGCTCATAGGGGCCAAGATTCAGGCCGTTCTTGTCCTGGCGCAGGTAATAGCTGCTGTCCACGTCGCGGATCAGGGGCAGCTTCTTGCCGTTGGCCGCCGTCCATTCCTTCACCGCCGGGATCTCTTCGGTCAGGAAATACTGGTGGCTCATCACCACCATCGGCACCGTGCGCCCACCATGGGACTTGAACCATTCGCCCACGCGCTGCGCGTAGTAACCAGCCGCATTGACGACGAATTCACAGCGGATCTCGCCCTTTTCCGTCTCGACAATCCATTCGCCGCCTTCACGGCGGACCCCCGTTGCTGGCGTGAACCGGTGGATCTGCGCCCCCAGATCGCGCGCACCCTTCGCCATGGCCTGGGTCAACTGCGCGGGGTCGATGTCGCCGTCGTAGGGGTCGTAAAGGATGCCGGACAGGTCGTGGGTCTCAAGGAACGGATACATCTCCTTGGCCTCTTCGTTCGAGACCATGCGCATGTCGATGCCCTGATATTCAGCCATGCCGAGGACGCGTTGAAATTCCTGCGCGCGCTCTTTCGTGTGGCCCAGACGCAGGGAGCCCGTGACGTGGTAGTTCATCGGATAATCAACGTCATCCGCCAAGGTCCGGTACATCTCCAGCGAATAGCGCTGCATGTTCAGCACCGCCCAAGACGTTGAGAAATTGGGGCAATTCCCCGCTGCGTGCCAGGTAGAGCCCGCCGTCAGCTCGTTCTTCTCCAAAAGCACGCAATCGCTCCACCCGCCCTTTGCTAAATGGTACAGCGCCGAGGTCCCCACGACCCCGCCCCCGATGATGACAACCCGTGCGGTGCTTGGCAGATCAGCCATGAAATCCTCCCCTCAAGGCGGTGCGAAGTTCGCGCGCCTGAAACCTCTGTTGCCCGCAAGTATCGTATCGGAATTCCAGGACTTCAATTCGCGCGCCACATCTGTTTCAATCGAAAAAACCGATTAGATACCCCGCGCCGCGCCCCCCATTCCCCGTTCTTCAAATATCCCCGGGGGAGTCCGCAGGACGGGGGTGGAACCCCCAAAGAGGGCCAACTTCCCATGCAAATCGACCAGATCGAAACCTTCCTCGACCTCCTCGATACCCGCTCCTTCAACCGCACCGCCGACCGGCTGGACGTGACACAATCCACCGTCTCGGGCCGGATCAAAGCGCTAGAAAAGGCGCTAGGCGAACGGCTGTTCGAACGCTCCCGCGCAGGCACGCAGCCCACCACCGCCGCCCTCCGGTTCGAAACCCACGCCCGTGTTCTGCGCCGGGCCTGGGCCGACGGGCGCGCCGACGTGAAGCCCTATGGCTCCGCCGTCATGCTGCGCATCGGCATCCAGCACGACCTGATAGACAACCACGTCGCCGATTGGTTGGCCGCCCTTCGGCAGGCCCTGCCCGACTGCGGCTTCTACGTGGATGGCGATTACTCCACCCAGATGTGCCGTGATCTTGAAACCGGCGCGCTGGACCTCGGCGTCGTTTTCACGCCCCGCCCCTCCCCGGACCTCTATTTTGAAAGCATGGGAGAGGTCGCCTACCAGATGATCGCCACCGAGCCAACGGCGCTGTCCGACGTCAAACCCACCGATTACATCCTGCCCAACTACGCCCCCGCCTTCACGCAAACCCACGCGGCGCTTCTGCCCGGGCTCAGCCTTGGGTCTGTCTCCAGCGGTCAGGCGGCGGCGGTGCGCGGCCTGTTGGTGGCCCTTGGCGGCACCACCTATCTGCCGACAGAAATGGCCGAGGGCCTGATCGCAGAGGGCACGGCCCATGCCGTCCCGGACGCACCGAGGATCACCCAGCCGGTCTTCGTGGCGATGCACCTGCGCAACCGCCACCGCGCGGGATACCGGCGCATGGCAAAAGTGCTCAAGAACCGCATTGGTCCCTAGGGGCTCCCTCGTTCATCTTGCCAGGAAAACTCCGGGGGGCAAGGGGGCAGAGCCCCCAAAAGGGGTGGGTGGGCGGGCCCACCCGCCCCCTCCAACAACACCACGTCACCGCTTGACCAATACCTCATACCCGGGCTCTTCCGGCTCGTCGTCGACCAATTCCACCGGGAAGCCATCGGCGCGCACGTCCAGACCCGTCGCCGCCTCCAGCAGCTCGATCATCCGGTCAGATTGCGCGGCGTGCCCCAGCACGCGCTGGCCCTCTGTCAGCATCTCGATCATCTTCGGGCTGATCTCCAGCGGCACGTTGGTCCGATCCGCGATGGTCTGGAACAGCCCCACATCCTTCTGGATCAGATCGAGGGTGAAATTCACATCGCGAGAGCCCGACAGGATCAACTGGCTTTCCGTCTCGTGGACAAAGGAATTGCCCGAGGAGACGGCAATCGCCTCAAAGGTTGTGGCCATGTCCACGCCTGCCGCGCGCATCACTGTCAGGGCCTCGCACAACATCAAAAGGTGTCCTGTCGCCAGATAGTTGGTCATCACTTTCAGCGTGGACGCGGCGCCCAGGGACCCGGTGTGCAAGATCCGGCGGCCCATTTTCGTGAGCAGCGGGAAGACCGTATCAAAGACCGCGCGGTCCCCGCTCATGTAGATCGAAATATTGCCCGTATCGGCCCGGTGGCACCCGCCCGAAACCGGGCATTCCGCAACCGCGCCGCCCTTCGCTGCCACCAGCGGCGCGATGCGCAGGATCTCGGCGGCGTCGGTGGTGGACATCTCCATCCAGATCTTGCCGGGCGCGACCTCGGGCAACATGGCGTCGACCACGGCGGCGGAGGCGGCCGGCGACGGCAGGCAGGTGATCACCACGTGGCAGGCGGCCATCATCGCCGCCGGATCGCCCCCCGCCCGTGCGCCACGCGCGACAAACCCCGCGACGGCCTCGGCGTCCAGATCATGGACAACCAGATCCACCCCGTTGCGCATGAGCGAGCCCGCCAGCTTGCCGCCGACGCTGCCCAATCCGATAAACCCTACTTGCATCCCGGCCTCCATCCCGTTCGCGACCCCGCCAAATGGCAGTTCCCGCAAGCGGGCTGTCTTGCGCGTTTACGACAAGCTGCCCCCATGATCCGTCAGGATCTGCGCAAAGCGGCCGTGGGCGGGGGCGCCGTGGGCCACAAGGCTGACCGTTATGGCGAGCCCACCGTCTTCCTGCTCGACCAGAAGGGCCATCGCGGGGCTGCGGATCGGGGGCCAGTAAGCGACGACAGACTGGGCGGTCAGCAAGATTTCACCCTCCTCAGAGAAGTCGTCTTGTTCGGCCAAATCCTCGATCAGCGCGTCGGGCACCGTCGCCGTCAACGGCGCTCTGCCCCATGCGACCGTGATCTGACGGCTGAGCGCTTCGACCATGCGGTCAACTTCCGCGTCGATATCATCGTACTCCGCCGCGATGTCACCGGTCGGGTGGGTCATGGCGAGGGCGAGCGCGACAGAGAAAACGACATCGTCTGGCGGCGGCGCCTCAACCGGCTCGACCCGGCCTTCCCACCAATCAAGCAGGTCATAACACTTGTCGGACAACCGATCCCGGAGGGAGCCGCGCAACATCGCGTCAACATCCATGTGGATGCCCTTGGCCCGCAACCCGGCGGCGACCTGCCTTGCGTCCGCAACGGTACGATCACGCTCGGCCTCTATGGCGTCCAAGACGGCGCCCTGATGTGGGCCGGTGGCAGCGGCAAGCTCGGCCAGGGTCTCGGCCTCCAGGATGTGGGTCAGGTCGGGCACCGCGCCACGTTTGGGGAAACTCCAGAACTGGGAAGGCTCGGACATCAGGGGATCACCACGATATTTCCGGTATGCTCCTTGGCGATGAAGGCGGTTTGTGCCGCGCGCAAGTCACGCAGCGGATAGGTGGCGGCAAGCACCGGCTTGATCGCGCCCTCCTCGATATAGCGGATCAGGTTGGGCATGACCTGGGGCCCGATGACGGTGGAACCGGTGAAGGTCAGGTCCTTGAGGTAGAGCGTGCGCAGGTCCAGATCGACGACCGGCCCGGCAATGGCGCCGGAACACGTGTAGCGCCCGCCGCGTTCAAGGACCTCGATGAAGGCGCTGAATTGCGGCCCGCCGGTGATGTCGGCAACGACCGTCACACGTTCATCCCCCAAAGCACCGCGGAGGTTTGCAGGCGCGCGGGGCAGGATGCGGTCGGGGCCGAGGGTGGCCACGGCGGCGTGCTTGGCCTCGGACGCCATGGAGATGACGCGCGCGCCTCGGCGCTTGGCCAGTTGCACCAGCGCACCGCCCACACCGCCGGACGCACCGGGCACCAGGACAGTGTCGGCGGCGGTGACATGGGCCCGCTCCAGCATGCCTTCGGCGGTGGAGTACGAGCATGAAAATGTCGCCAGTTCCGCATCGCTGAGCGCGCTGTTGACCGCCAGCGCATTGCGCCCGGGCATGGTCGCGAACTGTGCATAGCCGCCGTCCCTCTCAGACCCGTAGTAGCCGGTC
This sequence comes from Gymnodinialimonas phycosphaerae, assembly GCF_019195455.1. NCBI lineage: Bacteria > Pseudomonadati > Pseudomonadota > Alphaproteobacteria > Rhodobacterales > Paracoccaceae > Gymnodinialimonas > Gymnodinialimonas phycosphaerae. Next base: position 281,463 of record NZ_JAIMBW010000001.1, on the reverse strand, counting down.
TTGTCAAGGTTCCCCAGATCATCCGCGTCACGCAGCCAGTTGTCGGTGATCACCCGCTCGCCGATGCGGGCGGGGTCCACGCCCTCACCCACGGCCACCACGCGGCCACAGACATCCGCGCCCTGAATGCGCGGGAAGTGGATCGGCGATCCCCCCCAGGCCGGATCTTCTTCGCCTACCTCGGCATAGGCGCCCCCGGTGGTGGCTTGCGTCACAGCCTTGGAGTACCAGCCGGTACGAGTGTTGACGTCCGTGTTGTTGAGACCGGTCGCGCCGACTTCCACAAGAACGTCACCCGCAGCGGGGACCGGTACAGGCCAATCCTCGTGCCAGGCGTAGGCGTCAAGATCGCCATGGCGCGTCAGCACCATCGCTTGCATTTTGGTCGGAAGCGTCATTGCTGCAGGTCTTTCTATGGGCGCACACGCGGGCCGCGGGGAAACGGAACCGGCCCATTTGGCGTGCCCTGACGCTGGGGCGCAACCCCTCCGATCCCGGCTTGCAAGGGCCCGCCTTCCGCGCATTAACCGTCCCTATCCAAATTAACGCCCGAATTAATTGCTTTCGAAACACGGTAGAATCACGCGAGGCTTATCCGACACGCGATAATGCCCGCAAAATGGGCAATAGACCGAAAGGAAAACGCACCCCTCTGGCGTGGAAATTCCGGGTCACAATAAGGGAGTGACAGAACATGGCAATCAAGCCCCCTCTGACGGACCTGCCAATCAAAACAGCAGATTCCGGCTTCTACCAAGGTTTCAGCAAGAACGTCACCATCATCAGTAAGGCGATCATCAGCATCCTTGTGGTGTGGTGTATCTTTTGGCCCGTTCAGGCCGGTGCAACGCTTGGCACCTGGAACGCGGTCATCCTCAACAATTTCGCGGCATGGTATATCTACGTGGTCGCCGCCTTCGTTATCGTCTGCCTAAGCCTTGCGATCTGGCCGACGGCCGGCCGAATGAAGCTGGGAACGCCGGACGAAGTGCCTGAATTCTCAAACTTTTCATGGTTCTCGATGATGTTCGGCGCCGGGATCGGGGTCGGCATGCTGACCTTCTCCGTGGCCGAGCCGATCTCGCACTTCCAAAACAACCCCTCGGTGATCCAGGGGCTGACGACGGCAAACGGGGCGGACAACGTGCGCCAAGCCTATGTCTGGTCGTTCCTGCACTGGGGTGCGGGCGCCTGGGCCTGCTATGCGATCATTGGCCTGGCGCTGGCCTTCTTCGCCTATCGTCGCGGCCTGCCGCTGACCATCCGCTCGGCGCTGACGCCGATTTTCGGAAAGGCGCTGTCGGGCACCTTGGGCCATATCATCGACATCGTGGCCGTCGTCGCAACCATCCTTGGCGTTGCACAGACCCTCGGTTTCGGGGTCGAGCAATTCGTCGCCGGCCTGACCCGCATCGGCATCGGGGGCCTGACCTATGGCGCGAACGCTGTGAACGCGGATGGCGAAAGCATCGCCGGGGCGGTGAACTTCCTAGGCATCGTCGTGGCCCTTCTGTTCATCATGGGCGCCTCCACCTTGTCGGCCCTGTCGGGCGTGGGCAAGGGCATCAAATGGCTGTCGAACATCAACATGGTCCTGTCGATTGTCCTGTTGGGCTTCTTCATCATCTTCGGGGCCACGTGGTTTGGCTTCACGGCGATGTTCGTGGGCTTGTGGGACTACCTGACCGCGCTGCCAACGCTTAGCTTCAACGTCTTCCGCTCGGACGGGGTCGAGGGATCGGAAGCCTTCCTTCTGGCGCAGTGGCAGGGCTGGTGGCCCGTTTTCTACTGGGCCTGGTGGATCGCCTTCGCGCCCTTCGTGGGCCTGTTCCTGGCACGGATTTCCAAGGGGCGCACGATCCGGGAATTCGTCCTGGGTGCCATGATCGTTCCGGCCCTGATGTGCTTTGTCTGGTTCTCCTGGGCAGGCGGGACCGCCGTCGACCTGGAATTGAACGGTAACGCCAATGGCGCGATCCTGAACGCCGGGTTCGGTGACATGATCTTCGCCACTACCGAGTTGATCTTGTTGCCCATCGCCGAGATCCTGGCCTGGGGCATGGCGGTGCTGATCGTTGTTCTACTGACGACGTTCCTTGTTACCTCGGCAGACTCGGCGGTACTGATCGTCAACACGATCAACGCAGCCGGTGACGAAGGCCCCAAGGCACGGCCCCACATCCTGTTCTGGGGTGCGGCCTTGGCGCTTGTGGTGGGCGGATTGCTTCTGTCGGGGGGCACCAGCGCCATTCAGACCGCGATGGTGATCGGGGCGCTGCCCTTCTCGATCGTCATGGTCTTGATGTGCCTGTCGCTGATCAAGGCGATCTGGAACGATGGCCGCCGGGAGCGCGCGGGCGTGGCCACGACCGTGCATCCTTCGGAGCGTGCCGTTCCGGCGGAGTAAGCGATCATCACAGCGATACGACGGGCCGCTCCCAAAAGGGGCGGCCCGATTTTTCATGTCAGACAGGAGGATCCCATGGACGACTTTTTCAAGCTGGGGCTGGAGCAGCGCAAAGCCACTCTGGGCGCGGACTACGTAGAGGCGCACCTTGCCGCCGCCGATGATTTCACCCGCCCCTTTCAGGAAGCCATGACCGCGTGGTGTTGGGGCTTTGGTTGGGGGGATGAGGCGATTGACGCCAAGACGCGCTCGATGATGAACCTGACGATGTTGGCCGCCTTGGGCCGGATGGCCGAATGGGAGACCCACTGCAAAGGCGCGCTGAACAATGGCGTCACCAAGGAGGAATTGCGCGCGATCATCCACGCCGTGGGAATCTACTGCGGCGTGCCGATGGCGCTGGAATGCTTCCGCGTCGCGCGTCGCGTGTTGGAAGACGCCGGAGACTCATGACCCAACGTCACGGGTTAAGCCATTTACAAATAAATGAACATCGTTCATGAATGGTGTCAGAGTTGATCTCAAGGGGTTGAGACATGAGCGGCAAGGGGACGATTTCACGCCGGGCGTTGCTGTTGGGCGCGGGCGCTGTCGCAGGCTACGGCCTTGGCAACGTTTGGGCGCCGGGTCTGTCGCAACTGGACGGTGTGGCGCGGATCGGGGGCACGCCGGACGCGCCCCTGATGCTCAACGACGCCTCCGAACTGTCGGCCACGCCGATCCATGTCCACACGCGCCCCGCCGCCCACGGCGATGCGCTGATCGAGGCGTTTCGGGCCGAACTTGCCGCCGCACAATCCGAAAACCGGCCTGTCTGCGTCAGCGCCGCGCGCCACTCCATGGGAGGGCAAAGCATTCCCCGCGATGGCCACGCGATCACCGTAGATGACGCCACGATCGAACCCGACACCGCGCGGGGCACCTACCGCGTCAATGGCGGCGCGCGCTGGCGCGATGTGATCGCGGCGCTGGATCCCATTGGCTTTTCGCCCGCCGTCATGCAATCCAACCACGACTTCGGCGTTGCGGCCACCTTCAGCGTGAACGCCCACGGCTGGCCCGTCCCTTATGGTCCCATGGGGGCTACCGTGCGGGAATTCCGTATGGTGCTGCCGTCGGGTGACCTCGTCACCGCCTCGCGCACGCAAAATGCCGACCTCTTCAACCTGGCCGTGGGCGGCTATGGGCTGGCGGGCATGATCGTGGATATGGAGGTCGACATGGTTCCAAACCAGCGCCTCTCCCCGTCGTTCACGCCCCTGCCCGCCGCTGATTTTCCCACCGCCTTCCGCGCCGCCGTGGACGACCCAACGATGCCCATGGCCTACGGGCGTCTCAACGTCAGCCGCGACAGCTTCTTCGAAGAGGCGCTTCTGGTCACTTATTCCCCGACGCCGGATCAATCCGACATCCCGGCGGCTACGGAAAGCGGCTGGATGTCTTACGCCGCTTCCTATCTGTACCGCGGCCAAGTGGGGCGCGAAGGAATGAAGGACTGGCGCTGGTGGATGGAATCCTCTTTCGCGCCACGCCTCGCGAGCGAAAGCACGCGCAACTCGCTGATGAACGAGCCGGTCATCACGCTGGATGACCGCAACCCCACCCGCGTCGATATCCTGCACGAATACTTCGTGCCTTTCGACGCTTTTGACGGCTTTCTCAGCGCATGTCAGGACGTCATTCCCGACGCTTTCGTCGAATTCCTCAACGTGACCCTGCGCTTCGTGGACAGCGATACCGACAGCCTGCTGCCCCATTCGCCCACCCCGCGTATCGCGGCCGTGATGTCTTTCACCCAGGAAATGACCGCGCGGGCAGAGGCTGATCACGCCCGCATGACGGCAGCCCTGATCGAGCGTATCATAGCTATCGGCGGCACATATTATCTGCCGTACCGTCCCCATGCGAGCCTTGATCAATTCACCCGTGCCTACCCCCGCGCGCCGGAATTCGCCGCCGCCAAACGCGCCCTCGACCCGCAACTTACCCTGCGCAATAATCTGTGGGACACATATCTGGAGCCCCTGACATGAGCCTGATCCGCCGCCTCTGCCTGGTCTACGCCGTCATCCTTCTGGGGTCCGCCGCGATCAACTACATCCCCGGCCTGACCGATGACGCGGGCCTGGCCTTCGGGACCTTCGCCCTCGATCCCTTCGACGATGCGCTGCACCTGGTCAGTGCCATCTGGGCCTTCCTCGCAGGCCTGATCTCCAACCGTTCCGCGCGGACCTTCCTGATCCTGTTCGGTGCCGCTTACCTTGGCGACGGCATTTTCGGCATCTTCACCGGCTGGGGCTACCTCGACTTCGGCATCTTCACCAATGAAGCCCTTGGCATGGACTGGTCCTTCCAGCGCATCATGGCCAACCTTCCCCACATCGGCTTGGGCTTCGTGGCCCTGGCCGCAGGCGTCGCGGCGCGCCGCGCATGAGGGCCCTGGGGCGTGTCATAAGGCGCATCTTGCAGGCGCTTTTGATCCTTGTGGTCGTGCTGGCGTCGCCCGTGGTCTACGTGGAGACCATGTGCCGGGGCAGCGCCACACCTGCGTCCTCCACGCCACTATCGGCTGAGACCCGCCCGGAAATCCGCACCCTGCTGACCTACCCCGAGTGGCACATCGTCCACGCCTATGACGACTACGCGCAGGTGATCCGTGACGGCGACCCCCATGATTTCAGCTACTTCCGGGCGATTTTCGGGTATTGGTCCTCGCTCTGCACGCTCACGACCGAAGCCGCGGCATTGGGTGAGATCGACGGCGGCACCCGCCAACTTGTCTACGTCATCGGTGTCTCCTTCACCTTCGAGATGTTGATGAAGGCCGCCTACGAGGAAACCATCGGACGTGTCGCCACAATCATCCGCGGCCCCCAACACGCGCGGCTCGACAATCTGTCGGCGCAACAGGCCGCCGAATATGCCGCCTTCCTGCAGCAGGTCCCGTGGTATCGCTACGACTTTCGCGGCGATGCGGCGGCCCTGAACCAGGTGGCCACCGACGCCTTCCGCGATCAGGAACGCGCGTTTTCCCTGGGGCTGGAACACCTCGCGCGCGCGGCCTATGCGGGCGTCATCACCAACGCCGTCGCGGCAACGACGGGCTTTGACGATCTGACCCTTCAAATGGTCGTCATCGGCCTGCCAGAGGAGGCCTTCACAAACGTCGACGGCGTCAGCCTCATCGCGCAGACCGACGCGGGGCTGGAGATCGAGACGCCGCGCTACAGGGAACTTACCGGCCTGCTGGCCACCTGGGCCGATCAGGGGGCCGAGTTCATCGACATGGCGGGCAACGATCAGATCATGTTCACAGCCACCTCGGACGCGGCCACGCAGCCCGGTGCCTTGGCAAGCCTTGCGCGGCAAGGCTATGGCGACACACGACACCTGTTCCTGGTGCCTGTGCGTGAGCTTGCCACGGTGCTTCGGACGCTGGACGCGCGCGGCCTGCGGCTGGAACACATCCATGACTATTAAACGCCTCGCCGTTGCACTGCCGCTTGTTCTCATCGGCTGGATCGCCACCCTGGCCATCGTCATGCGCGCGGGCGGCGAGGCACCTGCCGCCTTCGTCCCGTTTCCCACCGCCGCGCTGATCGAAAACCTGCCCGCCGACATTGCCATCACCGGCCGCTCGCCGATCTCCTTGACCCTGCGCAGTGACGCCGAAGACCTGCCCGCGCGGCTCTACCAATTCGGTGCCTGGCTGGTGCTTCCGGCGGGGCTGGAGGCCTGCATCCCGAATTTCCTTCGCGAGACGCCTACCGCCAGCTAGGCTATTGCCATGGAAGACCCGCCCCCCGATGTAGCCGCGGCCCTTGCGGCCCTGCCCTCCCGCGTGATGGACCTGCGCGCGCTGATCTTCGCCGCCGCCAATGCGACGGGCACGGCTCCCCTGACCGAGACGCTGAAATGGGGCCAGCCCGCCTACCTGCCCGCCAAACGCGCGGGCACCACCCTGCGCCTGGGCGTGGATGCAGGCCAACCGACCCTCTTCGTGCCCTGCTCCACCAATCTGCTGGACCGCTTTCGCGACGCCTTCCCGACCGAGTTCACCTACTCCGGCGCCCGTGCCGTCCATCTCCCTGCGCAAGGCCCCTTTCCACAGGCCGCCTTCCAACAAATCGCCGCCATGGCCCTCACCTACCACCGCGACAAACGCCGATAAGGCTCCGCGCCTATCCTTCACCGTTCTCAAAATATCCTAGGGGGTCTGGGGGATGAAATCCCCCAGCTGGTCGGCGCGCCTTGCGCGTCGACACATAAAAAGGGGCGCGCCAGTCCCCCGGCGCGCCCCAAACCTCAGGATTACATCAAATCAGCGGTGCAGATCGAAGCGGTCGTTCTCCATCACCTTGACCCAGGCAGCGACGAAATCGTCGACCATCTTGGCCTCCGCATCGGCGCTGGCATAGACTTCGGCGAAGGCGCGCAACTGGCTGTTGGAGCCGAAAACCAGATCCACCACCGTGGCGGTCCACTTCGCCTCTCCGGTCGTGCGATCGCGGCCCTCAAGAATGCCGCTCTCAGTCTGCTCCCAAACCGTGTCCATGCTCAACACGTTCTTGAAGAACGCGTTGTTCAAGGCGCCGGGGGTCTCGGTCAGCACGCCGTGCCTGCTATCGCCGTAGGTGGCGCCAATGGCGCGCAAGCCGCCGACCAGCACCGTCATCTCGGGCGCCGTCAGCCCCAGAAGCGCCGATTTGTCGACCAGCATTTCCGCAGGCTCCCGCAGTGAGAACGTCGCGTGGTAGTTGCGGAAGCCGTCGGACGTCGGCTCCAGCACGTCGTAGGCCTCGATATCCGTCTGCTCTTGGGTCGCGTCACCGCGTCCGGGCGTGAAGGGCACGTGCACGTGATGCCCCGCCTCGCGCGCGGCCATCTCGATCCCTACGCCGCCTGCCAGCACGATCATGTCGGCCACCGTGACCTTGATGGTGTGCTCGGCGTTATGCGCCTCCACGAGGCCTTCCAGCACAGGCAGAACCTTGTCCAGCTCTTCCGGGTTGTTCACCTTCCACCCGCGTGCGGGCTGCAAACGGATGCGCGCGCCGTTGGCCCCGCCCCGCTTGTCGCTGTCGCGGTAGGACGCCGCCGAGCCCCAGGCCACGCGCACCAATTCCGCCGGCGTCAGATCAGAGGCTACGATCGCCGCTTTCAGCTTGGCGATTTCCTCATCGTTGATGCGCGGGCCCTGGGGCACCGTCACCGGATCCTGCCACAGCAGCTCTTCCTGGGGGACTTCGTCGCCCAGGTAGCGCTGGATCGGCCCCATGTCGCGGTGGGTCAGCTTGTACCAGGCCCGCGCGAAGGCATCGGCGAACTTGTCGGGATTGGCGTGGAAATCCCGGCTGATCTTCTCGTAAGCCGGGTCCATGCGCATCGCCATGTCCGCCGTCGTCATCATCAGCGGCACGGTGCCGTTGCCGTCCACCTGCGGGGCCTGGTCGTTTTCAAAGTCCACGGGCCGCCACTGGTTGGCGCCTGCTGGGGATTTCGTCAGCTCCCACTCATGGCCGAAGAGCACGTCGAAGTAGGACATGTCCCACTGGGTCGGCGTCGGCGTCCAGGGGCCTTCGACGCCCGAGGTCGTGGTGTGCACGCCCTTGCCGCTCTCGAAGCCATTCTTCCAGCCCAGACCCATCTCGGTCACGTCCGCGCCCTCGGGCTCTGCGCCCACCAACTCGGGATCGCCAGCACCGTGGGCCTTGCCGAAGGTGTGACCACCTGCAACCAGCGCGACCGTCTCTTCGTCGTTCATCGCCATGCGTGCGAAGGTGTCGCGGATGTCAAAGGCCGAGGCCAGCGGATCGGGGTTACCGTCGGGGCCCTCGGGGTTGACGTAGATCAGGCCCATCTGCACGGCGGCCAGCGGGTTGTGCAGCTCACGCTTCTCACCGTAGCGGGTGTTCTCCATGTCCGATGTGGCCAGCCACTCGGTCTCGGGGCCCCAGTAGATGTCCTCCTCGGGCTCCCACACATCAGCGCGCCCGCCCGCGAAACCGAAGGTCTCAAAGCCCATGTCTTCCAGCGCGACGTTACCGGCCAGGATCATCAGGTCAGCCCAGGACAGGTTGCGGCCATACTTTTCCTTGATCGGCCACAGGATGCGGCGCGCCTTGTCGAGGTTGCCGTTGTCGGGCCAGGAGTTCAGCGGCGCAAAACGTTGCGTGCCGGTGCCTGCGCCACCACGGCCGTCAAAGGTGCGGTAGGTCCCGGCAGAGTGCCACGCCATGCGGATCATCAGTGGGCCATAGTGGCCGTAATCCGCAGGCCACCAATCCTTGCTGTCCTTGAGACATTCGGCGATGTCCGCCTTCACGGCGCACAGATCCAGCTTCTCGAAAGCTTCCGCGTAATCAAAGCCTTCGCCCATCGGGTTCAGCTTTTCGGAGTTCGCCGACAGCGGCTTGAGGTTCAATTGGTTCGGCCACCAATGCTGGTTGGCGGTGGTGCCCATGGGGCGCTGGCCTTCGCCATGCATGACCGGGCAGCGACCTGAAATTGGGGATCCGTCCATCATATTCTCTCTCCACTGATTGCGTCTTTTGGGTGCGCCTCCCGCAGGGGTGAGTCGCATTATAGGACCATTCTAACACCGCAAATCGATTAGCTACAGTTGGATATTCTGATAGCCGTGATAAGGTCACCTGATGATAAACCTGACCCTCAAGCAATTGCGCTACGTCGAAGCGCTGGCACAGCACGGCCATTTCGGCCAGGCGGCGGCGGCCTGCAGCGTGACGCAACCCGCGCTTTCCATGCAGATCAAGGAGTTGGAGGAAGCCTTCGGGCTGCCGCTGTTTGAACGCACCCCACGCAGCGTGCGCCTGACGGGGTTCGGAGAGGCCGTGCTGACCCGCGCCAAGGCAATCCTGCGCGCGGTCGACGAGCTTGGTGACCTCGCCCGCGCCGCGCGGGGCGGGCTGACGGGGCGCTTGCGCCTGGGCGTGATCCCCACCATAGCCCCCTACCTGCTGCCCCGCATCATAGGCGCCCTGGCCCTGCATTACCCCGACGTCGACCTGCACATTCGCGAAACCCTGACACCGCGCTTGCTGGAGGATTTGTCCGCCGGGCGTCTGGATACGGCAATCCTTGCCCTTCCGGTATCCGAGCCGACCCTGACCGAGGTACACCTCCATGATGAGGAATTCGTGCTGGTCCGTCCCTCGGGCGATGAGGGCAGACCCGTGCCCGATGGTGAGGCACTGGCGCAGATGCGCCTGCTGTTGCTGGAAGAGGGTCACTGCTTCCGCGACCAGGCCCTGAGTTTTTGCAACGTGCGCACCAATCTACCGCGCGAGGGGCTTGATGGGTCCAGCCTGTCGACGCTGGTGCAGATGGTCGGCGCGGGCATCGGCGTGACGCTGATCCCGGATATGGCTGTGGGGGTCGAGACACGGTCCGCCGACGTCTCGGTCGCGCGGTTCACCCATGTCCGGCCAAAGCGCACAATCGGCATGGTCTGGCGCAAGGCCAGCCCCTTGTCGGGTCAATTGGAAGGGATGGCCGACGTGGTGCGGTCGGCCATCATGCCCGCCGCCTGACGCGGGCGCGCCCTGCGGTCAGTTCGTCAGACGGAAGTGCGAGGTCTGACGGCGCGGCGTGCGGTTCCAGATGTGGGGCAGCGCAAAGCGGGCGAAGAACTTGTCGATCAGCGGTCTTTTGGTCATCAGACCTCGGCGCGTGAGCAGCGGGAAAAACAGGTTCCCGAAGCGCTTGTCGATGGTGACCGGGCGCATGCGCTTACGCTCGTGGCTATAAGATAGCGTCGGGATGCCGAAGGCCGCCGAGATACCGCGAGGCTTCAGGCCATTGTCCACGTCAAGATGGTTGGTCAGGAACAGGCGGTGGCTTGACAGGATCGACAGGTATCGCCGGTCGTCGAACTCTTCGGGAGTGTGGATATTTTCATTCGCGACACCCGCGTCGAACGAGGGATGCATATCCGCAGTCTCGATCGCCGTCTTCGCGGCCCCGAAGGGCACGAAAGGCGCGCGCACCACCAGAAGGCCCCGGCCCACGGACAGATGTTGGGCATATTGCTGCGCAACACTGGCGGGCACACCGGCTGCGATGATCGTTTCCTCGGCAGAGCGCCCGCCCTGCTCGATCACATCCATGGTGCTTTCGGGGAAGCCCTCGGCTTTCAGCTTGGCGACGACATCATCGGCATGGGCCGCGTTTTCGTAAAGCCGTGTTACAATCGTGGTCATCTCAGGTGAGCCTCCCCAACTTTGTTACCTGGGCCCCGCATCCATTGGACACATGGCGATTTCACTATTTTAGGGCGCTTCGCCCAGATTTCGAGACCTCATGACGTGAAGACGCCAAATTACGCAAAGAGCCGCCACCAGGAAGATGACTTCCAGCAAGAAGACCGGGATATAGGGCGTCGCCGGGCGCAGGTCCGCGCCGCCAGGCAAGGCCAGGATGATATCCCGAATGATACCGCCCGCCGCGATCGCGATGCCCGCAGCCGTCGCCTGCACCGCCCCCCATGCGCCGAGCGCCAGGCCGATCTGTTCGCGCGGCGCGCGCCGCATCGTCGCCGTCAAGGTGCCGTGGCCGAAAAGGCCCGCCCCGACGCCAGCGGCAAAAACGCCGGCCGTAAACAGCACGATGCCGCCCAGTTGCGCAGCCGCGGTGATGGCGATGAAGCCCGGCACGCCGATGGCGGCACCATAGGTGGCGACGTTCAGCGGCTCGGCCCCGCGCAGCAACACGTAGCTGGCAAACCAGAATCCCAACAGGCTGCCCGCCGCCAGCACGGCGGTCAGGCGCGTGGTCATCGCGACCGACATATCAAGGACCTGGCCGCCATAGGGCTCCAACAAAACCTCGGCCATACCGTAGGCCATCGTGCCAAGGGCGATGACGATCAGCAGGCGTTTGGTGCCTTCGCGCGACGCGAAGACAGACCAGGCGGCCAGAAACGTCTCGGTCGGCGGCGGTGAGGCCGCGCGCCCCCGGTCGCGGGGCTCTTGCTTCCAGAGCGCGGCAAGGTTCAGGGCCACGGTCACAACCGCCGCCCCTTGGACCACCTGTGCCAAGCGACCTGCGGTGTAGTCGGCGAGCAGCCAGCCGAATACGATGGCGCTGACGATCATGCCGACCAACAGCATCACATACATCAGGCCCACGACCTTTGGCTGATCCTCCTCGGGCACCAGATCGGTGGCCAGCGCCAGCCCGACGGTCTGGACGGTATGCACCCCCGCCCCCACCAAAAGGAACGCAATCGCCGTGAAGGTGTGGCCGATCCACAGCGGCGCGTCAGCGGCCTGATCGTAGCCCGAAAGGACCAGAAGCGCGAAGGGCATGATCGCGAAGCCGCCGAATTGCAGCATCGTGCCTTTCCAGATGAACGGCACCCGCCGCCATCCCAATGCGCTGCGGTGTTGGTCGGACTTGAAGCCGATCAGCGCGCGAAACGGCGCGAACACCAACGGCAGCGCCAGCATGATCGCCACCAGCGAGGCCGGAACCCCCTGCTCGACAATCATGACACGGTTAAGCGTGCCCACCAGCAGCACCAGCGCCATACCGACCGAGACCTGAAACAGGGACAAACGAAGAAGACGGGAGAGCGGGACATCGTCACTGGCCACATCCGCGAACGGCAGATACCGGGGCGTGACCCCGGCGATGCGTTTCAGCAGATTGTTCTTGAAACCGGACATACAGCCCCTTGCGACGGCGCAGGTAGGGGCCGCCATAACTCTTGAAAACCGGGCCGGGTCAAGAAGCGTCTCGCGCTTCTATCCCCCGGTCGTAAAAGACGAGCCGCCCACGAAGGCGCCGCGTCCGAGGTCAGTCAGTTGGAGGCAAGCGTGATCGGGTCCTCGATCACAAGCCGAGCTGTCCGGCCATCGGGCAGGACAACCGTTGCGCCGTCGGTCAGGGCGGCGTCAAGATACATCGGCGTGTCAGCCGTCACGGCGCTTGCAGGAATAACCTGCGCGTCGGTCGCAAGCGCGGCCATGCCGGATCCCAATTCCTGTCCAGACAGGAAATCGGACACCCAGGAGGTGTTGCTTACGACAGCGACGTGCACTGCGAACGAACCGACGGCAACCGCTGACAGAAACAGCGGAACACCGACAGTGGGCTTCACGACGAGCCAGATCTTTGAGTTATTCATGTGATCTTGCTCCCGTTAGCCCAGCCAAGGCGTGGAGACGGCGACGAGGAAGTGGGCGACCAGAGCGATCCCCCCAAACACGCGTGTACCGTCGATGAGGTAGCTATGCACCTCTTCGGCCTCTTTGAGGGTCAGACCCGTGGGCCAGACTTTATCTGGATCATCAGTCATGATGTTCCCTTCCTCTTGCTATAGAGTTTTGGCCTTGGAACTCGCGCCCCAAAACCGGCGAGCGAGGGCCCCGGCAAAAAAGACTTCGGGCCGGGTCCTTCACCCGACAGAATGTCACATATAGCTGACAGGTCAACTGTAAATCACAGTTGACACATAGGTTTTGACTATTAGGTGATGCGGGAATGGCGTGCCCTTACGCGTCTGCGACGGGCAAGCGGAGATGCTCGCGGGCCTCACGGTGGCGCGATGCCCTCCACATTGCCGCCCCGCAAGCCCCTCCGCAGAACGACCAAACCGACCGCCACGGGCCGTGTCCTTGCCGAACGCGGGCGCGGCGGCGCGTGAAGCGTCGCAAGCCGCTAATCACAATGCCAGAAGGATATCCCGGACATTTGGGGCCCGTCCCCACCCCTCCGATGCCCGCAAAGGGAGGGCGCTTGTGCGACGTGTTTCAAATCTGGCGCAGGGGGGCATTCGGCGCGTCACCCACCGGCCCGCACCCGCAATGCGTTCTGGTACAACACTCACCCCGCGCCCTGTCGCAGACATCTGGTCCGGGATAGTGGTGGACGTGCGCGCGATATCCCGGAAAGGGGCACCGAGCCCTGCGGCAAACCCCGGAATGGCTGCGATTCTCTTGAGGATTTCACTTGCAAACGCGGGTCGGGTGGCAGGTTTCCAACAACCGCCACGCAAGCCTGTTACCCGGTTTTGCCCAGCTTGGAGCGGTGCAACAGAGGTGAGGCGCGGAAAGCGTCGCGCATCTTCTCCATGCTGTAATCATGCTCGTGGACACGCAGGGTCTCGACCATGGCTTCCGCATCCGCGACCCGTCCACACTTCATGTAGAGCATCCCCATCAACCGCTTGGGCGCCAGGAAATGCGGCGCGTCACGGCCCAGGGCCTCGCCGATCTTGATCGCCTCCGTATAGCGCCCCGCGCAAGCGGCCGAGCGCATGGCGACATAGCGGATCGAGGATTTCGCGCCGCGCGGCACCGCCAATGCATTCGCCCGGCGCGTCAGGCGGTAGCCCTCTTCGAAATTACCAAGGTGCGTGTGGACCATGCCAAGATACGAGATCCCGTAAGGATTGCTGGGGTTGAGCGTATGGCTGCGCTGCGCCAGCTCCAGCGCCTCTTCATTCGACAACAGCCACATGGACCGGATGAAGGCGGCCAGCGACAGAACGATGGAATTGCCGGGGTCTTGTTCCTCGGCAAGGCTGATGAACCGCTCCATCTCTTCGCTGATTGCCTGCGCGTTGCCGCCGCCGCCCTCGCCCAACAGAAAGGTGCGCAGATAGGCGCGCCAGGCCAAGAACACTGGCTGCGCGTCGACCTCGTAGGCCTTGGCGATCAGATCGTCGGCCGCCGCGATGGTGGCGGGCGCGTAGTCCGTGACCGACCGCATCGCCCGGAAGCACATCGCCGTGGCGATCCGCGCGACGGGCAATCGCGCATCGTAGCTGGCGATTTCGTCAAGCGATTGCTCCACCGCTTCATTGACCAGATCAATCATGTCGATGGTGTCAGACAGGCGGATAAGGTTGGTGAAGATCGTTCCATCAAGCGAACGGGTCAGGTTGACCGACACCCCCTTGGCACCACCCGCATCGACCGAGCTGACCTGCACGCGAAAGGCGCGCTCCGCATCCGCGCGGGAAAGGCCGGGCATCGAGGTTTCATCAAGCAGATGCACCTTGCCGCTGTCGTCGATGCTTTTGCAGATCAGGTCTTGCAGCACCGCATTGTAGATCTGCGCCTGCGCCGCGCCATCAGGGCGCCCCCGAATGACGATGGGCCGCTGCAGGGGCGGTGGCGTCGGCGCGGGAACGGGCGAGAGGCGACGCTCGAAATAGGCGCGGCGATCCGCCAGCCAGCGCGCGAACGCGGGATCGCGGATCGTCAGATCGGCAAGGAACTGCGGCGCTTCGCCGGGGATCGCGGCCAATCGGGTCAGATGATCGTCGTCGGCGGCATCCGCCCAAAGGCGGTTCGGGTCCAGCCCCAGCATCTGCGGGCCCGCCACCAGAAGGTCGCTATCGGCCCCCAGCGCCCGGCGGATTTCCAGAATGCACTGGCGATAGCTGTTAGCCGCCTGCGAGGCGCCCCTGTCACTCCAGAGATGCTCTTGCAGCCACGACCGCGCCCGCGCCTGGTCGCGTCCCGTGCCCAGCGCGGCCAAGATTGCACGCGACTTTTTTCCTTTGATTTCAATGACGCCACCGGCAGGAGACTCAAGCCGGAAAGGGCCGATGAGGGTGAGTTTGTAGGCGTTTTCCGTCATCATCCCTCCCCTCTGGCGTCTTCAGGTCCCCATGAAGACCGTTAAAAAAGTGTTAAATGCTCCCCGTTTGTAACACGCAAATTAACGCTTTGTTGACAAAAACCAGAGCGCACGGCCCGTTTGCCTGACGTTAGGTAAATTTTGAGTGGGATGCGATGACGACGAGCAGCTTTTCCTCCTTGGCGCATGGCCATCATGGTCAGCACGGCCAACACGGTCAGCACGGCCAACATGGTCAGCATGGTCAGCACGGGCAACATGGTCAGCACGGGCAACATGGCCAGCACGGGCAATTTTCGTCCTCCTCTGGCGCGCCAAGTTCCGCCGCCGCGGCGCTGATCATGGGGCATGCCACGACGGCGGGGCCCTGGACCTGGGATCAGGCCGGCCCGCAACCCAAACCGCTTGCGTTCAACGACCCTGCCAACCTGCACACCTGGTCGGCGGATGTGCGCGTGATGATCATCGTGCAGGAAATCGCGGCGACGCTGGCCGTGCGTCCCGTCAGCGGCACACCGGACGCCGTCAGCGTCGGCCTGCACGACGGCACCGAGATTGCACGACTAGATCGCCCCGGCGTCGAGACTTTCGCCAAGCAACTGAACTACTTGGAGTATTACGCCGATCAACGTTCGGAACGGACGGCGGAAATCCTGTCGGAACTGACCGACCTGATCACGCCCTTCGGCGCGGTTCTGCCGCTGCATCCGGGCCGCCACCGCTGGACCTATGAGTTGATCCAGACGGCGCTGGAGGCGATTTCCCTGATCGAGATGCAATGCAAGCACCTGCTGGCCTGCCGCCGTCCCAATGAATTCTCGGCGCAGATCCAGCCGATGATACAAACGCCTGGCCACGGCAGCCTGCCGTCCGGCCATGCGACCGAAGCGTTCCTCGTCGCGACGATCTTGCGTGATCTCTCCCATTGCGCGCAGCATCGGCCCCATCTGGCGGACCAGCAATTGCTCCGCCACGCCGCCCGGATTGCCCAGAACCGGACGGCGGCGGGTGTCCACTTTCCCGTGGACAGCGCGGCGGGGGCGACCCTTGGGGTCTCTCTCGGCGGCTACATCCTGGAGATGGCGGGCAGCGCAGGTCATGCCCATGGCTGGCACTGCGCCAGCGACACCTACGGTGGGGCGGATTTCACGTACGAGAGTGTGGAAGGGATTTTCGGGTCGGACCCCCTTAACGTCGATGATCCTTCTACCAACACCTCTGTCACCTATGCCACGCCCGTCAGCTATTCGCTGCAAACCCATCCCGCCACGCTGGCCCTGACCCAGCTTTACACACTGGCCAAGGCCGAATGGACCACCGCCACAGCCCCCCAGGCACAGGGATAGCGGGTATGGTGTGGTCCTGGGGCATAGCAACGCGCATGGACGGAGGCGGCAAGGCCGACACCGTGCAATCGCCCACCAGCGACTGGTGGCAGCGGATGCTGGCGGGCGACCTGCCCCCCCCCGTGGTGACACCCGTGGACCGCGAGGTCTACACGGCCCATCCCGATGAAACCGCGCCCGTGCTTCCCCATGCCTGCTGCATCGATCCGCGCAAGGATCAAGGCGATGTCCCCCCCCTCGACCCTCTGCCACAAACGGTCATCATGGGGATCATCGATGACGGCCTGGCCTTCGCCAACGCGCGGTTTCTGAAGCCCGGCCCGAACGGTCAGTACCAGACCCGCATGGCCGCTTTCTGGAACCAGGACGCCACCTGCGGCAACACCCGGGTCGGATCAGGCTCTGCAGACGGATACACCCTGCCCTTCGGCCACGACTGGACCGAGGCCGAGATCAACACCAGCCTTTTCACCTATCCTGACGGGGCCTTCCCCGACCCGGACTTTGCCTACCGCAACTCCGAAATGTCGCGTGCCGTCGCCCGGGCGTTAACCCATGGCACCCATGTGATGGACCTCGCGACGGGATACGACTGTGACGACACCCGCGCCAATGATCTTGGCGAGGTTCCCGCCGACATGGCCTTGCGCCGCCCCATCGTGGCGGTGCAACTGGCGCGTCACGCGACGCAAAACGCCTCGGGCGCTTTCATGGCGCCATTCGTGACCCATGCCATGGCATACATCCTCGACCGGGCCGTGCGGTTGCAGCCCGCGGACGGCGACCGGGTGCCCGTGGTGCTCAACTTTTCTTACGGGATCTACGCCAGTGCCTTGCGCGGTCGCGCAGCCTTAGAGGAATGGATCGACGACGCCGTGAAGGCCATGTGGAAAGACCATGGCATTCCCGTCTGGGTCGTGCTGCCGTCAGGCAACAGTCACATGGATCGCACCCACGGCGAGCAGCAGGTCAGCGCGACCCAGGCCGAGGTGCCCGCGCACCCGCTCATCGTGCGGCATCAACCTGAAAACAAGGCACCCACCGTGGTCGAATTCTGGTGGCCGGAACGCACCACCAGTTCTGAGACCTACGGGCTGGAGGGGGTGAAGGGCGTCAAGGGCGGGCTGAATGCCAAACAGCGTCGGCAAGTAATCGAGTCTCTGTCCGCCCTGCCCTCCCCCCTCCGGCTGGAATTGCGCCCGCCCCAGGCGCGCGACTGGATCGAACTGCCGCCGGACCCGGTGAATTTCTTCCACGGCGTACCGCTGACGGATGGCGACCGCACGGTTGCCATGACCTACCACGAGGCGCTTGTCAGTTTTGGCCGCAAGACCATGGACAAGGACAGCCGCGAGATCAGCGTGCAGTTGAAACTGACCCTTGTGCTGGCGCCATCGGTGTTTGAACAAGCGCTCGACGCCGCTGGTTTCGCCCAAACCGACGCCACCCTGCCTGCGGGCAATTGGGAGGTGCGCCTTTGGAATGAAGACACCGCCGCACCCGAAACCGTGACCGTGCGGTGTCAGCGCAATGACACCCCTTTCGGGTTCCGTCCCTACGGTCGCCAGTCGCGTCTGGAAGACCCGCGATACCGCGCCGTGCGCCCCGACGGGCGCGCCGATCAGGCCGACAGCGACGACGCGTGGGTCCTGCGCCGAGGCACCTTGAGCGCGATCAGTTCGGGCGCCCATACCATTCGCGTGGGCTCCGTGCGGGCCTCCAACCTCGACCGCCGCGAGATTGCCGAAAACCACACCATCGCGGCGTCGGTCTTCAGCGGTGCAGGCGACCCCGCCAATCCCTTCGACGGCGTCGATATCGCCGCCGTCTCCGAACTCAGCGCCGCCTTGCCCGGCGTTCTGGGCGCGAGCACACATTCCGGCGCGCGCATGCGCCTTTCCGGCACGTCCGCCGCCGCACCCCAGGTGGCGCGCTGGATCGCGCAGGAACTTGCGCAGCCCGGTATCTCTCCCCTGCGCGACGCACTTGTCGCGGAGGCCGCAAATTCAACCGCAAGTTATTTCAAGGACAGCTACACACCCGAACGCTCAGGCGCGCGGGTGCTATTGGGACCCGGTGCCCGTTAATTCCAGTGGGGCATCGGTTCATAGGCGCGCGACCTCTTCACGTGCTTCTTATCCGCCCGGCAGTCATCCCCTTGACTGCCGGGCAATTTTTTGGCGCCGATCCCTTGCGCGCCTGCCCACCCAAAGGCACCTTGTGCGCTGAGGGAGAACCCGATGTTTCTGAAAAACGCCTGGTATGTGGCCGCTTGGGACCACGAGGTCACGCAGGATCTGCAACAGATCCTCGTGCTGGGGGAAAAGGTGTGTATCTTCCGCACCCAAGGCGGTGACCTCGTCGCCCTGGAAGACGCCTGCCCCCACCGCAAGCTGCCGCTGTCCAAAGGCCGGATCAAGGGCGATACGGTCGAATGTGGCTACCACGGGCTGACGTTCGACTGCGCGGGCCAGTGCGTTTGGGCCCCCGGCGCGGGCCGCATCCCGTCAAACGCCCGCGTCCACGCCTATCCGCTGGCCGAGAAATACGGGTTGATCTGGATCTGGATGGGCAATCCGGCGCTTGCCGATCCCTCGGACATCTTCGAGATCGAGAACTACGACAACCCCGACTGGGGCATCAACCGTGGCGCCGCCATGGAGCTGAACTGCAACTACCTACTGATGTGCGACAACCTGCTGGACCCCACCCACGTGGCCTGGGTCCACCAATCCAGCTTCGCCGCCGCCGCCACCAAGGACACGCCCCTGCGCGTGACGAAAACCGACACGGGCGTCATCGTGCACCGCTGGATGATGGATCACGAACCCGCGCCGTTCTACAAGAAGGTGGTGGAGTTCGAGGGCAACTGCGACCGGCTTCAGCATTATGAGGTGCGCTATCCCTCGCACGCGCTGGTGCGCGCGGTCTTCACCCCCGCAGGGACCGGGGGGCCGGACGGCCCGCTGCACCCGCAGACCTTCATCATGGACAGCTACAATTTCATGACTCCAACCACGGAGTCAGAGACCCGCTACTATTGGTTCCAATTGCGCAACATTCGCCCCGATGACGCCGAACTATCCCAGATGATGAGCGACGACGTCCAACACGCCTTCGAAGAGGATCGCGAGGTCCTCAACCAGGTGCAGATCGGAATGAGCACCAAGACCTCGCCCCATATAGATTTGCCCATCGATGGCGGGCAATTGCGGTTTCGGCGGCAGTTGCAGGCGCTGATCAACGAGGAACAGCAGGTCGACGCGCAGATGGCGGAGTAGTAGCCCTAGCGGCGCGCCTTCGACAGCGACGCCACGGCGACGGCGGAAATAACGATAAGGCCGACCAGGATCTCACGCACATAGCTGTCCACCTGCATCTGCGTCAGCCCGTTGTCGAGGATCCCCAGCATCAACACCCCCACGAGGGTGTAAAGGACGCGCGGCTCGCCCCGGCGGCTCATGGTCATGCCAAGGAAAACGGCGGCAATGGCGTCCAGCATCAGGCCCGAGCCCTGCGTCGGATTGGCAGAGGCCACGCGCGCGGCAAACATCAGCCCCGCGATCGCCGCACCAAGGCCGGTAAGGCCAAAGGCGATCAGGCGCAAACGTTTCACCTTGAGACCCGCCAGATGCGCGGCCTCGGCATTTCCGCCGATGGCGTAAAGGCGACGGCCGAAGGTCGTATGCTCCAGCGTGAACCAGCAAATCGCGATGACGCACGCCGCGGTAAGGGTCAGGAACGGAAGGCTGATGCCTTCAAGACCGATGGCATCAAGTGGCACCCCGCCGCGCGCAAAGCCTGAGAACGCAGACGGGATATCGCGGCCAAAAATCGTGCGGCCATCGCTGATCAGGAAAGCGGCCCCGCTGAACACCGTGAGCGTGCCAAGGGTGGCCACGAACGGCAATATCCCGATCAGAGAGACGAGAACACCGTTGAACAGGCCCCCAAGCAACCCGACGCCAACAGCCGCCAAAAGGCCTACCCAAATCGGATAATCGGCGGCGAACAGCATCGCCGCGACAATACCCGACAGGCTTGCCATGGAACCCACCGAAAGGTCGAAATCGTTCATCACCATCACGATCGTCATGGTCGCGGCCACGACCGCCAACATGGAAAGCTGCTGGGTAATATTGATCAGGTTGCGCGGGGTCAGGAAGGTCTCGGGCAGGTTCCACGCGAAGAACACGATGATCGCGACGAAGCCTGCAAGCGTGCCGGATTGGCGAAGCGTCTTTGTCATCAGGCGACCTCGGGGGTGTAGAAAAAGGACAGAAGATCAGAGCTGTGCAGCCCCTCGGCCTGCAACAGATGGGCTTGCCGCCCACCCTGCAACACAAGGATCCGGTCACACATGCCAAGCACCTCGGGCAGGTCGCTGGACGTCAGGATCACCGGGCAGCCCTTGGCACTGAGGGCGCGCACGAGGCTATAGATATCGTATTTCGCCCCCACGTCGACGCCGCGCGTCGGCTCGTCCAGCAGCAGCAGCTTTGGCGTTCCGTGCAGTGCCCGGGCGAACACGACCTTCTGCTGGTTGCCACCGCTCAGTTGCCCCACGGGCTGGTCGGGGCCATCGCACTTGAGGCGCGTCTTGGACGACATGTCCCGGGCATCGCGGGTCTCGGCCCGTTTGTTGGCCAGCGCGCCGTAGTCGCGCAGATGCGGCAAGACGATGTTGTCGCGAATGCTGCGGTCCAACATCAACGCCTCCGCGCGCCGTTCGCGCGGGATGTAGGCAACGCCCGCGTCCCAGGCCCGCGCCGGGCTGCACTGCAAAGGCGCTCCGTGAAACGTCGCCTTGCCTGTGACGACGCGCTCCTGGCCCAGAAACAACTGCAGGAACTGGCTTTGCCCGGCCTCCGACAGGCCGGTGACGCCCAGGATCTCCCCCTCGCGCAAATCGAAGTTAAGGCCAGCAAGGCGTTTCGTGCCGACATTGCGCACCCTTGCCACCACCTTGTCCCCGATCGCCGTGGCGCGGGCGGGGTAGGTGTCCGTCCCCTCGCGGCCCGTCATGTCGTGAATGATCTGCGCCTTGGAGGTCTGGGCCACCGGCCCCGTCGAGACATGGCGCCCATCGCGCAGGACGGTGACATCATCGCAAATCCGCAGCACTTCATCCAGACGATGGGACACGTAAAGCACCGCTGCGCCCCGCGCCTTCAGGCGGGCGATGACGTCAAAAAGCATCTCGGATTCCGCCCCCGTCAGGGCTGCCGTCGGCTCATCGAGCACATAAAGCGACGGTGCCGCGCCGTCAGACACAAGTGCTGCGGCGATCTTGGTCAGCATCTTCTCCCCCGCGGGCAGATCCCCGGCCAGCGTGCGCACGTCGATATGATCGGCGCCCAGCGTAGCCAAGGCCTCGGACGCTGCCGCCCGCACCGCGCGCCAGTCGACGGCAAGGCCGAAACGGCGTGGAAGGCGCTGACCCAAAAGAATATTCTCGGCCACCGAGATCTGGGGGACGATGTTCAGCTCTTGATGGATGAAGCGAAAGCCCGCCGCGTGGGCATGTTGGGCATGGGTCAAGGGCACGGGCACCCCGTCGCGCGTCACCTGCATCCGATCCGCCCGCACGACACCCGCGAGAAGCTTTATCAGCGTCGATTTGCCCGCCCCGTTTTCGCCCATCAAGGCATGCACACGACCGCCCCGCAACGCCAGCGACACATCGCTGAGCGCAGGCACCCCGGCGTAGGACTTCGACAAATGTTCCAAAGATATCAGTGACATGGAGAACAGCGGGGCCATATAGCGGCCCCGGCTTGTGCCCTATTCAGTGGCGTTGGCGACTGTCACGAACTGCGTTGGTACGAAAATCACGCTTTCACGCTGGTCCTCACCGGCCAAAAGCCCCTCGACCACCTGCGCTGCTGCCGCACCGATCCCGGTGAAGTCCTGCGCGATGGAGGCCTCGAAATTGCCCCCCATGGCGATGGCATCGCGGGCCTGCGGATTGGCATCGATGCCGGTGATCACGATACCCTCGTCGGCGCGGCCCGCGTCCTCGATAGCTTGCAGCGCGCCCAAGGCCGGTTGATCCCAGGCGGCCCAGACCCCGGCGATGGAGCCCGGCTCGGGATTGGCGGCAAGGATGGCTTCCATCCGCGCGCGGCTGTCGGCGATACCGCCATCGGACACGTCAGGGGTCACGCGATCCAGCACTTCGATATCGGGGAAGTTGCCAAAGACCGCATCGGCCACCACGCCGCGAAGCTGCACGGGCGGGAAAGCGTCGAAGACAAACATCACGACCGCCCCTTCACCGTCGATCCGGTTGGCGAGGTAGACCGAGGTTTCCGCCGCCATCGCGTAGCCATTCGACGTGACGTTGACCGCCACCAACGGGTCGCTTCCGGCGTCCATGCCGACCACGGGAATGCCCGCATCCGCCGCCGCCAAAAGGCCTGCGGTAACCTGCGCCGGATCGACGTTGATCACGATGGCGTCGACGCCCTGGACCACTGCATCCTCGATGCGGGCGATCGCGGCGGCCACGTCACCGGCGGTGTCCACGACGTTGACATCCCAGCCACGCTCGGCGGCAGAGGCCTCAAACCCCTCCACATAGGCCTGCGTGCCGGGCTGCGCGAGATAGGGTGTGATCACGGCCACGTTCTGCGCAAGGGCGCCGCCGGCAGCAAGCGCCAGCATGGATGCCGCGATAAGGGTCGTCTTCATGGGTGTCTCCTCCGAGGAATTATCCGGCGTTAACGCCGTTCGCCCAACGGTATCCTAGACAGACGCGCGGTCAATCCCGCGATCCCCTCAATGGCATCTTTGTAGAGCGCGAAGCGATCGTCGTAGCGGGCGTGGGCCTTCGCATCCGGCGCGAAGCGGCGCCCGAACCGCGCAAGGGCGGCCTGCGCGTCCGCCGCGTCCGCATAGTCGCTTGCGCTGATCGCGGCGATTGTGGCCGCGCCCAGCACACCGGGTTCCGCCGCGTCCAGGACATGTAATTCTGTCCCCAGAACATCAGCGCGGATCTGCGCCCAGATGTCCGACCGAAAGCCTCCGCCGCCACAGGTAATCGTGTCACTGCGTGTGTCGGCAGAGGTTTGCAGCGCCTCCAACCCGTGCCGCGCCGAGAAGCTCACACCCTCGAACACAGCGCGCGCAAGGTCGGCTTGGCTGGTCTGGCGCGAGACACCAAGGAAGGCGGCCCGCAAATCGCCGTCCCAAAGCGGCGCGCGCTCCCCCTCCAGCTGCGGCAGGAACAGCGGCGACGTTGTGGCCCGCGCGGCCATCGCAGACATCTGTTCAAGGCTGATCCTTGCGAGGGCCGCGAACCATGCGGCCGCGTCGCCGCCCGATTGCGTCGGGGCCGCATGTAGCCGGATGCCTGCGCATTGCGGGAACACGATCACGCCGGGGGTCGGCACAACGGTGCGCGACGAGATCCCAAGGATCTCGCTGGTGCCGGAAAGATAGACGGTCGAGCCCTCCTGCGCGCCCCCTGCCCCCACCAAGCCCGCCCAGGCGTCCATCGTTCCCGACGCCACGGGCCGCCCCTTAAGCAGTCCGCGCGCGATCCCGGCACTGTCGGTCACCGGGATCAGGGGTGCCATCCGCTCGGCCGCGCCGGGGACGAGGGCCAAGACCTCGGGGATATAGTGCAAATTGCTGTCGACAAGGCCGATAGCGGACAAAGGGTCCGTTGAGGTGTCGCCGGTCAGATGCGCGATGCAGTAATCCTT
The DNA here is from genome assembly GCF_019195455.1 of Gymnodinialimonas phycosphaerae. Classification (NCBI taxonomy): domain Bacteria; kingdom Pseudomonadati; phylum Pseudomonadota; class Alphaproteobacteria; order Rhodobacterales; family Paracoccaceae; genus Gymnodinialimonas; species Gymnodinialimonas phycosphaerae. The sequence goes on along the minus strand of NZ_JAIMBW010000001.1, from coordinate 257,389 downwards.
GGGCAGAAGCACCCGGGCGGTGGCGTCCCAAACCTCGGGCCGATGCCGCGCGACCCACGCCATTCGCGACAGCGCGTGGCTGGCATCGATCGGCATCGGCGCGCCCCACCAACCGATCTTCTGGTCTGCCGTAACGCGGGCATCCAATGCGGCGGCCTCGGCAACTGCACGGGTGTCCTGCCAAACCACTGCAGGCATCAACGGCACGCCGTCCGCGCCCACGAAAACGTGGGTGTTGACCTGCGAAGTCAGTCCGATCGCCGCGATATCGGGTCCGAAGCCCGCCCCGACGAACTGCGCGATGGCCGCATCGATCAGGCGCGTCCAGTCGCGGGGGTCCTGTTCTACTACGTTGTCGCCCGACCGCGCGGTGTCATAGCGCTCGGAGAACGCCGCGACCTGTGCACCATTCGTGTCCAGCAGCCCCGCCTTGACAGAGGTCGTCCCGACATCAATTCCCAAGATCAATCTGCGCGCCATCGTTCCCTCCGCTTGCGTATCGCTATCCTTTCGCAACCGCCCGCCGCCTTCCATCGCTTTTTCCGCATGCTCTATACTTCCCCCTCACAAGCCGTTACGCCCCGCCCTTTGCAGGCCATTCGTCTGCGCGCGGATATGTGAAAAGTGGATCAGACGTGAAACAGGCCCTCCAGAAAGCCCTCGACGCCCAAGGGTACGACACCCTCACCCCGGTGCAACAGGCAGTCACGGACCCGGAACTGACGGGCAAGGACCTGTTGGTGTCGGCGCAGACCGGGTCGGGCAAGACCCTGGGGTTCGGCCTGGCGATCGCGCCGGGCATGTTTGGCGAGGCCGAGACGTTTGACAGCGCGGGCGCGCCCCTGGCCCTTGTCATCGCGCCGACGCGCGAATTGGCGATGCAGGTAAAACGGGAACTGACGTGGCTTTTCGCCCACGCCGGCGCGACGCTTGCCTCTACCGTTGGCGGCATGGACATGCGGGATGAGCGCCGCGCCCTGGCGCGTGGGGCGCATATCGTCGTGGCCACCCCGGGCCGCCTGAAGGATCACATCATGCGCGGGTCGATTGACCTGAGCGCGCTGAAAGCCGTGGTGCTGGACGAGGCCGACGAAATGCTGGATCTGGGCTTCCGCGAAGATCTGGAATTCATCCTAGATGAGGCCCCTTCTGATCGTCAGACGTTGATGTTCTCGGCCACCGTGCCCGCCGCCATCGCCAAACTGGCGCAGAACTATCAGAAAGACGCCGTGCGCATCGCCACGACAACGGGCGAAAAACAGCACTCGGACATCGAATATCGGGCCCTGACGGTTTCGGCGCGCGACAGTGAGAACGCGATCATCAACGTGCTGCGCTACTACGAGGCGCCAAATGCCATCGTCTTCTGCAACACCCGCGCGACGGTGAACCGGATGACGACGCGGTTGTCGAACCGGGGCTTCTCGGTTGTGGCGCTGTCGGGCGAGTTGACCCAATCCGAGCGCACGAATGCGCTGCAAGCCATGCGCGACGGGCGCGCGCGGGTGTGCGTAGCCACGGATGTGGCGGCGCGCGGCATCGATTTGCCGAACCTGGAATTGGTCATCCACGCAGAATTGCCCACGAACCAGGACACGCTTCTGCACCGGTCGGGCCGGACCGGTCGCGCGGGTCGCAAGGGTGTCTCGGCGTTGATCGTGCCGCCTGCGGCGCGCAAGAAAGCCCAACGCCTTTTGGGGTGGGCGAAGCTGACCGCCGTCTGGGCCGACGCGCCCTCGGCCGAAGAAGTCACCGCCAAAGATGATGAGCGGATGATGGAGGGGTCCGATTGGGAGGGCGAGGTAGAGGAATCCAACCGCGCCACCGTGGATCGCTTGGCGCAGATGTATTCCGCCGAGCAACTGGCCGCCGCTTTCGTCCGCCTCTACCGCGAGCGCCGCTCGGCCCCTGAAGAGCTATCCGAGATCACCGCCGCGCCCGAGCGCAAGTCGTTCGGGCCAAGCGTGTGGTTCTCGCTGGCGGGCGGCCAAGCCGTGGGCGCCGAGCCGCGCCGCCTGTTGCCGATGCTGTGCAAGATGGGCAACATCACGCGCGACGACGTGGGCGCGATCCGCATCCACCACGAGGCCTCGTTCATCGAATTGCGCGAAAGCGCGGTGGACGGGTTCCTAGCCGCCATCGGAGGCAAAATGACGGTGGAGGACGGCGCGACCCTGACCCGCCTGGACGCCGCGCCCAATCTGGATCGCGGCCCGCGCCCGCCCCGCGCCGATGGTCCGGTCGAGCGCAAACCGCGCACCAACAAATCCAACGACCGCCGAGCAGGCAAGGCTCAGACGTTCGAAGCCGCTGATCCGGGTCCCTCAAGGGCACCAGAAGCGCCCAAGTCCGGCACTACGAAGCCGGTGGAATGGAATGACGCACCGCCGCCACGCCAAAAGAAGCCGAAGAAACCTGCGCCGGGCGGGAAACCCGCCCGCTATGGGAGTGCTGACGGGAAACCCGCCCGCCATCGGGGTGCTGACGACAAGCCAGCCCGCCACGGGGCATCCGACACCAAGCCCGACCTGCCCCAGGCCGAGCCCTGGAAGGCCCGCAAGCCGCGTCATAAATCGAAAGCGGCGGGGGACGGTTTTGAACGCCCATCCCGTCCCGGTGGCAACCCCGCAACAAAGCCGGGCGCCCGGCTTGGCGCACCGACAACGGGCAAAGCCAACAGCAAGAAGAACAAGGCCCGCGCGGCGGCAGCCGCGGCAGAGGCCTCGGCCAAAGGCGCACCAAAGCCGCGCAAACCCCGCGCAGCGAAGCCGAAGAAGAAACGCGATCCGTCCTAGAGCGACGGCTCGTTTGGCGATCTTATGACGTAGGCCACTCGGTTACCGGGGGGCCGCGGGCGGGTCCGCCTTGAAGACATCGTGGTATCGGTCGAGATCCACCCCCATGCGCCCGCGCCGCCCCGCAAGGGGCAGGACGATATCTGACCGAGCAGAGCCCTTGAGGCGCTTGTGCGCCTCCCAGAACTCCACTTGGGTCCGCGCGCCCTTATAGAGGGGCATCACCAGATCGTTTGGCAGGATCCCACATTCCGCGAGCGTTTGCAGGATACCGTGGCGCTTGTATTTGTCAGTCATGGGCAAAATGCGGCCTTTGCGATGCGCTTTTCCAACGCGCCCGGTGTCTCGTCTTCCGGTGCCTCTTCGATGAGCCTCAGAAGCGTTCCAAGAACGGCATGCTCTGCGGCGGTGGCAGGACCGGGGATAAGGGTAAGAACCTCTTCCCAACGGGGGGACACGGTCTCTGGCATCTCGTTCGAGGAATGCCCCGCTTGGGCACTTGCCAAAACCGCGTCAGCCCGGATTTCCGCCTCTCTTGGAAGACCGCAGATGTCACAATGCATGTCCCCTTCAAAGTCATGGGGCTGAAACCGATGCAGCCGCAGGTAGTCCAGCAGCACGCTCCGCCCTCGGGGAAAGGTGCCCGCGACCCCTTTCACAAAGGCATCCGTTGCCGTTTTCAAAGGATACGGGGTGCCGTCGCGCAGGGCGATCAACTCGGTCAGAAGCGCACCATGGCTGACACGCCGCATCCTTCAGGCGATGCGGCGTGCGTCCGAGAAGGACAATAGTTTGCGGCTGTCCTCGTCCCACAGATGCAGGCGGGCACATTTGAAGCTTTCCCACAGGGTGATCCGCTGGGATTGCGCCAGAACGTCATGGTCGCGCACAACCTCAGGCAGTCGATAGAACGGGATGCGGCTGGCAAGGTGATGGACGTGGTGCACCCCGATATTTGCGGTCATCCAGCGCAACACACCCGGCAGGTGGTAGTGGGAACTGCCATGCAGCGCGGCATCCTGCACCGTCCAATCGCCATCCCGGTCCCAGACCGTATCCTCGAACTGGTGCTGGATATAGAACAGCCACATGCCGACAACTGCGGCCAGAAAAACCGTGGGGAAGAAGACCAGAAATACGACCTTGAGGCCACCGAACCACAACAAGACGCCCACGATTGCGGCAATCGCAAGATTGGTGCCCTGGGCGCTGATCCAATAGCGCCAGCCCCCGCGCATGACGCCCAAGGGGATGCGGTTTTGCAGGAAGAAGGTATAGAACGGGACGATGCCGAACAGGAACAGCGGGTTGCGCACAAGGCGGTAGAGCCCGCGCCCGACCCAGCCCTTGGCGCGAAATTCGCGTACTGTCAGCGTCGGCAAATCACCCGTGCCGCGATGATCGAGATTGCCCGTTGTGGCATGGTGCATCGCATGATTGCGCCGCCACACGTCATAGGGCGTCAGCGTCAGCACGCCGATGAAGCGTCCCAGCCAGTCGCCCACACGGCGGTTCTTGAAGAACGCCCCGTGGCCACAATCGTGCTGGATCATGAACAAACGCACAAGGAAAAGCGAATTCGCGACCGCAAGCCCCAGACCCAGCCACGCGCTGATCGACAAGGACCACCACGCCAGCGCCCAGATTGCGGTAAACGGCGCGAGAGTCACGGCCAGCTCAAACCAACTGCGCGAATGGCTTGGTTCGCGGTACTTGGCCAGAATTCGGGTCCAGTCAGAGGGTTTCAAATGAGTCTCCTGATCCAGCGGGACGTCACACGCCCGCGCGCGTTAGTGGCAGTTTCCACACGCCGTTGATAGCCCCTAACGCCGCCACTGAGGGAAGAACGGCATTTAGTCCGTTCCGATATCTTGACGCGATCACCAAGCGCAGGGTCCCTCAAAAGCATGAAAACCAGGTAAACACGGCATACGCGGCGATAGCGCCGCTCTTTTTGGGCAAGGACGGCGCGTCTGACGGGGGCAGTCTGCCCGCACGCCGGATGGGTGCCACCTAGCCCCCGGTCAAGGACAGCGTGGCCTGGTGGACTTGCGCCAGGGCCTGGGTCATTGCGCTGATGAAATCGCCGTCCGATGGACGATTGGCCAGCGGTGGCAAGACGGCGCTTGTAAGCCCAAGGCTTTCGACACGGGAACGGGAGGCCGCGTCCGGTTCTGCCTCCCAGATGAACAATCTTGCGCCGCTTGCCGCCACACGTTCTTCCAACGCGGCCAGTTGCGCGTCGTTCACCGGCTCTCGTGGGTCCCACTCCATGGCATCGATGTCGACGCCATAGGCGCGGGCGAAATACTGGTAGCGCGGGTGCGCGGCGATCATCCGCACCCCCTGCGCGGCCGCTCCGATCGCACGGGCGTCAGTATCAAGCGCACCAAGGTCGGCGATAAGCGCGTCGAGGTTTCGTGCGATGTCCGCCTCTGCATCGGGGGCGCGGCGTGTCAGGGCGGCGGCGATGGCTTCGGCCTGCATCTGGGCCTGCGCGAAGTCCAGCCAAAGGTAGTTGGCCGTGCCCGTGTGGGAATGCGCGCCGCCGTCCCCGTGGGCATGGGTGATCGTCTCGGTTGCGATGAAGGCATCCTCGAACGCGGCAGAAGTGACGACGCTGCGCGCACGCGGCAACGTCGTGCGCGCCGTCCAATCCGCGAACCCCGCGCCATTGAGCAGCACCAGATCCGCTGATTGAATGGCCGTGATATCTGCAATGCCGGGCCGCCAGAACGAGGGGTCGACGTCGTCGGGAACCAAGAAGCGCACATCGGCAAGATCGCCCGCGATCCGTTCAGCAAAATAGGCCAGCGGGTAATTCACCGCCGCGATGGACAGCCGCTCTTGTGCAAAGGCGCGGCCAGCAAGGGTGGTGGCCCCCAAGGCGAGCGTCAGTTGCCCCAGTCGGCGGCGGGTCAAAGCGGATGCGGTCATGTGATCAACTCCCCGATCCCCGAGCGATATCCTCAGGCGTCAGTATCCAATAGTTGTCGTGCCCTTCGCCGGTTCTGACTTCGATCAACAGGCCCGACTCGGCGTGCGCCGGATCCAGCACGAAGCGCACCGTTCCGTCACTTTCCAGCGGCAACAGCATCAGCGGCTCCCCCTGTCCGTCAAGCACGCTGACCTCGCCCACCTGTGGCGGGTTGCCGTTGGAGAACCGGCTTTCCACGATCACGACGCCTGCTTCGACATAGGCGAAGACGTTGAGCTGATGGGCCAACGCCGCAGTGGTGGACATCACAACCGCAAGTACGGCAAGAACTCCCCTCATTGCCCGGTCCATTCCTCGAAATGGACCCAGATCACGGCACCCAGTTCGACGGCCCGCGGCGTCCCTTCGAAATCGAGGGTTTCGGGCGCGGTGTTGAGCGCGGCAAAGCCCCACCATCCGGCGTTCGGCGTCGAATAGCTGAACACGCCGTCGGCATCCGCGACGATGGTCTGGGTGATCATAAGGTCAGAGGGCGCCGTGGCCGACAGATCCTCGTTGTAATACTCGACCTCGATCTCGGCGAAGGGCACCGGCTCCCCTTCCAGAAGGACGCGGCCTTGAAAGACGTTGCCTTCCCAGATGCCGAACGGGCGTGTCAGAGGCTCGATCTCGGTGCGCAGACCCAGCAGAGCGTCCCAGCCTTCGTCATCATCATAGGCGCTGACGTAGGTCTTGGTATAATGCACGATGTAGCTGTCTTCCGCCGGTTCCCAATAGGGTTGCGGCTCCATCGCGAAGACATAGGTGCCGGGCCGGGACAGGTCGTACTCCATAGTGAAGCCCGCGGCTTCCATGATCGTGGCCGGCTGCAAGGCATCCATCAAATCCGTGGTGTCTCCCTCATGGGTGACGGAGAACGAGACGGGCGCCACAAGCTCCATCCCAACCAGCTCGAAGGGATGCGAGAATGAGACATCAAGCGTGACAGAGCGGCCATCTTGCTGAGAGACCATCGGATCAGAGGGGATGATCATCCCGTAATGCGCCAGCGCCGCTGTAGTGCTAAGCGCCGTTGTCGCCAAGATCGTCGCAAGTGTCTTCTTCATTTTCAATCTCCCAGTTCGGTCTTTGGTTTCTTATTTAGGTCGCCAACAGCCATGCCACAATTGTATCGCCCGATGATTGCACGGCCATGACGATGCCGAAAGCGATCAATCCAGCGCAGGCCAGCAGAATAATCGTTTCAGAGGCCAGCAGCCGCAGAATCATGCCGGGCCGGGCCCCCAGTTTGAAAGCCGTCTGCATCTCTCGGGCGCGCAAGCGGTAGCTCAGGAACACTGCAAGCCCAACGGCGGCCAATGCGGCCACCCCCACGATCAAGGTCACGGCATCGAGCAATGACTTAATGCGGAAAATCCGGTCGACCAGTTCGCCCACGACCTCTTGCGGAACGATGATCTGAAACGGGTTGGCCGCATCGAGGTAGCGCCCCCGCAGGATCGTGCCCGCCCGGTCGTCATCGGGGACCACGAGGATGCCGGACACGGGGTAGCTTTCCGGGTCGCCATGGAAATGGAAGCTGTCGATGTTCTCGGGCGTGATGCGGTTGAATTCGACGATGGCGGCATTGGCCACGACCACATCGGTATCGGCGTCGGCGGCCACGACGCCGTCGTGGCCATGGCCGATGCCGGAAATCACCCAGGTGGTGGCGATATCGACAAAGACCGCCTCATCATCCGGAGTACCATTGGGCGCAAGAACGCCCACGATGGCCAACTCCAGCGGATAGACCCCATCGAGGTCGAAAAGGTTTTGCGGCGCGGAGACCACCGTATCACCGGGCCCAAGGCCAAGCCGCTCGGCCACGGCGGCGCCCAACACGGCCTCGCCCAGAACCGCAAGCTGGCGACCGTCTGCCACGACCAGATCGCGGAAGTCGAAATAGTCCAGCGTGGTGCCGACAATCCGCGCGCCATTGGTCTCGAACGCGGTGTTGAGCGGGATCGGAATGGCAAGCGCGGCATCCCAGATCTCTTCGCTGGCGGCCATTGTGACCGGCTCTGCCCGGTCATCGGAGAAGTAGAGCGCGTTCATCACCAGGTCGAGTTGACTGCCCCGGTTGCCAAGCACCAGGGGCGTGGCCTCTGCCCGATCCGTCAGCGACGTCCGCGCCCCGTCCAACAGCACCTGGCTGACCAGCGGCACCGACAGAATCATCGCCGCCACAAGCACAAGGATCAGCGACCGCAGACGATGGAACTTCAGATAGGCGAGGGCCAGGAACAGCGTGTTCATGCGCCCGCCTCCGTCGCCACGCGAAAATCTGCAAAGTCGATCACCCGGTCGAAGCGTGGCAACAGATCATGGTCGTGCGTCACCGCCAATAACGCGGCCCCGGCCTCGCGCGTGCGCGAAAAAAGCAGATCGAGGATCGCGACCTTGTTGTCGGGATCAAGGTTTCCGGTCGCCTCGTCGGCCAGGATCAGCTTGGGCTGGCGCACCAGGGCACGGCACAGCGCAACCCGCTGCTGCTCGCCTTGGCTAAGCGCGCCGGGGCGGCGCCCCAGCTTCCCCTCCAACCCGCAGGCTTTCGCCAATTGCTCGGCCCGCGCGCGTGCCTCGGCGTCCAAGGGTGCGCCTGCGGTGATGCGATAGGGATAAAGGATGTTTTCGCGCGCCGTCAGGTAATCGAGCAGCGCGAAATCCTGGAAGATAAAGCCGATGTTATTGGCCCGAAACGTGCGCCGCGCGCTATCGGACAACCCCGTGATCTCTTTGCCGTCGATGGTGATCCGCCCCGCCTGCGGCACCGCGATCCCCGCGATCAGGTTCAAAAGCGTCGTCTTGCCGGTGCCACTGGGCCCCACCACGGCCACCCGTTCCCCATCCGCCAGGGTGAGGTCGGGGACGGACAGGCGAAAATCGCCACCGGGATAGGAAAAGGTGATGCCGCTGAGGTCGATCATGGCTCGGCCGCCACCATTTCTCCGGCCTCGGAGCGGTCTACGTCCGTCAGATCGAACCCGGTCACCCGCCACGCGCCCTCTACCGGCTCCACCGTCAGGATCGCGGCATATGTGTTGCCCCTGACATGCATGTGCGTCGCATGGCCGACAGTTCCCACGACGCGCCAGCGGGCGTTCCAGGTGAAACGCTCCCCCTCCCGGCTCTGGTCGATGCGCAGCATTTCCATGGTGTGGATCTGCTGGTCCGCCTCCTCAGAGGGGTCCAACCCCCCACCGACCATGGCGCCCACCCGTTCCAGGTAAAGCTCTTGCAGCGCGTCGCCTGCCGCGACCGTGGCAAGGCTATCGTAAATCTCGGCTTCCCCCGTTTCATTGAACGCGCGGTAGACGACGGTCAGAAGCTCTGGCGCGACAAGAAAGAATTCCTCGGCCAGGGCATCGGCGGTCATCGGCTCGAACCCCGCCACTTCATAAGGCGCAGGCTCTTGCGGCGCGCGGAGGAAGAGGGTCCAGACCAAGGCGGCTATGACAACGCAACACGCACCTGCCAAGGCTGCTGCCGCAAGCCCTTTTCTGGCAGGTCGATCATGGGTCAGGGAATCCGTCATCGCCACAGACAAGATAACAATAGTGCCGCGATTTCCAGATCAGAACGTACAAATCTGCGTCAGGTCTTGGGGACTGACGGTCTTTGCCTGTCCGAACCCCTGATCCCCAAAAAACGAGCGACACAAAGGGTGACGCTGCGCGGAGCCCCCTGAAACGCCCCCTCGGCCCTATTCGCCCCAAAGCAGTCGCCAGCGGCGCAGGGTCGAGCCGCGCGACGAAACCGCTTGCGTTCCCTCCCGGCCCACGCCATCCTCTCAATACCACAGGGGTGCTGCGTAATGTCGTGGCTGAGATGTGGGCGCCAAGCCCACTGTCCCTCAAAGCTGATCTGGGTAATGCCAGCGTAGCAAGGAGGAATAAACATGTTCTCAGGGGCACAAGTCTCCCTTTATCCGATGACTGACGGCTTTGTTGACGTCATTTTGAGCGCGCTCAACGCGCTTGATCCGTGGCGCGACAGATTGCGGATCGAGACGGACGATATCTCTACCCTCATCGTCGGGCCGCCCGAGGTCTTGTTCCCGGCCCTGCGGGATCTTTATGCGACCGCCGCCGCGTCCGGCCACCACATCGTGCTGCGTGCCACGTTGTCACGCGGCTGCCCCGGTGAACCCGATGACCCGATTTGCCAGACATCGACATTGGCCAATCCCGCGCAGCCCTTGGCTGAGCGGCAATCAGAGGCATTGGCAGCGCTTGCCGCAACGCCCGAGAAGGGGCAAATCGCCGACGCCCAGTTCTCGCTTTACGTCATGGGTGCAGGCGACCACATGGCCGAGATCATGGGCTGCATCGACTTCCTGAAGCAAAGCGGCACATTCGATCGGTCCAAGAACTTCTGCACCCGCCTGACGGGCGATGCCGGCCCGGTTTTCGCAACAGTGCAGGAAGCGTTTTGCCGCTTCGGCCCGCCCAATGGCCATGTCACGATCGACCTGACGGTTTCCGCCAACAGCCCCAGCACACGCTGACATGTCACGCCCTGTCCCCCGCCCGTCCGGCGGAGGGTTGGCCCGCGGCGTGCCTGCCGTGGTAAGCGTGGCCAGCGCCTTCGTGATCTGGGAACTCTATGTGCATCTGTCCGGCATTTCGCCGCTGATGCTGCCCGCGCCCTCGCGCGTGCTCGATCAGATGTGGCTGAACCGCGATCTCCTTTGGGCCAACACGATCCCCACCCTTCAAGCCACGTTCACGGGCTTTGCGCTGTCGCTGACCGTCGCCTTCACCTTGTCCATCGTGTTGGATTTCATGCCTCGGGTGCGCCGGGCGTTGTTTCCGATCTTCGTGGTCAGCCAGACGCTTCCCCTGGTCGCGATCGCGCCGCTGGTGGTGTTGTGGTTCGGGTTTGATCTGACGCCCAAAGTGCTTCTGGTAGCGCTGGTCACGTTCTTTCCGATGCTGGTGGCGCTGGTGGACGGATATGCCGCCACAGACCCGGAAATCGAGGACCTGCTGCGGTCCATGGGCGCCAGCCGTGGCAAGGTATTTCGCGCCGCGCGCCTGCCATCGGCGATGCCATATTTCTTCGCCGGCCTGCGCATCTCGATCACCTACGCCGTCGTCGCTGCAATCTTTGCGGAATATGTCGGCGCGCGGGCGGGGCTGGGGATCGTGATCCTGAACGCAAAGAACAGTTTTCGCCCCGATCTGGTGCTGGCGGCCGTTGTCATCAGCTCGGCGCTGACACTGGTCCTTTTCGCCCTGACGGCCGTGCTTCAACGCGTCGTCCTGCGCTGGCGTGATGCGGGAGAGGACCATTGAGCGTGCTGAAGATGTGCAGCGTGGGTGTCACGCGCGGCGCATCACGGGTTCTGGATGACATCTCGTTGCATGTGGCCCGCGGCGAGTTCGTCTCTATCCTCGGGCCCTCGGGTGCAGGGAAATCCACGATCTTCCAATTGCTGACCGGCGCCTTGCGGCACGACACGGGCGTGACCACCTGCAACGGACGTCCCGTTGACGGAGCCAGCCGGGACTTCGCCTTCATGCCCCAGCGCGATGCGCTGATGCCGTGGCGGCGGATCATCGACAACGTGACCCTGGGGCTGGAGGTACAGGGAATGACCCGCAAAGACGCGCGGGAAAAGGTCCTGCCGTTGCTGCAGGACTTCGGCCTCGACGGGTTTGCGCACCGCTACCCGGCGCAGCTTTCCGGCGGTATGCGCCAACGCGCGGCCTTGCTGCGCACCGTTGTGCAAGGTCGCCCCGTACAGCTTCTTGATGAGCCGTTCGGCGCGCTTGATGCGCTGACCCGCACCCGGATGCAACGCTGGTTCGAAGACCGTTGGCAAACCGCCAAGTGGACCACGTTGCTGGTAACCCATGACGTCCGCGAAGCGGTGGCCCTTTCAGATCGCATCTACGTGCTGTCCGCCCGCCCCGCCCGCGTGATTGCCGAAGTCGCCATCGCCACGCCACGCCCCCGCATGGGGCGCCCCATTCCACCCCAGGCCCATGCCCAAGAGGCAAAGCTTCTCGACATCCTTCTGACACAAACCGGAGACTCCAGATGAAACACCTCGTAACCGCCGCCTTCCTGTGCGCGGCCACCCTACCCGCTTCGGCGCAAGAAACCCTCAGCGTCGCGCTCGACTGGACGCCCAACACAAACCACGTCGGCCTCTACGTCGCCCAATCGATGGGCTGGTTTGAAGAGGCGGGCCTGGACGTCGACATCCTGCCCTACACCGACACCTCCTCTGGCACATTGGTCGCCGCCGGCGTGGCCGAATTTGGCATTCTCAGCGCCGTGGGCTTCCACAGCCAGCGCGCAACCGGGGCCGATATGACCGTGGTCATGGCCGTCGTGCAGCACGAAACGGGACGGCTGGTATTCAACGGCGACCGAGAGGATATCCAACGCCCGTCTGATCTGGACGGCATGATTTACGCAGGCTTCGGGTCCGCATGGGAAGAGGCGTTGATTTCCACCATCATCCGCAATGACGGCGGCGAAGGGGTGTTCGAGACCGTGACCCTTGGCACCTCGGCCTATGAAGCGCTGGCAAACGGGCGCGTGGATTTCACCCTCGAAGTCAGCACATGGGAGGGCGTGAACTCTGTCCTGCTTGGCCGTCCCCAACGCGCGTTTCGCTATGCGGACTTCGGCGTTCCGGATCAGCACACGACATTCCTGGGCGGAAATGCCACCTGGCTGACGCAAAACCCCGACGTCGCGCGCGCGTTTGTGCAAGCGGCCCAACGGGGCTACGCGTTTGCGGCCGACAACCCCGAGGAAGCCGCAGAGATTCTGATCGCGGAGACGGCTGGTATGCTCTCCAATCCCGACCTCGTCCGCGCGTCCATGACCGCGTTGGCCGAGGGGGGATACCTGCAAGATGAAGCGGAGCCCGTCGGCCTGATTGATGCCGGCATGGTCACAAACATCACGACCTTCCTGTTTGAGGCAGGCATCCTGCGCGGTGAAGATGGCAATCCGTTGGAGGCGATGCCGGACGTGTCGACATGGTTCACGAACGACTATCTGCTGCAGTGACCACCGCAGCACGCGCGACCGGGCGATGCCCTAGCGTCACCTGGTCGCGCCTTGATCAAACCTGACAGGCTAAAAAGCCGTGCGAACGCACATCGCAAGACACGCGCAATCCCGCATGGGTCGACGAACGGCGCAAGCGTGGATCCGATGCACCTCCACAGTCGCAAAGAGATGCCCCCATTTCGCAAGGCAGAGGTGCTTGAACTTCGCATCGAATGATCGGTCCCCCCTGCCGCGCGTGGGAAGAGCAACCTGGAACTTGCACGGCTTCAAGCAGCCCGAAGGACAGTAGGCCAAATACTAAAAAATGGTGCGGGTGAAGGGACTCGAACCCCCACGCCTCGCGGCGCCAGAACCTAAATCTGGTGCGTCTACCAGTTCCGCCACACCCGCATTGAGGCAGCACTTAGCAGGGCATTCAAATCAAATCGAGACCAAAAATCACCCTAGCATTAACCCACCCATAACCTCGTTTCGCCCAGTTTGTGCCTTAATTCGACGCGAGAACCTGTGCATCACCGGGCTGCCACCCGGACAACCTGAGGGGAAGACGATGACTGACACCGCTTTGATCATTCAAGAAAACGCTCGCCCGATGGGCTTGGATGACGTAAACTCGCAAACACAAACACGAGGCATCAAATGCCCGAACGAGCGAGCAGTAGCACCCATGACCAATTCCACCCCGCGGCCAACGGCCCGCGCGGGCGCCAAGACCGATGCCTGTGAGGCTGGCCTTGCCCCCGGAACCACCGTTCTCACCATGGACGGGGCGATCCCCGTTGAATTCCTCAACCCCGGCGACCGCATCATCACCCGGCGCGGTGTGCGCAAGCTGATAGCGGTGATGCGCCATACGCTGCCCGAAGGCACGCCTCGCGTTGTTGTCTCGGCCGATGCGCTTGGTGGCAAACCCTCCACCGACATCACCTTGATGCCCGGCCAGCGTGTTCTGGTCCGCGATTGGCGCGCACAAGCTATGTGGGGCAAGGACATCGCCGCGCCCCAGGCAGCCCGTCTGGTCGATGGCCAATTCATCCGGACCGTGACGACCGGCTCGCAGATCATGCTGTCGCTCTACTTGGGCGCCCCGGAAATCATCTACGCAGACGGCCTTGAACTGGCCTCTGCCGACAAGCCGAAGGTGGCAGCCAAGGCTTGATCGGAAAGGGCGCCGAAGCGCCCGACACAAGAGTTCCCCTCACCCAAAAGCGGTGCCCCAACGGGTGCCGCTTCTGCATGTTACAGACCCAAATCGCGAAACACCTGCGGCAGCATCTCGGGCAAATCTTCGGCAATCAGGCCGGGACCAAACGCCCGAGCAGCCTCCACATGGAGCCAGGCGGCGGTCTCGGACGCTTGCATTGGTGACAGTCCCCGCGCGATGAGCCCTGTGATCAATCCCGCCAACACGTCGCCCGATCCTGCGGTGGCAAGCCAGGGGGCCGCACGGTCATAAACGGCGGCATTGATTGCAAAGGCGCCATTAGGATCGGCAATGACCGTATCGGGCCCCTTGAAAAGGACAACACATCCGGCCCGCTCTGCGGCGGCACGCGTTGCATCGACCTTCGAATAGGCGGGGCCGGTTGTGGCCGGGGCGTTCAACTTGTCGGCAATGTCCGGGAACAGGCGCGCAAACTCACCTGCATGGGGCGTCAGAACGACCTTAGGATGGAGCATTGAAAACAGGGCGTTTGGGTCGTCGGCGAAAGAGGTCAGCGCATCGGCGTCCAGCACCACCCCTCGCGCCGGATCGGCCAGCGCCGCCCCCACAAGATCGCGGGTCTCCTGCCCCACGCCCAACCCCGGCCCGAGGCACAGCGCGTTCAGGCGTTTGTCTTCCAACAGTGTTGCCAGCCCCTCCGCCCCCTTGCACTTGCGCAGCATAATGGCAGTGAGCTGCGTGGCGCATTCCATCATTGCCGAGCCCGGTGCAGCCACCGTCACCAGCCCCGCCCCGACCCGCAAGGCGGCGCGCGCCGCCAATCTCGCGGCCCCGGAACGCCCCATCGCCCCGGACAGAACAACCGCGTGGCCGTGGTTGTATTTGTGATGGCCCGACCTTTTCACGATCCCGGCGACGCAATCGACGTCCGCAAGTTCAATCGGAGCTTCCAATTGGCCAGGCGGGCGGCCCTCAATTCCTATGGATGCGACGACCGCCTTACCGCACCTGGACGGGCCTTCCGCGAGGATATGCCCATGTTTCATACTGTGAAAAGCAACCGTCAAATGCGCAACGGCCGAACTTGGAAGACCTGTCTCAAGGCCCGCATCGGTTTCGCCAAGTACTTTTCCGCTGTCCATATCAAGGCCGGACGGCGCATCCACTGCAACTATGAACGGCGGGCCTTCCAGTATCGTGGGAGAGGCCGTATCCATACCCATACGAAGCGTCCCAAAGAGATTACTGAGGTTCTGTACTGGGCGCACAAGCCCCGTTCCGAATAGAGCATCAACCACAACATCGAAATCGAAGATCTCAGCGTCGTTGACGTCAAAGAGGCTTCGCGTCGGAGAATTCCACCGCTCATAATTCACCCGAGCGTCCGGCGGCAGCTTGTCGGGGTCGCCGTAAAGGTACGCCTCCACCTCCCAGCCCCACTCCTTCAACAGACGCGCCACGACAAAGCCGTCGCCGCCGTTGTTTCCCGGCCCGCACAGGACCACGGCCCTGCGGGAGGTTGCGGCCAGTTCGGGCCACTCCTCGAAAATCGCCTCCACCACGCCGCGACCGGCGCGCTCCATCAACTCAAGGCCCGTGACGCGCCCGCTGGCGATCGCCTCGGCCTCGATCGCGCGCATCTGGGCGGCGGTGATCAGTTCTGCCATGGACCTCTCCCCAGAGATTCACTAATGCTTATTTTTTAGGCGCCACGCACAATGAATAGCCAGCAAGCGCAGATTCAATCGGGCAACCTCAAGCTGCACGCCGTCCCGCATGGACGCGGCCTGCGCAAAATGATGTCACGGCGCAAAGCCTTTGGCGAGGAGGACGACGGCAACATGAAGAAAATCGAAGCAATCATCAAACCGTTCAAGCTGGACGAAGTGAAAGAAGCCCTCCAGGAGATCGGAATTCAGGGCCTCAGCGTGACCGAAGTCAAAGGCTTCGGGCGTCAGAAGGGTCACACGGAACTGTACCGTGGTGCAGAATACGTCGTGGATTTCCTGCCCAAGGTGAAGATTGAAGTCGTCCTTTCCGACGACATGGCCGATGCCGCCATCGAGACGATCATCGCCGCCGCCAAGACCGACAAGATCGGTGACGGAAAGATCTTCGTGTCCGACGTCAGCCAAGCCATCCGCATCCGGACAGGCGAAGCGGGCGAAGACGCGCTGTAAGACACCTGTGCAGGCGTGCACAATCTACTAACCCCTTACGAATCCAAGGAAAGTTTACAATGAGCACAGAGAGCTTCTTGAAAATGATGAAGGACGAGGATGTCGAGTACGTCGACGTTCGTTTCACCGACCCGCGTGGCAAGTTGCAGCACGTGACGCTGTGCGCCGACCAGGTGGACGAAGACTTCATCGAGGAGGGCTTCATGTTCGACGGCTCCTCCATCGCCGGTTGGAAGGGCATCGAAGCCTCTGACATGAAGCTGATGCTGGACACCAACTCGGGCTACGTTGACCCGTTCTACGCTGAAAAAACGCTGTGCGTGCATTGCTCGGTGGTAGAGCCCGACACGGGCGAGGCCTACGATCGCGACCCGCGCGGCACTGCGGAAAAGGCTGAGGCCTACCTGATCTCCTCGGGCATCGGCGACAAGTTCTACTGCGGCCCCGAAGCTGAATTCTTCATCTTCGACGACGTGCGCATGTCTGTTGAGATCAACAAGGTCTCCTACGAGGTCGACGCCCAGGATGCCTCCTGGAACGGAGATACCGAGTACGAGATGGGCAACATGGGCCACCGTCCCGGCGTGAAGGGCGGCTATTTCCCGGTCAACCCGATCGACGCTTCCCACGATCTGCGGTCCGAGATGCTGTCGACGATGAAGCGCATCGGCATGAAAGTCGACAAGCACCACCACGAGGTGGCGTCCTGTCAGCACGAGTTGGGTCTGATCTTCGACAGCCTGACCAAGCAGGCCGATGAGCTTCAGAAGTACAAGTACGTCATCCACAACGTGGCCCATGCCTACGGCAAGTCCGCAACGTTCATGCCCAAGCCCATCGCGGGCGACAACGGCACTGGCATGCACGTGAACATGTCGATCTGGAAAGACGGCAAGCCCTTGTTTGCAGGCGACAAATATGCCGACCTTTCGGACGAGGCGCTGTATTTCATCGGCGGCATCCTGAAGCACGCGAAAGCGCTGAACGCCTTCACGAACCCCTCGACGAACTCTTACAAGCGTCTGATCCCGGGCTTTGAGGCCCCCGTTCTGCGCGCCTATTCGGCCCGCAACCGCTCGGGCTGTGTGCGTATTCCGTGGACGGAAAGCCCGAAGGCCAAGCGCGTGGAAGCCCGCTTCCCCGATCCGGCGGCCAACCCCTACTTGTGCTTTGCGGCCCTGCTGATGGCCGGCCTTGACGGCATTCAGAACAAGATCCACCCTGGCGATCCGTCGGACAAGGACCTTTACGATCTGCCCCCGGAAGAACTGGCGGGCATCCCCACGGTTTGTGCCTCGCTTCGTGAGGCCCTGGACGAGCTGGAAGCCGATCACGAGTTCCTGCTGAAGGGCGACGTGTTCACCCGCAGCCAGATCGACGGCTATTGCGCCCTGAAGTGGGAAGAGGTTTACGCCTACGAGCACACGCCGCATCCGATCGAGTACAAGATGTACTACAGCTGCTAATTAGCTGATCCTGAACGAGAAAGAGGCGCCCCTGGGCGCCTTTTTTTGTCGTACGTGCCGCGGAAATGAAAAAGGCGCCCGGGGGCGCCTTTCCTGATCCGTGCGTTGGGGGCGTTCTACTTTGACCCGCGCTTGGTGGAAAAGGTTGCCCCGTCCTGGCGGCTGGCGACCTTGGCTTGCTCGGCCTTGAAGGCGGCCAAGGCCCGGTCGTGGCTGCTGCCCATCGCGATCCGATTGACGTGAATGTTTGTTGGTTTTTCGCCGTCGCGCCCCGCGACAAAGCGCAGGAAGTTGGTAACGAGCCGCTCCATGGTACTGCCTCATTTGTTTTTGTTTTTGACTTATCCACAGGGTTGGCGGGCAAATAAGGCAAAATCTAGGCAGCGTGGCACGGGCGGCGGCGAAGGGGCCACAAGTGTGGCCCCAATGCCATGGCTTCAATCAGCCGTGTAGTCGAGCAGCACGCTTTCGGCTCACCGACCGCCCTCGCCGGTGATGGTCAGGGCGGCCATGCCCTGCCCCGCCGCCGGGTTGGTCAGGTAGAAGCTGGCGGCGCCCTGGATGCCCGCGGTATAGTCGTGGAACCAGCCCGTGCCTTGGTAATCGCCATCGCCGCGCTGACTGAGCACAACACTGTGCAGGCGAATGTCGCGCCGCTGGTTCGATAGCGTGGGGCCGAAAAGCGGAACGCAGGCGTCCATTTGCAAGGTTGCCGACCCGCCGGTGAACGCCAGCGAGCCCAAGGGCGCGGCGGGCGGCTGCGCATAGATTGTCCAGGGCGCGGTCGCCGCGTTGGATATGCCGGAGGTGGTCACATAGGGGTTGTTGCTGGCGCTCAGGCCGGTGTCCATCGCGACATTGGGGCAGTTCGCGTTCACTGTTGGCGTGGGCGTGGGCTGCGGCATCGGGGCCCAAGTGACCGGGCCGAACCAACCGCTGCGCGACAGGGCGTTCAGGTCGAATTCCTGCGGCCAAACAATGGCGGCATCCAGCCCCTCGGGGAAATAGCCAGGCGAGATTCTGGCCCGCGTGCCGTCCCAATTGGTGCCGTCCTCAAACGCGAAGGTGGTCTGGTCCTCAACCCAGGACCCGTCGAAGACGCCGGGGGCGGTCAGGCGGAATTCCAACGCGCCCCAGCGGTCACTGTTTTCATGCACCCAAGCGCCGCGCAGGATCGTGCCGCTGGGATCAGTGTAGCCGATGATCCAGCCGCGATCGACGTATTCGCCAAACACAAGGTTGCCGTCCTGAAGCAAATTCAGGTCACTGTAGGAGGTATCCCAATTGCCCTGCCACGGCCCGTCGGCAAGCGCCGCGAGGGGGGTCAGGGTCAGGGTTAAAGCGGTGGCAAGGCGGGAAAAGGTCAGAAGGGGCATTGCATAAAATCCTAAATCAATCACGGGGATGTGATGAAGTTAGGTCGCCCCGCCCCCCAAGGCGACAGCGGAATTCCTTACGGGGAAAACCTGCCGCTAGTCGACGGGCTACATCCGCCCGATGCGCCGAAACATCCGCATCGCGCCGCGCGCTTGACGCACCGCGCCCTTTGCCTGTCCGCGCTGCTGCTGGTTCGGAGCCGCGCCGTTACGCCCGCGCGTCGCCATGTCGATGCCCGCATCGACGCCCTTGTTCACCACGCGCCCGATGGCACGGCGCAAGATCATGTTGAGAATTCTGTCCATGGAAAGGAACCTCTTTCTGCCTGTGTTAATGCCGTTAAGGAATGACTTGGGCGGAATTCAGGCGTCGTCTTCAAAAAGCGGATCGTCATCGTCCAGGGCGGCATCGGCATCATCGTCGAACATATCGCCGGTGTTCTCGTCGCGGGTGTCCGGGGCCTCTTCCGTCTCGGGCGGGCGCGATTCCAAAAGGCCCGCGTCGCGCAACTCCTTGAGGCCGGGCAGATCGCGTGCGGATTCCAGGCCGAAGTGATCCAGAAACACCTGTGTAACAACATAGGTCACGGGGCGTCCGGGCGTCATGCGGCGGCGGCCGAACTTGATCCAGTCCAGCTCGATCAGCTGGTCCACGGTACCTCGGCTGACGCTAACCCCTCGGATTTCCTCGATTTCTGCGCGGGTGACTGGCTGGTGGTAGGCCACGATGGCCAACGTCTCGATCGCGGCGCGGCTCAGCTTCCGGCTTTCCACCTGCTCGCGCGCCATAAGAAAGCCCAGGTCAGCCGCCGTACGAAACGCCCAGGCGTCCCCCACCTTGGTGACCTGTACCCCGCGCCCCTCATACCGCTTGCGCAACAGATGCAGCGCCTCGGCCGGGTCCGAACCGTGGGGCATGCGCGCCTCCATCTCGGCCAGGCTTACCGGCTCGGCGGAGGCGAAGAGCAGCGCTTCCACCATGCGTTCCTGTTCCGCCAGAGGAGGGGCGCGAAACAGGCTTTCTTCAGCACGCCCAGGGGCGCTATCCGGGGTCTTTGTCATGGGTCTTTCCGGCGCATTTGGATGGGTGAGAACGTCTCGGATTGGCGGATTTCCACGCGGCCCGCTTTCGCCAGTTCCAGCGCCGCCGCGAAATTCGCCGCCGCCGCCGAGCGGCGCTTTGCCGGGTCCGTCGTCCAACCGTCAGGCAAATAGGACATCAGATCCGCCCATTCACCCATGTAGCCAACCATGCCGCGCAAGCGATCCAGCGCCTCTTCCATGGTTAGAACCGCCTCGCGGTCCATCACGTAGGGGCGGAATTCATCCTTGGTGCGGATGCGGGCGTAGGCCTGCATCAGATCCAGCAATCCGGCGGTGTAGGTCACTTTGCGGTTGGTCGTCATGGCTTGCGGCTGGCCCCGCACGAAGCGGTCGCGGCCCAGACGGTCCCGCGCCATCAGACGCGCTGCACAATCGCGCATCGCGGCCAAACGCTCTAGCTGGAAAGCCAGATGCGCGGCGAGATCTTCGCCCGAGGGGCCCTCATCACCGGGTTCCGGCGGCAGCAGCAGCTTGGACTTCAGAAACGCCAACCACGCGGCCATCACAAGGTAATCGGCCGCCAACTCGATTCGCAATTGGCGGGCTTTTTCAATGAAAACAAGATATTGCTCGGTCAGAGCAAGGATCGAGATCTTGCGCAGATCCACCTTCTGGGTGCGCGACAGGGTCAGCAGAAGGTCCAGCGGTCCCTCATACCCATCGACGTCAATGATAAGCGCCTCCGCCTCGCGGCGGGCGCTGACCGCATCCCAATCGTCGGTGTTGGCTGGTTGCCCGCCTTCAGACATAGACCTCTCCGCCCAGACGGTCGGAAAGCTCTTGCTCTATGGCGTCAATGTCAAGCGGCTCGGGCGATCTGCGCAGGGCAAGCGCCGCATCCGTGCGCGCTTTGGCGGCCCCGTCAAGCGCACCGGACTGTGCCACGACGTCCTGCATTTCCGGCAATTCGCCGTTGCAATGGAGGATCAAATCGCACCCCGCCGCCTTGGCCCGCGCCGCACGTGCCCCGATCGGACCGGGCAACGCGCCCATCGAGAGGTCGTCGGTCATCAGGGCGCCTTGGAAGCCGATGTCATCGCGGATCAGGGCGATCACGTCCGGGTCCATGGTCGCGGGCAATGTGCCGCCAAGCGCCTTGTACACGATATGGGCTGTCATGCCCAAGGGCAGCGATGCGACGGCGCGAAACACGGCAAAATCCGTCGCATCAAGCGTCGCGCGATCCACGCTGACGCGTGGCAGGTCCTTGTGGCTATCGGCCACCGCCGCGCCATGTCCGGGGATGTGTTTCACCACAGGCAATACGCCCCCCGCCAGCAGCCCATCGGCCACGGCGCGGGCCGTCTGGACAACGCTTTTCACATCGCTGCCATAGAGGCGATTGCGCAGGAAGGGATGCGTGTCGTCGCGCGCGATATCGGCGGTAGGCGCACAATTCACGTCGATCCCGACGGCGCGCAATTCGTGAGCGATCAGCCGATATCGCAGCGCCATGGCACGCGGACCGGCTTTGGCCATCTGGTCCAGCGGCGCCATCCACTCGCGCCAAATGGGGCCCCGCAACCGCTGCACGCGGCCCCCTTCCTGATCGATCAGGATCGGGGCGTCATAACCAACTGCCGCACGCAATTCCTTTGTCAAAGCATAGACTTGCGCGGCGTTCTTGATGTTTCGCGCGAAGAGGATGAACCCCCAAGGCGCCGCCTCTGCGAAAAAGGCGCGCTCGTCTTGCGACAGGGCCACCCCCTCACAGCCGAGGATTGTAGCCGATTGCGTCATTTCAGCGAACAGTGACCGGGATACAGGCGGCACCCTGGGCGACAAGGCCCGCGCAGAAGCGGCGCGACGCCGACAGATCACCGAACCCATGGGCACGCAGGCGGTAGAAGGTGGCTCCGCCGGACGAGGCCTCTTCGATCACACGTGCACGGCCAAGGAAGAAGTCAGGGAAGTTGCGCGACAACCGTTCCCATTCCGTGCGGGCAAGGTCTGGCGTGTCGAAGGCACCGAGCTGCACAAGGCGGGTGCCTGTCTCCAACTCGGAGGCGGCGATCTCGAAGCCCTCGTCATCTTCGGTGATGCCATCTGCCACAACGCCCTCTGTTGTTGGGGTGGGCGCCGCAGCGGCCCGCGCCGAGAGGCCAGCGGGGCGCAAGGCCGGGCGTGGCGAGCGGCGCACGCCGGGGACGGAAATCGGGATCGTTTCGGCGCGCGCGACCAAGTCGACGGACGGCTCGCCCAAGGTTTCCGACGCAGGCTCGCCAAGCGATGGCGCGTCCATGTCCGTCAGCGGCGTCGCCTCTTGCAAGAGGCGCGCGATCAGGGCGTCGGTATCGACCTCCGGGACGATCTCGGGTACGATTTCGGCATCGATGTCCGGCAAAGCGGCAGAGGCGTTTTCGAAGGCCTGTTCCGCGGGTTCGGCGTCAGGTTCCGGTGTGAGATTTGCCGCGCTCAGATCCTGCGGCGGCGGGGCAAGCAACAATTGGTCAGGGACCGGGGCCGCTTCGGCCCCTTCGGCCAAGCGGTTCACCGCAAGGCCCTGGTTTTCAGCGACAGAGCCGCCCGGATTTTCCGGCGCGATGCGCATCGGCCCGTCCAATGCGCGGATGACCGGCACGTCCGCCACGTCGCGGACCAGCAATTGAAACGCCCAGACACCCATGCCGATGACAAGGCCCATCGACACCAGTGCGCCCGCCCAGTTGATCAGTTGTGTGACCCGCGATGCGTCAACTGAGGCCGCCGTGGGAGCGGCCTGATCATAGCCGTACTCAAAGTTGCCCTCATAGGAATACGCATCGGGGGCGCCCCCGGAATATTGGATATCTGCCATGCCCGCCTCATCGCCCGTGGACCGATTGGGCCCTTGGGTCTATTGCCTGTGACGTCCAGCCGGGAGAGGTCTTGCGCCTCACATCTGATCGACCGGAGTGACCCCCAAGATACCAAGACCGTTCGAAATGACAATCGCCACGGCGGAAATCAGGCACAATTTCCCAGATGTTGCCGATGGATCATCTTCTTGGAAGAAGCGTAGATGCGGATCAGCGTTGCCCTTGTTCCAAAGCGCGTGGAAATCCGACGCCAGATCATAGAGGTAGAAGGCCACGCGGTGCGGCTCGTGGCCCTTGGCGGCAATCTCGATCAGGCGCGGGTATTCGGCGATCTTGGCGGCCAGCGCCAGTTCAGACGGATCATTAACGGCGTCAAGGTTTGCGGGGTCGGGGGTCATCCCCGCCTCTGCGGCCTTGCGCAGGACAGAATGGATGCGCGCATGGGCGTATTGCACGTACCAGACGGGGTTGTCCTTGGATTGTTCGCGCACTTTGTCGACATCGAAATCCAACGGCGCGTCGTTCTTGCGGGTCAGCATGTGGAACCGGGTCACGTCCAGGCCCACCATCTCCACCACGTCCGCGAGGGTGACGAAGGTCCCTGCACGCTTGGACATTTTCAGTTCTTCATCGCCGCGTCGCAATTTCACCAGCTGGGTCAGCTTCACATCAAGCGGCACGCGGCCATCCGACAAGGCCGAGACAGCCGCCTTCATCCGTTTCACATAGCCGCCGTGATCGGCGCCAAAAACATCGATCAGCTCGTCGAAGCCCCTGGAAACCTTATCAAAATGATACGCGATGTCGGGGGCGAAATAGGTCCAGGACCCGTCCGATTTCATCACCGGGCGGTCCACGTCATCGCCGTGCGCCGTGGACTTGAAGAGCGTCTGTTCACGCGGTTCCCAATCATCGGGCTTCTTGCCCTTGGGTGGTTCCAGATAGCCTTCGTAGATCAGGCCCTTGCCGCGCAGATCATCAATCGCTGCCTCGATCCGGCCCGTCCCATAGAGTGATTTCTCGCTGTAGAATACGTCCATCTCCACGCCGAGCATCGCCAGATCCGACCGGATCAGATCCATCATCTGTTCGGTAGCAAACTCGCGGATTTCCGCCAGCCAGAACTGCTCCCCCTTGTCGACGAAGGCGTCGCCGACCTTGTCTTTCAGCGCCTGTCCGACCTCGATCAGATAGTCGCCGGGGTAGGTGCCATCCTCGAACGCGACCTTTTGGCCGTGGGCCTCCAGATAGCGCAAATAGACGGACCGAGCGAGCACATCGACCTGCGCACCGCCGTCGTTGATGTAGTATTCCCGCGTCACGTCATAACCCGCGACATCCAGAAGCGAGGCCAAGGCATCGCCGAAAACGGCGCCCCGCGTGTGGCCTACGTGCAACGGGCCAGTAGGATTTGCGCTGACATATTCGACGTTTACGCGCTTCTCCGCCCCAATGGTGGAGCGCCCGTAGCCCTTCCCCGCCGAAAGGACCTGCGCAACAATCCCGCGCCAGACGTCGCCCGACAGCCGCAGGTTCAAGAACCCCGGCCCCGCCACCTTGGCCGTATCGATCCGTGCATCATCGGCCAGCTTTGCGGCCAATGCCTCTGCGATATCGCGCGGCTTCATGCCTGCGGACTTCGCCAGCACCATCGCCGCATTCGTCGCCATATCGCCATGGCTTGCATCGCGCGGCGGCTCGACCGTCACGGCTCGCGTCTCCAGCCCATCGGGCAGCACACCATCGGCAACCAGCGCACCAATGGCGGCCAGAACGGTTTCGCGGATCTCGGCGAAGAGGGTCATGTCACGGGTCCTTCAAAGATTAGGCCTGCGTCTATCACGACCCGCGCTGTCGTCAATCAGGGCTCGCAGCGCGTGTAGGTATAGGCGTTGTTGTTGAGGACGACGACGATCCCGTCGTTGGACGACTCGCCCACCAGCAAGCGCGCATCGAACGCACTGCCTTCCGCCGTACACGCGCCGTCGTAGAGGAAGATCTGATCCATATCACGCACGTTGACCGGGTTGGACAGATCACAGCACTGCTCGAACAGGCACAGGGTCGGGAATGACAACGAGGCCGTGCGCTCTCCGCCCGGCACAAAGCCGTCTACGGGGCAGGTAAATCCTTGATAAAAAAGACCATCCTGGGGGAAAGCCTGAACCGGCGAGAGGAATGCAATGAAGGCAATCGCCGGGGCGGCGAGGCGGATGAATGGGGGCATGATCGGGCTCCGGAATTGAGCTTAGTGGGGCACCCACACCTTGCCGCCATCGCCGTCACCGATCAACCTTTGGTGGCTTTGCAGGGCAAATCTGTCGGTCATGCCCGAGATGTAATCCGAGACGATCCGCGCAAGCTGGGTCGCATCGCCTGCGACCTCCTCCACATCCTTGCGCCATTGCTTTGGCAATTCATCGGGGTTTTGCAGGAAGAACGGGAACAAATCCTCCACCACTTGCGTCACATCTGCCCGCATCTCGACCACGGAGGGGGCGCGATACATGCGTTTGAATAAAAATGTACGGATGACGTGAAGATCGTCGAACAACCCTTTGGAAAACCGAATAACGGGACGGCCGGCGGTGCGGATATCCACAGGGGTCTGTGGATCGATTTCCGCCAAAGTGGCGCGGGCGTTGGCCAAGACATCCTCGACCAAAACGCCAAAAAAGCGCCGCAGGGCTTCGTGCCTGCGGCGGTAATAGTTGAGGCCGGGATAGAGCTGATCCACGGCCCCAAAACACCGATCGAGGATCGGCAATTCGGCCAATTCGTCCGTCGAAAACAGCTCGGCCCGCAACCCATCATGCAAATCGTGGTGATTGTAGGCGATGTCATCGGCCAGCGCGGCGACCTGCGCCTCGGCCGAGGCATGGGTGGACAGTTCCAAGTCGATATCGCGGCAGCTGACCTCCAGCGCCCAAGGCAAGGGGGCGCCCACGGGGCCGTTGTGTTTTGCGATGCCTTCAAGCGTTTCCCACGTCAGGTTCAAGCCGTCGAACTCGGCGTAGTGACGCTCCAGATGGGTCACGATCCTGAGCGCCTGCGCGTTATGGTCGTAGCCACCATGGGGCGCCATCAGTGCCTGCAACGCATCTTCGCCAGTGTGACCAAACGGCGGGTGGCCCAGATCATGGGCCAGGGCGACGGTTTCTGTCAGGTCCTCGTCCAGGCCCAAGGCCCGCGCCATCGTTCGCGCGACCTGCGCCACCTCCAGCGAATGGGTCAGACGGGTGCGGAAGTAATCCCCCTCATGTTCGACAAACACCTGTGTTTTATGCTTCAAACGCCGGAATGCGCTGGAATGAATGATTCGGTCGCGATCCCGCTGGAACGGGGAGCGGTGGGCGCTTTCTTCTTCCGCGACCGCGCGTCCGCGCGTGGCCATCGGGTCGCATGCATAGGCTGCGCGCATAAATCTTGCCTCCAGCGGGGCGATCTTGTGGTGTGTCTTGTGGCGTGTCTTGTCCGGGGCCCCTGCCCCCCATATATTGCAGGTATTCGCGATTTACGACAGGTGAACGCCCATGCTTTCGATCCCTCCCAAAGTCACGGACCGCGCCTTCGCGCGTCTTGCCGAGATCAATGAGGACGCCGACACCCCGCAAGCCCTGCGCGTGGCCGTCGAAGGTGGCGGCTGTTCAGGATTTCAGTATGAAATCAAGCTCGATACGCCCGCAACGGACGACCTCGTGCTGGAAGGCCAAGGCCAAAAGGTCGTGGTCGACACGGTCTCATTGCCGTTTCTTGCGGACGCGGTGATCGATTTCACCGAGGAGCTGATCGGCGCGCGGTTCACGATCGACAACCCCAATGCCTCGTCCTCCTGCGGTTGCGGGACGTCGTTTTCGATGTAACGCTACGTTCTCGCTGGCGCTTTTGCGATCGGCTGCTACCCTTTCGTTAACCACGGGAGGGCACGATGGATCTGACACATTCACCGAAAGAGCAGGCATTCCAGGACGACGTCCGCACCTTTCTTGCCGAGGCCCTGCCCCCTGACATCGCCGCCCGCGTCGCGTCTGGAGCGGGAGCGACCCGAGACGACATGGAGCGCTGGCACGCGATCCTCGCGCAAAAGGGCTGGCTTGCGGGCACATGGCCAAAGGCCCACGGCGGCTGCGATTGGGGCCCGATCGAGTTGCACATTTTTGAGGAAGAATGTGCGCTGGCCAATGCCCCCCGGATTGTGCCGTTCGGCCTGAAAATGCTGGCGCCGGTGCTGATGCAATTCGGCACGCCTGCGCAACAGGCCGAGTATCTGCCCCGTGTTCTGGACGGCCGCGACTGGTGGTGCCAAGGCTACTCCGAGCCCGGCGCGGGGAGCGATCTGGCCTCGCTGAAAACCCGCGCGGAGCGGGACGGCGACACCTATGTCATCACCGGCCAGAAGACATGGACAACCTATGGCCAATACGCCAACCGCATTTTCTGCCTCGTGCGCACGCAGTTCGAGGGCAAGCCGCAAGCGGGCATCAGCTTCGTTTTGATCGACCTTGACACGCCCGGCATCGAGATGCGGCCGATCCGCCTGATCGAGGGCGGCTATGAGGTCAATGAGGTCTTCTTCACCGATGTCCGCGTGCCCGTCGCGAACCGTGTGGGTGCGGAGAACGAGGGCTGGAGCATTGCCAAATACCTTCTGGGGCATGAGCGGGCCAACATCGCCGGCACGGGATTTTCCGTGCAGGCGCTGGAGCAGGTGAAAGCACTGGCGCGTCAAGTCACGCGCGGCGGCAAGCCTTTGATCCAGAACCCTCTTTTCGCAGCGCGCCTGGCCGAGATCGAGGCGGAATTGGAAGCGATGAAGATCACCAACCTGCGGATGCTGTCGAAGGCGGCCCAGGGCGGGCAGTTGGGGGCGGAGCCGTCGATGCTGAAGATCAAGGGGACGGTCCTGCGACAGGCGTTGAACGATCTGGCGCGCCGGGCCTTGGGGCCAGCTGCGGCCCCCTTCCCGTCCGAGGACCTCGACAATCTGGCGATCGCACCTGCCGGTCACGCCCACAACGCGGGTGGCTATTTCAACAACCGAAAGATCTCCATCTACGGCGGCTCGAATGAGATTCAGCGCAACATTCTGGCCAAAGGGCTGATGCAATGAATTTCGAGCAATCCGACGATCGGCGCATGTTGTCCGAGACCCTGCGCCGCTACCTGGCCGATGCTTACGGCATCGAGCACCGTAACGCCGTAGCTTACGCCGACCCATTCCATGACCCCGAAAGATGGGCGGAATTGACGGACCTGGGCCTTTTCTATGCCCTCGTCCCCGAAGCACGTGGCGGCATGGGGGGCCACGGCTTCGACATCGTCACCGTCTTCGAAGAACTGGGCCGTGCGCTGTGTCCAGAGCCTGTCCTGGGCCAACTCCTCGCCGCCGCCCTTTTGGCGGACACGGACGCCCTGATGACAGGCACACGCTATGCCCTCGCGATCAGCGAGACCGACGCGCCCTATGGTATCCATGACATCACCACGACAGCCGTTCAGGATCGCTTAACGGGACGAAAGACCGTGGTCTACGGCGCCCCGACTGCCGACGTCCTGCTGGTCGCCGCCCGCGACGGCGACAGCATCGGATTGTTCCAAGTCACTGCTTCTGAGGCAGAAATCACCGGTTACGCCATGATCGACGGCGGCCCTGCGGGAGAAGTCTTCTTCGACGAAACCCCGGCGCAGCAGGTCATGGAAAACGCGGAAGACCTCCTTCAAACGGCCCTTGATCGCGGTGCCCTGGCCCTGTGCGCCGAAGCGCTTGGCGCGATGGACGTGGTGCAAGGCATGCTGGTCGACTACCTCAAGACCCGCAAACAATTCGGCCAACCCCTCGGGGCGTTTCAGGCCCTGCAACACCGGGCCATCGATCTTGCCATCGAGATCGAACAGGCGCGCTCCATCGTGATTCTTGCCGCCTCCGCTGACGGCACCGAGGCCTTTGCAAAACGCGCTGCGCAAGCCAAACATCTGGTGGGCAGGATCGCGCGGCAGGTGTCGGAAGAGGCGATCCAGATGCACGGCGGCATCGGCATCACATGGGAGTACCCGCTGTCGCACTACGCCAAGCGGCTGGTGATGATCGACCACCAGTTGGGCGACAGCGATTGGCATCTGGAACGGCTGATGGCGGACCTAGCCGGGGGTGCCTAACCGCGCGGCGATGGACTCCGTTGTGACCGTTCCGATGACTTCTCCGTCCTCCTCCACGGCCAAGGGTGCCGCGCTTTCGGCGAACCGTTCGAGGATGTCCTTGACCGGCATCTCGACCGGGATAAGCGGCCCGACTGTGGGCCCGACTGTGGGCAGGTCCTTCATGACGTCGCGCGCGGTCAACACGCCCAAGGGGTTCATATTGGACACAAATTCCGCAACATAGTCCGTCGCGGGTTCCGAGAATATTTGCCGCGGCGTGCCGACTTGCACGATCCGCCCGCCCTCAAGGATCGCAATGCGATTGCCGATCTTGAACGCCTCGTCCAGATCGTGACTGACGAAGATGATGGTACGCTTGAGGTCCCGTTGCAGGTCCAGAAGCTCGTCCTGCAACTTGCTACGGATCAGCGGGTCGAGCGCGGAGAACGGCTCGTCCATCAGCAGGATCGGCGCGTCGGTGACAAAGGCGCGGGCAAGGCCCACGCGCTGCTGCATCCCGCCCGAAAGCTCGCCGACCTTACGGTCCGCCCACTCACTGAGGCCAACCAATGCCAGTTGCGTATCAACCGCCGCCTGCCGCACGGCGGGGGATTGGCCCGCCAGTTCCAGGCCAAGGCCCACATTCTCGCGCACCGTGCGCCAGGGCAGCAGGCCAAATTGCTGAAACACCATCGAAACGCAGGTCTGGCGCAGGTAGCGAAGGTCCGCCTTGGAGGCCCCCGGCAAGGTGCAAGACCATTCCCCGTCGTGGATCTCCACTTGACCGCGCACCACGGGGTTAAGGCCGTTAACCGCCCGTAGAAGCGTGGATTTGCCCGAGCCCGAGAGCCCCATGAGCACAAGGATCTCGCCCTCCTCCACATCGAGCGAGCATTCGTGAACGCCCAGAACATGGCCCGTGGCGGCCTGAATCTCGGACCGGGTGTCACCCGCGTCGGCCATCTTCAGGGCAGCCGCCGGGCGGGGGCCGAACATGATGCAGACATCGCGGAAGGAAACGGCTGTGCTCATCGATAAGCCTCATAGCGCAGGATGCCTGCGACACCGTTTGGCGGGCCGCCGTCGTTGGGGTGTTGTTGGCCGTCGTTGACGGTAATCTCGGGCAATTGCCACGGCGATTGACCTTCCAGACACGCCAGGTTCACCCCATATTCATTGGGGTTCGAGCGCCGCCTGTGATGGGTGTAGATGCCGCAGGTCTTGCAGAAATAGTGCTCGGCCACGCGGGTGTTGAACTGGTAAAGCGTCAGGTTGTCAGCGCCTTGCGTGATTGTCAGACCGTCCAGTGCCGCCGAGACAGCAACCGCGCCGCGCATCGTGCACAGCGAACAATCGCACCGCCGCGCGCTGGCCAACCCGTCCGTCAAATCGGCCGTGAAGCGCACCGCGCCGCAATGACATTGTCCGTTCAATTTCATGTCTTTACCCTCAAGGTGCGTTCGAGCACGATGGCCACGACGACGATGACAAATCCGCTTTCGAACCCCAGCCCGGTGTTCACCTGGTTCAGCGCCCGCACAACCGGAACGCCCAATCCGTCGGCCCCCACAAGGGCCGCGATCACCACCATCGAGAGCGACAGCATGATGGTCTGATTCAGGCCCGTCATGATCTGCGGCAGGGCATAGGGC
Source organism: Gymnodinialimonas phycosphaerae (assembly GCF_019195455.1). Taxonomy (NCBI): domain Bacteria; kingdom Pseudomonadati; phylum Pseudomonadota; class Alphaproteobacteria; order Rhodobacterales; family Paracoccaceae; genus Gymnodinialimonas; species Gymnodinialimonas phycosphaerae. The sequence goes on along the minus strand of NZ_JAIMBW010000001.1, from coordinate 226,700 downwards.
AGCTCGACCTTCCACAGCTTTTGCGACGGCGTGGCCCCAAACGCATCGGCGGCTTCCAGCAAGGACTGCGGCGTGGACGAAATGCCAAGATGGGTCAACCGGATCGGCGCAGGCAGCACGAAAATCACCGTGGCAATCAGGCCCGGCACCATCCCGATGCCGAAAAATACAATGGCCGGAATAAGATAGACGAAGGTCGGCAGGGTCTGCATCAGGTCCAGCACGGGCCGCATCCAGGCGTAAAGCCGGGGTCTGTGGGCCACCGCGATCCCGATGGGAACACCCACGCCCATGCAGACGACGCAGGCCGAAAGGACGAGGGTCAGGCTTTCGGTCGTCTCTTCCCAGTAGCCCTGGTTGACGATGAACAGGAAGCCGACTGCCACCAATGCAGGCACCTTCCAGCCGCGGTGCAGCCACCACGCCAGCGCGGTGAAAATCGCGATAATCAGGAACGGGTGCCATTCCTGCGGATACAGAAAGGCCGCGTCGCGCAACCGGATGTCCTGGATCCAGGACGTGTTGGGCGGCTCTTGCAGGAGCGCGAGGAAGAGGTCGATCATCACCTCCAGCGCGACCGCCATGGCGTCAAAGAGGAAAGCCCCGTTACTTTGCAGCCAGTCGAATGCCGCCTCTGCACCGTCACCGATGCGCAACTTGCATTCGGTCAGGAAGGTGATCGGGCCTGTCACGTCCGGATCATTGGGGAAAGAGCATTCGGAAATGCCGTCCTCACGCCACCATTGGCGGATTTCTTGAAACCAATTCATATCTTGGCCTTCCCAATGGATGAGGTGCGGCCCCCCCAGAGCGGATGGCCCACCGAAAACGGCGGACCATCCAAAGGGTAAACGCCGTTAACTTAAAGACCCAGAGCTTCGGACACGGCAGCGGTGGCATCGCCCCCGTCGAAGGTTGTCACACCGTCAAGCCAGGCCATCACGGCGTCAGGGTTGGCCACCATCCACGCGGTCGCCGCATCGGCGGGCTCTTCACCGTCATTCAGGATCGCACCCATGATCTCGTTCTCCATGGCAAGGCTGAACTGCAAGTTCTGCAACAACGCGCCCACGTTCGGACAGGCCGCCACATAGCCAGCCGAGGTATTGGTGAAGACGGTCGCCCCGCCCAGATCGGCGCCGAACCAATCGTCGCCGCCCTCAAGGTAGGTCAGCTCGAAATTGGCGTTCATCGGGTGCGGCTCCCAGCCGAGGAAGACGATCGGCTGCTCGCGGTCGCTCTGACGGGCGACCTGGGCCAGCATCCCCTGCTCCGAGGACTCGACGACCTCGAACTCGCTCAGGCCGAAGGCGTCCGCTTCGATCATATCCATGATCAGGCGGTTGCCGTCGTTGCCGGGCTCGATGCCGTAGATCTCGCCGTTCAGTTCATCGGCGAAATTGGCGATGGAGGCGAAATCGGTGATCCCAAGCGCGGCGCCTGCCGCATTGGTGGCCAGCGTGTACTTCGCGCCCTCAAGGTTGGCGCGCACGGTGTCGACGGTCCCGGCCTCGCGATAGGGCGCGATGTCAGCCTCCATCGTGGGCATCCAGTTGCCAAGGAAGATGTCGACGTCACCGGCGGCCAGCGACGTGTAGGTGACGGGCACGGACAGGACCAGGATGTCGGTCTCGTATCCCAGCGCCTCAAGCACCACGGTCGTCGCAGCAGTGGTCGCCGTGATGTCGGTCCAGCCCACGTCCGAGAACGTCACGGTGCCGCAATCGGCATGAGCATCGGCCATGGCGGTCCCGGCGCTAAGCGCAAGGGCCAATACAGATGTCGCCGTCGAGCGATAAAGAGTCATTTTTTGGTCTCCCACAGGTTGCTGATCTTTTTGTTGATTGACCAGTCAATTAAAAAACTATTTCTGGTGCACGGCAACATGGAAGGTCTCGCGATGCCCCGCACAGGTATGATGGCTATACGGAAGGACGCGCTTGTCAACGCGACTATCACGGAAATCGGGCGGCGCGGGTCGCTGGACGTGACCATGGGACAGATCGCGAAGGCAGCGGGCGTGTCCTCGGCGCTGGCGCACCACTACTTCGGATCCAAGGACGATTTGCTGCTGGCGGCGATGCGCGCGATCCTTGCGGAATTCGGGGCCGAGGCGCGGGCTCAACTGGCCCGCGCGGACACCCCGATGGAGCGTCTGACCGCCATCGCCCGCGCTTCTTTCGGGGGGCAGAACTTCTGCCCTGATGTTGTGTCGGCCTGGCTGACCTTCTACGTCATGGCCCAACGCGACGCGCAAGCCGCGCGTCTGCTACGCGTCTATCAAAACCGCCTCGTTTCCAACCTGACCCATGCGTTAACGCCGTTAACGCCTGACGCGCCACGCATTGCTGCGACGGCGGCGGCGCTGATCGACGGCCTCTACATCCGGCACGCTTTGGCCGATGTCGGTCCACCCGACGCCGAGGCCGCCATCACACGGGTCACGGATTTTCTGGAGCTTGCGATCCGATGAACCCGCTTAACGCTTTGTTTTTGATCGCGGATCGACTGAACGCGACGCCCATTCGCGAAGGCCCGTTCGACCGACCTCACACGCCCATGCTCGACCGCCTCGCCGCTGGATCGACACGTTTCGCGACCACCTGCATGGGGTGCGAACGCCACATACTTAACCATATGAACCTCAATGTTCTTGAGGAAGATCAACACCATCCTGGAGGGGAATGACAATGCAGCCGACCGCAAGCCACTTCGTGAACGGCGCGTATCTGGAAGATACAGCAGGTGACGCCATCCCCGTGATCTTCCCCGCAACCGGCGAGGAGATCGCCCGCGTCCATGCCGCCACCCCTGCGGTGGTGGAAGCTGCAATGACCGCGGCAAAGGCGGCTCAAGCGCAATGGGCGGCGCTTATGGGCGTGGAGCGTGGACGCATCCTGCGCCGGGCTGCGGACATCATCCGGGAAAGAAATCAAGAACTTAGTGAGTTGGAAACCCTCGACACCGGCAAGCCGATCCAGGAAACGTTGATCGCCGATGCAAGCTCTGCCGCCGACAGCCTGGAGTATTTCGGCGGCCTCGCCGCATCCCTGGCCGGCGAACACATGCAATTGGGCGGCGATTGGGCCTATACCATGCGCGTGCCGCTTGGTGTATGCGTCGGTATCGGCGCGTGGAACTATCCCACCCAGATCGCCGCGTGGAAAGGCGCCCCGGCACTGGCATGCGGCAACACGATGGTCTTCAAGCCGTCTGAACAAACGCCCTTATGTGCCTTGAAATTAGCAGAAATTCTGGTCGAGGCTGGCGCGCCCCCAGGCGTCTACAACGTGATCCAAGGGGCCGGAGAGGTTGGCAAAGCGCTGGTCGAAGACCCACGCACCGCCAAGGTCTCACTCACCGGGTCCGCCGCGACCGGCAAGAAGGTCTACGCCTCTGCCGCTGCGCACATGAAGCACGCAACGATGGAGTTGGGCGGCAAATCCCCCCTCATCATCTTCGATGACGCCGATCTGGAAAATGCAGTTTCGGGCGCGATCAACGCCAATTTCTATGCCTCGGGTCAGGTGTGCTCGAACGGTACCCGCGTGTTCGTCCAAAGCGGCATCAAGGTCGCCTTCCTTGCACGTTTGGCCGAGCGCACTGCAAATGCCGTCATCGGAGACCCCCGCAACGAGGCCACGAATTTCGGCCCGATGGTAAGTGAAGAACAGCTGGCAATTACCTGTAATTACATCGAAAAAGGCATCGCTGAGGGCGCGCGCCTGGTGCACGGCGGCAAGCGCTTGGATCGGCCCGGCTGCTTCATTGAGCCGACGATCTTCACGGATGTGACAGACGACATGACCATCGCGCGCGAAGAGATTTTCGGCCCAGTCATGTCCGTTCTCGACTTCAAAACGGAAGAGGAAGTCGTGACACGAGCCAACGCGACCGACCTCGGCCTGTCCGGCGCGGTATTTACCGCGGATATCACCCGTGCTCACCGCGTCGTGCACGCGATTGAAGCAGGCAGCGTATGGATCAACCAGTATAATCTGACGCCCGTGGAAGTGCCCTTCGGAGGTATGAAGGGTTCGGGCGTAGGGCGCGAAAATGCGCGTGCGGCGATCGAACATTACTCTCAACTCAAGACGGTTTACGTCGGAATGTCACCGGTGGAGGCCGCCTTTTAGATGGAAGCTGATTACGTCGTTATTGGTGCAGGATCAGCGGGTTGCGCGGTGACCTTCAGGTTGACTGAGGCCGGGAAGTCCGTGCTTGTCATCGAGCATGGGGGCTCTGATTGGGGACCGTTCATCAACATGCCTGCCGCGCTGAGTTACCCGATGGGGATGAAGCGGTATGACTGGGGCTATCTGACCGAACCCGAGCCGCATATGAACAACCGCGTCATGGCCTGCCCGCGCGGCAAGGTCATCGGTGGGTCGTCATCGATCAACGGCATGATTTACGTGCGCGGCCATGCGCAGGATTTCGACATATGGGCCGAAATGGGCGCGGACGGCTGGTCCTACGCCGACGTCCTGCCCTACTTCAAGCGCGCCGAGACGTGGCACGGCGACGCCGGCGACCCCGCGTTCCGCGGCCATGACGGCCCACTACACATCACGCGAGGGGAACGGAAAAACCCTCTGTATCAAGCTTTTATCGAGTCCGGTGCGCAAGCTGGCTATGGCAGAACCGACGATTATAACGGCTATCGGCAAGAAGGCTTCGGAGCCTTCGAGATGTCGGTCTGGAAAGGCAAGCGCTGGTCCGCGGCAAGCGCCTATCTGAAGCCCGCTCTCGCTCGATCGAATTGCGACATGGTGAGGGGTCTAGTGCAACGGATCGAGTTCAAGGAGGGGCGTGCCACGGGTGTTCGCCTGTCAGACGGAACCTTGATCCGAGCGCGCGCTGAGGTGATCCTGTGCGCCGGTGCGATCAATTCGCCTAAAATTTTAATGCTTAGTGGAATTGGACCCGGTAACCATCTGGCAGATAAAGATATTCCCATCGTCGCGGATCGTTGCGGCGTTGGTCAGAACCTTCAGGATCACTTGGAGCTTTATGTTCAATACGCGGCCTCTCAGCCCGTCTCCATCGCCCCCTATTGGTCGCTTTGGGGCAAGGCACTGGTGGGCGCGCAATGGCTGTTCAACAAGACCGGGCTCGGGGCGACCAACAATTTCGAGGCTTGTGGCTTCATCCGCTCGAACGCCGGGGTGCAATACCCCGATATTCAGTATCATTTCCTTCCCATCGCCGTGCGTTATGATGGCAAAACGCCCCCCGGCGGCCATGGATTTCAAGCCCATACCGGACCCATGCGCTCTCCCTCCCGCGGTGACATCACGCTTGCAAGCAATGACCCCGCTGCCGCGCCAAAGATCCGCTTCAACTACATGTCGCACGCCAAGGATTGGGAAGACTTCCGCCGCGCGATCCGCCTGACACGAGAGATCTTTGCAACCGGTCCGATCAAGGATTTCGTCGACCATGAGATCCAACCGGGGAACGCCGCACAAACCGACGCGGCGCTGGACGCGATCATTCGCGAGCACGCGGAATCAGCCTATCACCCCTGTGGAACAGCCCGAATGGGGCAACGAGACGACCCCATGGCCGTGGTGGATCCAGAGAACAGAGTGATCGGCGTGAAGGGTCTACGCCTGGCGGACAGCTCGATTTTCCCATTGATTCCGAATGGTAACCTGAATGCCCCTTCGATCATGGTCGGTGAAAAAGCCGCAGATCACATATTGGGGCGCCGCCTGCCTGCAGAAAACAGAGAGACTTGGATCGCACCAGATTGGCAAGCCGCCCAACGCGAGAGCCATGCCAAGGCCGCTGCGGCGGAGTAATCATGCGTCGACCTCAAGCACCCGTCCGAAAGGAACTTCCTTGGCACCCCGCGCCGGAACGACCCAAAGGACGGGAAATCGGGGGGCCGGTCCGAATGGCGCATCGAGGTCCGTCAATATCACCAGGATCGAGGGGTGCAGCCGCATGGCAGCCTCAAACACCGGTGCGTAATCGGTCCCGCCACCGATTCGAACAGGGTTTTGACGAAGCGAGCGCCACCCTCCTGCATCCAGTCGGCGTGCTGCGTGCACACATTCGTCGAAGGCCAAAAGATGAACCTCCGCGCCGGACCTGCGGCTAACACCTTCTGTTTCTTGACAAAACAGTAACAGGGTCGTCGCCTCAATCGAGCTGGAGGTATCCAGACCGACAACGACCCGAGGGCGAAAGGCGTCCCGCGTCTTCCCCGGCTGGAACACCGGCTCTGGCGTCCCGGCCTTCCGCGCCTGAGACGCCATCGCGATCCATCGCGCGGCGGGTCGACGGTACGACGTTTGCGAAACGTCACTCAGCGCGGTGCTCAAGAGGCCGCGCAATTGCACTTCCCAAGGGATGCGCGACGGGGCGAGATCCGCCAATATCCCGCCAAATCGGCCAATCCCGGTGCCCGCCCGGCGCCCTGCTTCCAAGGCATGGACCATTTGGCTTCGCCAATCTGCAGCACTTGGCGCCTCATCTTCATCCCCCGCAGTGCCTCCCACAAGGTCCGGCGAAAAATCCCGCGATCGTCCGAATTTTCGAGCTTTTTCCGACTGTTCCACACTGGCATGCAAGGCCATCGTAAGCCTTTCCGTGTCCCATTCTGTCAAAGCCTGAACGGATGACGCGGCGGGCTTGCCAATTTCTTCCAACAGATCCGTCACGAGAACCGCAGGCCGAGGCAGGGCATGGCCCGCCAACAGAAGTGTCTCGTTGATCAACCCGTCCGCCGCCAGCCCGAAAAGGGTTGCGTCGAATGTAGGACCTAAGCGCTCTGCAAAGGCGACCTGTCGGTTGGAATGCCGCAGCGCCACATGCAGGACATGATGCGCCATCAGGCCCACTTGCTCGGCCACGCCAAGAGACATGAAGGACGGCCCGTAAATTATTGTATTTCCATAGGTTCGCGTCGCGCCTTCTGCGTCGCGGTGCTTGCACCACAGGGCGAGGACGCCGAGCGCCGGGTCGACCTCTCCGAGGTGGGACAGGGCTGCCCTCGCACGCAAACTGTGGCTCACGGGAGCCATGCCGCCGCCCGATGCCGGGCGTATTCCGCATAGGCGTCTGATGTAGCGAAAGCGGCCTGCCATCCTCGCGCCATCGCCCGGGCGATCAGCATTTCAAACCCGAAAGTGGCAAGCTCTGACACTGGCAGGCCGGTACGCTCCAATGATCTGAGATCGTTCAGGATTTCGATCGCGGCCGGTAGCCGCTTCTCATCCACGGCGCCAATGATGCCATAGATCAGCGCCGTCAGACCGTGCAATGTGCTGGGAAACAACGCCGCGCGGTCCGCGCGCGACGCGTCCAGCATCGTCTCGACCTGAACCGTCGCGGCAATTTCATCGGCCATCAGGGCGAATTCGGCGGCGACGGCCTCGCCGACGGTGCCCGCGATCATCACGTGCCGCGTGGCCCGACGGATCGAAAGCCCCATGATGTCACTGACCCGCGCCCAAGACCTGGGCGTGCAGGCCACGGCCTCTCCACGTCGCAACGAGGCTTCCGTCGTTTCGAACAGATCCGGGCGCGTTCGCAGAAACGCCGCAACGGTTGGATGGATGCCCGCGTTCGGGGCATAGGACTTGAGCCAATCCTCCGTGTCAGCCAGCACAACGATATGGACCAGACGATCCGACAGCGCGGTGCCCATTTCGTAGGCCACTGCGCCATCGTCGACGGTGTTTCCAGCCGCAACGATGAAGACGGTGTCCGGCAGAACATGCCGCCCCACGCGGCGTTCCTGAAGCAGGCCATAGACCGTCGGTTGCAAGCTTGGTGACGCGGCCGTCAACTCATCGAGAAACAGGATCGCAGGCGCCTCCCGATCGGGCAAATCCTCGGGCCGATACCAGACTGTCTTTTGGGACGCGTGATCGTAGAAAGGAAGACCGCGCAGATCTTGAGGCTCGATCGTGGTGAGCCGCAGGTCAAACAGCTCCGCCCCAATTTCAGTCGCAAGCTGTTGAATGATCTCTGTTTTTCCGACGCCTGGGCGACCGTGAAGCATCCACGACGCCGTCATTTTCCCGGCCTCCTGCGCCTCCCACGCCGCACGCAGAACGTCCAATGCCGCACCGGCCGAGATACGGGTCGCGTTGATCGTCATCGCTTACGCCTCCACCGCTTGCGCATCCATCCAGGCCGCCAAACGGGCGTGAGCTGACACGCCCTCTGCATCAAGACGCACATCCCTCAACGCATCATCGACGCGCAGATTGGCCCGGTGCAAATCGTGCTCGGACAGGGACTCGTCGAAAAGGCCGCGCAGGATCTCGCGATCCTCCGGCGCCAGAGCCACGATATGCGGCGAGGGGTCTGCCGACTGGATGGAGACGAACGTCAAGGGGGCCACGCGTGCCAGCTCGGATTGGTCCGCTACCAACCGCAACTCGCCCGCCACGATACCTCTGCGCGCAGCGATCCGCCGCAATAACGCTTTGGCGCGAAAAGCAAAAGCGTCGTGGATGCGGTCGGCATCAGCCTGCGTCATCAGGCGTTCTCTGGCCGGTTTCGAAAGGCGCAGAACCCTCAATTCTACTACTCCGATCACAAGGATCATTGCCAATGGCGCTTGGGTAACCGGCAACGCAAGGTCCCTGGAAAACAAGATCAATGCCAGAAAAGGCAAGAGCGCGGACAAGTAACGCAGAAACTGAATCTCGAAAATCAGTCGGATCCAAGTCGAGAGTGCGGCCCCTCTTGGCAGGATCTGAACGCGCCCAATGACCTTCTTGGGCAGCGATCGCGTTTCAAGCACCGAGGGGTTTAGGACGGTCTCTGGACTCAGGATGATCATCAAGGCTTTCCACGTGACGGATGAGAAGACGGTAGTGCTTCTTCGTCGATTTCCCAGTTCTCAGAGATGCGGCCAAACCTCATTTGATTGCGTAGTTGCGCCTCTTTTCGCCTTGAAAGGTCGGCTCTGGTACGTGGTTTCCGACCATCAGAAACGCGTCCAGAACGAACGCAAAGGAGGGCCTGTGGACAGATGAATGGATGTTTCAAAAAGACATCTTTTGCCGGCTAGAAGCTGCAAAAGCGAGAAAATTCATGGCAAATAGGAAAGCATTCTTGAGATCGCGACAGTCGGTGAATCCGAATAACTCACAAACTTATCCACATCAGCGCTCCCTATCGCCTTGGGTATGCCCTTGCCAGACCCCAGGTTGACGGACAATCTGCCCTCAATCGGGGATAATGAATGTCAAACGCCTTCGTCATTCGGAATGCAACCCTGCTGCAAGGGGAGGCTCAGGTCCGTGCCGACCTCGCCGTTGCGGACGGGAAACTGACGGCAATTGGACCAAACCTTCCGGATCTGGGCAAAAATATTGACGCCGAGGGGATGATCGCGACGCCCGGCGGGGTCGATCCCCATGCCCATATCGAGCAGCGATCTGGCATGGGCTTGATGAATGCGGACACCTTCGAGACCGCAACGCGGTCAGCCGCTCTTGGCGGAACCACGAGTGTTATTTCCTTCGCGGCACAGGCAAAAGGGCAGCGTTTGCAAGATGTTGTGGATGATTACGCGGCCTGCGCAACGCGCGGCGCGATGATCGACTATGCCATCCACCTCAGCCTCTCAGACCCGAGCGTGCCGCGGTTCGAGGATGATCTGCGCACCCTCATCGCGGCAGGCCACCGATCCGTAAAGGTTTTCACCACCTACGACATCGCACTTTCTGAAGACCAGATCGAACGGATTCTGCAGATGACCGGCCCAGCGGGTGCCTTGACATGCATTCATGCTGAAGACGATACGACTTTAAGGTCCGCCCGCAATGAATTGCTTTCATTGGGAAAGATTTCTCCAAAGCACCATGCTTTGGCACGACCGGAAATTGCCGAGAAACGCGCCGTCGCGCGGATCTGCACCATGGCTGAGCGGATCAATGCACCGGTCATGATCTTTCATGTCTCCTGCGCTTCGGCCGCCCGAGAGGTCTTGGCAGCCCGCAGCAGGGGCGCTCCGATCAAGGCAGAGACCTGCCCTCACTACCTGTTCATGACAGCCGAGGTTCTCGACAAACCGGGTGTGGAAGGCGCGAAATGGATGTGCTCTCCCCCGCAACGCAGCAAGCAGGATCAGGAAGCACTTTGGACCGCATTGGGCAACGGAACGCTGGACGTCATCTCATCAGATCACGCTCCTTACAGATTTGATAATACGGGGAAATTACACAATGGGCCGACTCCGGCATTTCCCGATATCGCCAACGGGCTTCCCGGCCTCGAAACGCGAATGCCCTTGATGTTTGATGCAATCATCAACCGGTCCAAGTTGCCGCAAACCGCGTTTGAGACCCTTACTGCGACTGCCGCCGCAGACATCTACGGGCTGCCTGGCAAGGGACGCCTTGTTCCCGGCGCCGATGCAGACATCGTGTTGTGGGATCCGACCAGGACACATACCTATGGGGCGGACGACTTGCACGACAATGTCGGCTACAATCCCTATGAAGGTCACTGCGTAACCGGTTGGCCCGTCGATGTTTTTCTGCGTGGAAATCGGATCGTTACAGATGGAAAACTCACTACTGACCCCGGCCAAGGCCGCTGGATTGATCGGAGCCCCTGAATGACGCAACGCCCTGACGCCGCCAATGAACTGGCCATCACTTTCCTCTACTACAAGGATCTGGCTCGAGCGGAGGCGTTCTATCGTGATGTGATGGGATTCCCCCTCGTGATCGACCAGCGCGGCCTCGCCAAGATCATGCGGGTTTGTCCCGGCGCCCATATCGGCCTCGTGGACGAGGCCCACGGCATGCACAAATGGGCCGAAACGCGTCCAGTGCAGTTTTGCGTTCGCGTCCCTGATGTGGACGCCTGGTACAGCTACATCCAGACCCAAGGCGTTGAAAACCTGAGTGAAATGTTTGTGAACGATGCCATTGGCATCCGGGCCTTCGTGTTTGACGACCCCGAGGGCTATCAGCTGGAAATCCAGACTGCCACGCGGCCGGGCGCCTGACCTGACATGGACGAGAAACAAAACCTTTACGTGATCAACCCAAACTCTTCCGAGGCTGTCACTCTCGGGATTCAAGCGGCCGTCGCGCCTTTGGAAAGCATGGGGCGCATTATCTGCCTCACCAACCCCCTTGGGCCCAAAGGCATCGAAAGCCAGGCGCAGGCGGATCAGACAATCCCGCAGACCCTCGCCCTCGCCGCACAGGTCGAGGAGCAGGCAACCGCGTTCGTGATCGCTTGCTTCGGCGATCCGGGCCTACATGCGCTGCGGGACCAGACCGCAAAGCCTGTCCTGGGCATTCAGGAAAGCGCCATCATGACGGCCCTGACCCTTGGCCAACGCTTTGGGATCATTGCGATTTTGCCGACGTCTATTCCACGCCACTTGCGCAGTATCGGGGCCATGGGCGTGCAAAGCCGCCTTGCGGGTGATCGCGCGTTAAACCTTGGTGTCGCCGACCTGCAAGATGCGGGCAAGACACAGGAGCGGATGATACAAGTCGGTCGCGACCTGATCGAGAAGGACGGCGCAGACGTCTTGATCATGGGCTGCGCTGGCATGGCACGCTTTCGCTTGCCCCTGGAGGAGGCGCTTGGCGTCCCGGTGGTGGAGCCCTGCCAAGCCGCCGTCGCCATGGCTCTGCCCCGTATCCCTTTGAAACAATACCATAAAGTCGGAGACCGACATGCTTGATGAGACCACCTCCGGCGTTTTCACCATCGTGGCGACGCCCTTTTTGCCCGACGGCGCACTGGATCTGGATAGCATCGACACCATGGTCGATTTTTATGCCAACACGGGCGCCACGGGCATTACGATCCTCGGCATCATGGGAGAGGCCGGCAAGCTTTCCGCAGCTGAGTCTGAGGCCGTCATTCACCGGGTTGCGGCCCGAACCCGCATGCCCGTGATCGTCGGCGTTTCCGCCCCCGGCCTTTCCGCGATCCAAGCCCTCAGCGCCACGGCGATGGACAACGGCGCAGCGGGTGTCATGGTTGCCCCGCCAAAAACCTTACGCACTGATGATCAAATTATCTCTTATTTCCAACTGGTTGCCGAAACGCTTGGCCCCACCCCCTGGGTCTTGCAAGACTTCCCCCTCGACACGGGTGTGCAGATCACGCCCCGGGTACTGCGGACCATTTTCGACACCTGCCCCACTTGTAAAATGCTCAAGCACGAGGATTGGCCAGGGTTGGAGAAGATCACCGCCCTTCGCACCCAAGAAGCCGAAGGCGCGCGCAGGATGTCGATCCTTTGTGGCAATGGGGGCCAGTTCCTGTTCGAAGAAATGCAGCGCGGTGCGGACGGCGCGATGACCGGTTTCGCCTACCCCGAGATGATGCGTGACATCACTGCACTGACCCTAACAGACCCGGCCCACGCGCGGGACATCTTCGACGCATACCTGCCGCTGATCCGCTACGAATGCCAGCCCGGCATGGGTCTTGCGGTTCGAAAGCACATCCTCGCAAAACGCGGTGCGATTGCCCACGCCACCGTGCGCAAACCTGGCCTCGTCATGAGTGACACCACCATTCGAGAGATCGACGCGTTGATCGAGCGCCAAGAGGCGCGGCTTTCCGCCTTGTGACGCCCCGATAATTCAAACGCCTCTTCCGGCCCGCGCTGTTTCCGCCTAAACCGTTGCGAAATCGCCCGAGAGGAGCGCCACGATGACCACGCCCCGGTTCGCGATTGCGATCCCCATGCTGAATGAGGCCGAAACGGTGCCGCATTTGCTTGGTGCTTGCGTGGCAGCGGCTGAGCCGCTCGGCGCGTTCGAGATTTGCGTGACCGATGACGGATCCACCGATGGCACGGCGACCGCCCTGCGCGCGTTCGGCGCGGCCCATCCGCAGGCGAACCTGACGATCCTCACGCATCCGCGACCGGCCGGGCAATCGGCGGCGGTGCACGCGGCAGTGCGCGCCGCCCGCGCGCCGATCATCGCGACGTTGGACGGCGACGGCCAGAACCCGCCAGAGGAACTGCCCAAGCTGTTGAACGCGTTGTTGGACGGGCCCGAAAGCCTGGGCCTCGTGGCCGGCCAGCGCGTGAAACGCGATGATCCGCTACCCAAACGTCTCGCATCGCGGGCGGCCAATGCGATCCGGGGCGTCTTGCTGAAAGACGGCACGCGGGACACCGGCTGCGGGTTGAAGGCGTATCGCCGGGATGCCTATCTTGCCCTGCCCTATTTCGACCATATGCATCGCTATCTACCCGCGCTTTTTCAACGAGATGGCTGGCAGATCGCCCATGTCGACGTGGCCCATAGACCGCGTGTGGCGGGGGCGTCGAAATATACCAACCTCGGCCGCGCCATCGTCGGGTTTTTCGACTTGATGGGTGTCGCCTGGTTGATCCGTCGCCGTCGCAAGGTCTTGCCGAAAGAGACCGACATCTCGCGACCGGAGGAACGCTGACCATGGAAGATTGGCTCTTCGGTTTCTTGAACATCGACAATTGGTTCGAATTCTGGTGGGTCGCGCTTGGCTTCCTTGCTCAAGGCATTTTCGCGTCGCGCTTCATCGTTCAATGGATCGCCTCTGAGAAAGCGGGGCGGTCCTATGTCCCCGTCGCGTTCTGGTATTTGTCGATAAGCGGCGGCCTGTTGATGTTGGCCTATGCGATATACCGCCAAGACCCTGTCTTCATCCTCGGCCAATCCACTGGCGTCATCGTTTACGCCCGCAACCTGGTATTGATCCACCGCAACAAACACGCCGGGCCTGATGACGCGGTACACGACCAGACATGAATGATCTGACAGCCCGCGTTGCACCGCTTTTGGTGCTGATTCTGGCGCTTGCAAGCTTCGGGGTGGGGCTGGCAGAGCTTCCGGTCCAGGACCGTGACGAGGCGCGGTTTGCGCAGTCCGCACGGCAAATGGCGGCGACGGGCGATCTGATCGACATGCGCGTGCAAGAGGCCCCGCGCCACAACAAGCCAGCTCTTATCTATTGGGCGCAAACGGCCGCGATTTGGATCACGGGTGTCTCGGGTGAGACACCGATCTGGGTGCACCGCTTGCCGTCTTATCTGGCAGGGGCGTTATCGGCCTTGGCGTTGATCTGGGCTGGAACGCCCGTTGTCGGACGACGCGCCGCGGTGATCGCGGGGGTGATCTGCGCGACAGTCTACATGATGCACGCCGAGGCGCGGACCGCCAAGACCGACGCAGCCTTGGTCCTTTCGGTGATCCTTACCATGGGCGCCCTCGGCCGTGCGTGGCTCGACATGGCTCGTCCCTGGTTAACGCCGTTAACCTTTTGGACGGGGCTGGCGGCGGGCTTCCTGCTGAAGGGCCCAATGGTTGTCCTACCCGTCGTGGGCGCGATGGTGTGGATTGCACTTCAGTATCGAAACCTCACCTGGCTGACCCGCCTGCGCCCCCTGCCCGGCCTTGCCCTTTTCATGGCCCTCGTCGCCCCGTGGTTTATCGCCATCAGTATTGTCACCGACGGCGCATTCTGGAGCGCGTCCCTTGGCGGCGACCTGAGCGACAAGATCACCGCCGGGGGCGAGCATGCCGCCTCCCCTCCTGGCCTTTACCTGATCACGATCTGGCTGACGTTCTTCCCGTGGAGCCTTTTGATTCCAATGGCGCTTTCCTTCGCATGGGCCACCCGCAAGGACCCGAAAACAGCGCTGCTTCTGGGCTGGCTTATCCCCGGCTGGATTGTGTTCGAGGCGGTGCCCGTCAAGCTGATCCACTACACGCTCCCCCTCTATCCCGCCCTCATGTTGCTGTGTGGCGCAGCACTGGTGCGCCTTACGAAAGCGGAGATGCCATTCAGCCGCTGGGGCGCCGCTGTAGGGACCGTCGGCTGGACGCTCGCCCTCGTGTTCTTCAGCGTCGTGGCGGTCGCCGCCCCGGTGGCTTACGGCCCGGCGGAGCCGATTCACATCCCATCGGTCGTCGGGGCGACAGCGTTCGTGTTGGCGGGCCTCACCGGCGTCACGCTGTTGTGGAGGGGCGCAGTGGCCAAGGCGGTCGCGGCAATGGCGCTCTGCGGCGTAGCGATGGGCTGGACTTTGACCGCCGTCAGTCTGCCCGCTGCCCGTGACTTCTGGATCGCGGACCGTCTGGTCGAAGCTTCCGCGCGGTATAGCTGTGTCGAGGGCCCCATCGCGCTGGCGGGATATGCCGAACCCTCCGCCGTCTTCCGCCTCGGCACCGACACGATCCTGACCGATGCCGAAGGTGCGCTGGCCTACCTGGCCGAAGCGCCGAACCGCGCCGCCTGGATCTCGCCCGCGTTGATCCCCGGCGCAGAAAACGCTTTCTCAAACGTGCCTCAAATCACGGGGATCTCCATCGGCAATTTTCGGCCCGTCACCTTGCGCCTCTACGTTTCCCCGGGCGTCTCGGCTGAAACCCTTCCCTGCGGGCCTTGAGCACCCTTTTCTGCCGAGCACGTCGCATAATGGCCAGAAGGGCGTCGCAAACGCTCTGGACAGAACTGTCCAATCCTTCCTACGCTCCGTGAAGTCACGTCCACCTTTCGGAGACCCGCCCCATGAAATCCCACTATCGTGCCGTCGTCATCGGGGGGGGCGTTGTTGGATCCTCCGTCCTCTATCATCTGGCGAAATTCGGTTGGAAAGACGTGTGCATGCTGGAGCGGAGCGTACTGACCGCAGGCTCCAGCTGGCACGCAGCCGGCGGCATCCATGCGTTGAACGCGGACCCCAACATGGCGGCGCTGCAAGCCTACACCATTGATTTATTGTCGGAAATTGAAGCCGAGTCCGGCCAGAACATTGGCCTGCACATGACCGGCGGCCTGACGCTTGCGGGCACACCGGAACGTTGGGAATGGCTGCAATCGGCTTATCGCACGTTTCAGGCGATCGGAATCACCGACTGCCATCTCATGACCCCTAAAGAGGCGCAAGAAGCCTGTCCGATCATGTCCACCGACGGCGTCATCGGCGCGTTGTGGGCCGACCGGGAGGGGTATGTAGATACCACCGGCACCGTCCACGCTTACGCCACCGCCGCCAAGATGCGCGGCGCGGAATACTATGAACACACCAAGGTGGAAGAGCTGATCCAGACAAAAGACGGCTGGAAAGTTGTGACCGACAAGGGCGTCATCACCTGCGAACACGTGGTTAACGCGGGCGGCCTTTGGGCAAAGCAATTGGGCCGCATGGCGGGCATCGAGCTGCCCGTCAGCCCGCTGAAACATCACTATCTGATCTCGGACACGATCCCCGAATTGGCGGCGCTGGACTTCGAGGTTCCCATGACCGTGGACCTGGAAGGGTTCACGTACATGCGGCAGGATCAAAAGGGTTTGCTACTGGGAATATATGAGGTTGACCATGAACACTGGGCCATGGACGGCGCGCCTTGGGACTACGGGATGGAGCTGTTCCAGGAGCAAACCGACCGCATTGAGAATGAGCTGATCCTGGGGTTCGAACGCTATCCCGCGCTGCAAACCACGGGCGTGAAGACCTGGGTGAACGGTGCCTTCACCTTTTCACCCGATGGCAACCCGTTGGTGGGTCCGGTTAACGGCGTTAATGGGTACTGGTGCGCCTGTGCCGTGATGGCCGGATTCCTTCAAGGCGGGGGCGTCGGCAAGTCGCTGGCCGAATGGATGATCCACGGCGAGACCGAGGCCGACACTTATTCCATGGATGTCGCGCGCTACGGCACGTTCGCGGAAAACCGCGAATACATCCGCCAGACCACAGGTCAGTTCTACTCGCGCCGCTTCGTGATGTCCTACCCGAACGAACAGTTGCCCGCAGGCCGCCCCTTGAAGCGCGCTTCGGCCTACGAGGGCATGACGGCGGCGGGCTGCCGCTGGGGCCAATCCTGGGATCTGGAGGTGCCGCTGTACTTCGCGCCCTCCGAGGAGTTCGTGGAAAACCTGACCCTCAAGCGGTCCAACGCCCATGACATCGTGGCCGAGGAATGCCGCGTCGTGCGCGAAGGCGTGGCGCTTCTGGACATCACGGGCTTTTCCCGGTTCGAGGTCTCCGGCCCCGAGGCCGAGCCTTGGCTGAACACTTTGATGGCCTGCAGATTGCCAAAACCCGGCCGGGCAAAACTGGCGCCGATGCTCGCGGAAAGTGGCCGTCTCATGGGCGATCTGACGATGTTCAACTGGGGCGACGGCACCTGGTGGATCATGGGCAGCTACTACCTGCGCGCGTGGCACATGCGGTGGTTCAACGACCATCTGATTAACGGCGTTAACGTTCGTGACCTTGGCGAAGAGATTTGCGGCTTCGCCCTCGCCGGGCCGAAATCGAAGGACGTGATCGACAAGTTGGTACACGGCGGAGTCGATCTTCCTTTCATGGGGTGCGCGCGAATGGACGTGGGTTTGCTGCAAACCAATGTCGCGCGGATGAGCGTTACGGGGGAGCGCGGCTATGAGATCAATTGCCGCTACGGCGACCACATCAGCTTGCGCCACATGCTGCTTGAGGCTGGCGCCGAAGCAGGCATCAAAGAGGTCGGATTCAATGCGCTTCTCTCCACCCGCTTGGAGAAGTCCTTCGGCATCTGGTCGGCGGAATTCACCCAAGGCTACACGCCGGCGCAAACCGGCATGGACCGCTGGATCGACTGGGAGAAAGACTTCATCGGCAAGGCGGGCGCGGTCGCGGAACGGGACGGCAACGGGCCGGATCAGAGGATCGTAACCCTGGAAATCGACAGCGAGGGCGCGGACCCCATCGGCTATGAGCCTGTATGGCAAAACGGCGAAATGGTAGGGTTTGTCACCTCCGGTGGCTACGGTCATACGGTCCAGAAATCCCTTGCTATGGCAATGGTTAGCGCGGACGCCGCCAGCGAGGGGACAGCCTTGACCGTCCATGTCGTGGGCGTCGAACGGGGGGCGAAAGTCATCCCCGCCTCGCCCTATGATCCGGCTGGCAAAGCGATGCGGGGATGAGCCAACCCACGCGGAATCGCGGACGCAACCGCGCGGGGCCGCGTCCCTCGGCGCGCGTCACCAACTATGGCCAGCTGCGTAACCCCTTCCCATCAATGGACGTCTTCTCGGCGGACCGGATCGAGGCGATGCACGAGGCCGCGTTGGACATTCTGGAGCGTCTCGGCATGAGGGTCTTGCTGCCGGAGGCGCAAGCGATTTTCGCGGCAGGCGGCGCGATCGTGAAGGACGAAATGGTTCGTATCGGGCGCGATATGGTGGCCGCTGCCGTCGCCTCTGCACCCACCCGGATCGAGGGGCGCGCGGGCGTCGCCCATCGCGATATCGTGCTGGAATTGGGGTCGCTGGTCTTTCAGCCCGGCGCGGGCGCCCCCCATGCGACCGACGAGATCCGCGGGCGTCGTCCCGGCTGTGCACGCGACTTCAAGGAGTTAATCCAGTTAACCCATCACTTCGACGTCTTCCAAATGCTCCCCCCTCTCGTGGAGCCGCAAGACGTCGCCACCAACATCCGCCACTATTTCACGCTGGAAGCCCAGTTGACGCACAGCGACAAATTTCCATTCATTTTCTCACGCGGTACGCCGCAAGTGATGGACAGCTTCGAGATGCTGCGTGATTTCCGCGGCCTTACGGACGAGGCGTTCTCAGACCAGCCAAGGTGTTACACGATCATCAACACCAATTCCCCGCGCACGTTGGACATTCCGATGGCCCAAGGACTGATCGACTTCGCGCGGGCAGGCCAGATCTCGATCGTCACGCCCTTCACGCTTATGGGGGCCATGGCGCCGATCACGGTTGCAGGCGCAATCACGCTTTCCCACGCCGAGGCCTTAGCCGCGATAACCTTAACGCAGTTAACCAAACCCGGCGCGCCGGTGTGCTACGGCACCTTCACGTCCAACGTCGACATGAAGTCCGGTGCGCCAGCTTTTGGCACGCCATCGCATTTCCAAGCCTCCCTGGCGGCGGGCCAATTGGCCCGCTTCCTCGGCCTGCCGTGGCGGTCGGCGGCGGGGTCCGCCGCCAACCTGAACGACGTGCAAGCCGCCAATGAAAATCAATTCGGCCTCTGGGGCTGCCTCATGGCGGGGGCCACGATCGTCATCCATTCTGCCGGTTGGCTCGAAGGTGGGCTCAGCGTCAGCTATGAAAAACTGATCACCGACGCTGAAGTCCTGAACATGGTGGCCGAGCTTTGCGCGGGCGCCGAGGCGAATGATGCGGAGATCGGTCTCGACGCCATCGCAGAGACTGCTCCAAGCGGCCATTTCTTCGCGACCGCTCAAACCATGGCCCGGTTCCAAACCGAATTCTACGAGCCCATCATCCATGATTATGCCAACTTCGGCACCTGGACGGAGCGTGGCGCGAAGGACGCCTCCAACCGCGCTCGGGACGTGTGGCAAGGCATCCTGGCCGATCCGAAAGGCCCAAAGGTCGACCCCGACCGGCTTGACGCGCTACAAGCCGATATTGCCCGCCGCACCCAGCGCGGCGGCGCTCTGCCGGAGAGCTGAACATGCGTACCGTCCCGCCGCTACACCGAGACGACCCAGGCAAAGATCCACTTGTCGGCCATGTCAAAGTCACCCGTGAGGATTGGCTGAACGCGGCACGCGACGTGCTGGTCAACGCGGGCGTGGCACAGGTCAAGATCGCGGCGCTGGCGACGCGTCTCGGAGTCTCAAGATCTTCATTCTATTGGTATTTTAGTGATCGGGATAAGTTGCTTAGCGCTTTGCTTCAGGATTGGCAGACGCGCAACACGCGCTCCATCATCGACCATTGCGCGCGGCCGTCGCGGTCCATTGCGCAGGCGCTATGCAACTTTTTCCGGTGCTTTGTGGACTCGAGCCACTTCGACCCCGGCCTTGATTTCGCCATCCGTGAATGGGCCCGCCGCGATAAAGGCGTACGCGACGCAATCGACGCTGCCGACACCGCCCGCCTTGAAGCCATTCGCGCCATGTTTGACCGCCATGACTACCCCAATGGCGAGGCTGAAGCCCGCGCGCGCATCCTCTATTTCATGCAGTTGGGCTATCACGCGTTGGACCTGCATGAAGACATCGACACACGCATGTCCCGCGTCGCCGCCTACATCGATGGTTTCACAGGTCAAACCGCTGATCCTGCCGATATTGCGGAGTTCATCACATACGTTAATGGCCTTAACCAATGAAGCGGCATTCAGCTTTCACCCTTGCGCAACAGGCGCTGCGCGGCCACAAGGACTGGCCGCAGACCTGGGCCAAGGGCACCCTGAAGCCCAAGTACGATGCGGTGGTCATCGGCGGCGGCGGTCATGGTCTTGCAACCGCCTATTACCTTGCAAAGACCCACGGGATCACTCGCGTGGCGGTGCTTGAGAAGGGCTGGATCGGCGGCGGCAACACGGGGCGCAACACCACCGTGATCCGCTCAAACTACTTTTATCCCGAAAGCGTCGCGCTCTATGATCTGGCCCTCCGACTCTATGAAGGGCTGAGCCGCGAGCTGAATTACAACATCATGCTCAGCCAACGCGGGATGCTGATCGCCGCCCACACACCCGCCCAGATGGAGATCTGCGCCCGTATCGCCAATGCGATGCAAATCAATGGCGTCGATGGCCGATTGATGGATGCCCAAGAGGCCACAAGACGCGTACCGCTTGCGAACCAATCCGCCGACGCACGTTACAGACTTACGGGCGGAATCTGGCAAGATCGCGCAGGGGTAGCACGCCACGACGCCGTCGCCTGGGGCTACGCACGGGCCGCCAGCGCCCTTGGCGTCGATATCATCGAGAATTGTGAAGTCATTGATATCATTGTGGAAGCGGGGTGCGTTACAGGAGTTGAGACAACCCACGGCCGCGTCAAGACCAGTGCCTTGGGTCTGGCCACGGCGGGCGCCACGACAGGGCTGACCGCGCCGCACGGCATCTCGCTGCCGATCCAGACCTATGCGTTGCAGGCCTTCGTGTCCGAGCCGGTCAAACCCGTGCTCGACACAGTATTGCTCTACCTTGGCACCGGCACCTATCTGAGCCAATCGGACAAGGGGGAATTGGTTATCGGCGGTGGCCTCGACCGAGTGCCGACCCATGGGAAAACCGGAAACCTGCCGATGCAGGAACAGATCATCTCTGGCCTTTTGGAGATGTTTCCCGCCTTCGGTCAGCTGAAACTGCTGCGCCAATGGGCTGGCGTCGTGGATGTGGTGCCCGATAGCTCTCCAATCCTCGGGCCTGCCGGGCCGAAGGGCCTCTTCCTCAACTGCGGTTGGGGGACGGGCGGGTTCAAGGCGATCCCCGCGGGCGGCACCTTGCTGGCGCATATGCTCGCAACAGGCGGTCACCACGACATCTCGCGGCCCTTCGACCTGACCCGGTTCATCACCGGCCGCTTGATTGACGAGGCCGCTGGCAGCGGCATCGCGCATTAGGAGGGACCATGCAACTATTCCCCTGCCCCTTCTGCGGCCTTCGCGCCGAGGCCGAATTCCACTTTGCCACCACGGCAGGCCGCGCTCGCCCCGAAGGCGCGCCGGATGACGTGGCGTGGGCGCGTTACCTTTACGGGGAAGACGCCCCAAAAGGTCTGACGACAGAAATCTGGCTGCACACGACCTGTGGCGAATACTTCCTACTGACACGCAATTCGTTAACGCGATTAATCACCGGGTCGGAGGCGTTGCGATGACCGGTTGGCGCCACCCCACTCTCGGCTCCGAGATTGACCGCACAAAGCCCTTGCGCGCAAAGGTGGATTGGGAAGTTATCGATGGCTTCCAGGGCGATACCCTCGCCTCTGCCCTCCTCGCCTCTGGTCCCCGAACCATCGCGCGCAGCTTCAAGTACCATCGCCCTCGCGGCGTGATGGGCTTCGGCGCAGAAGAGCCGAACGCCCTTTTTGACGTCACCCGGAACGGCACGACGACACCCAACGCCCGCGCCACACTGGTACCACTGACCGACGGCCTCAAAGCCCGCGCCGTCAATGCGCAGCCTACGGCCCAAAAAGACCGCGCTCGATGGCTTGATCTGCTGCACCGCGCGATCCCCGCCGGGTTCTACTACAAGACCTTCATTGCAGGGGGCTGGCACCTCTACGAGCCGCGCATCCGCAAGATGGCGGGCCTTGGGCAATTGGATCCGACCACCACACCCCACGCTGACACCCCCATCCGCCACGCACGCTGCGACACGCTGGTGATCGGCGGCGGCGTGGCCGGCCTCATGGCGGCAAGGACGGCCCTTGAGACGGGAGGGACGGTATGGCTGATCGAGCAATCCCGCCACCTGGGCGGCACGCTGCGGTGGCGTGGAGGTGAGGTTGATGGCCAAGCCTGGCCGGATTTCGTGGAAGACACCCGCAAGGCGATCCTCGCTTCAGGTGGACGGATCCTTATCAATACAAATGCCTGGGGCGCTTTCGACCACGGCCTCATCGCCGCTTATCAGAGGTATGTGACGGATATCCACTGGCAGATCCGTCCGCTGAACACAGTGCTGGCAACCGGCGCGACCGAGCGCCCGCTTTGGCCTGCGGGCAATGACATTCCCGGTGTGATCTTGGCCGAAGCCGCCCATCACTACCTTATGCTCTACGGCGCTGTCGTCGGCCGCCGCATCCTTCTTGCCACCGGATCAGACGCCAGCTACGCCACGGCGGCAGCCTTGGCCGAGGCTGGCGCAGATGTGACGCTGGCCGACCGCAGGGCCAAGACCCCACCCGCGCCAGAAGGCGTCCTCCTTCTGAAATCGCAACAGTTACAATCGGTTCAAGGGCGGACCGAGATGTTCGGCGCCACCTTCAACGATACTTTCCTGACAGCTGACACCCTGCTGATGTCCGGCGGGTGGACCCCGTCAGTTCAGCTTCATTGCCAATCCGGCGGCAAGCTGGATTGGGATGCCGACAAAGATGCCCTCGTCCCACGCCCCGGCACCGGGCACATGCGCGTTGTCGGGGCTGCGAACGGCACGTTCGGTCTTGCCGCGACACTTATTGAGGCGGGCCTGCCCCCCCAAACTGGCCCTGATTGGCATTGGGAAACTGCCCGCCCCAACCCCCTGATCAAAGGCCGCGTCTGGATTGATTTCCAAAACGATGTGACCTTGAAAGATGTCACCTTGGCCGCGCGCGAGGGCTTTACATCGGTCGAGCATCTGAAGCGCTACACAACCCTTGGCATGGCCACGGATCAAGGCCGAACATCCAATTTCGCGGGCCTCGCGGCCATGTCTGAAGCCACCGACCGCACGATTCCAGAAACCGGCACGACCACCTTTCGCCCCCCGGTCCAACCCATCCCCTTCACGGTCATCGCGGGCCGCAGACGGGGCGATTTGTTCAATCCCCTCAAGCGTTTGACCTTGGAGGGCCAGCACAAGTCCCGCGGCGCGCAGTTCCGGGAATACGGTGGCTGGCTACGCCCCTCCGCTTACGGAGACGATGAAAGATCCTCCGCCCAGACAGAAGCGAAGGTAGCCCGAGAAACCGTCGGGATTTACGACGCCTCCCCCCTCGGCAAGCTCGACGTCATTGGTCCCGGCGCCGCTGCGCTGCTGGATTTCGCCTTCTACACACGCCTCTCCACCCTCAAACCGGGCCGAGCGCGCTACGCCTTGATGCTGCGCGAAAACGGGATCGTCTTTGACGACGGCGTGGTGATGCGCGTGGCAGAGGATCACTATGTCGTCTCGGCCTCGTCCTCCCACGCTGAGGCGGTGCGCTTTGTGCTGGAAGACCCCCGCCAAGACCGCTTCGATCCAGGCCGGGTCGCAATCCATGACGTGACACAAGCCTGGACCACGTTGACCGTCACCGGCCCCCGCGCAAAGGCGCTTCTGGACGCCGCAGGCCTGCCCGTCGATTGTCCTGCCATGGGCCTAACGCGGTCCACCTGGAACGACATGCCCGTGCGCATCGCGCGGATCAGCTTAACGGGCGACATCTCTTTCGAAGTGTCGGTGCCCACGTCTGACGGTGCCGCACTTCACGCCGCGTTGGAGGCGGCGCGCATCAAGGTTGGCGGGCATTGGATTGGGCTGGAGGCCGTCATGATCTTGCGAGCCGAGAAAGGGTATATCGTGGTCGGGAAAGATACCGATGGGTCGACCATGCCGCACGATCTGGGTTGGGGCGGGCCACGCTTGAAGCGCTCGGATGCGTATCTAGGAAAACAATCCCTCTTTACCGAGGCCGCAACAGCTTTGGACAGGCGGCAGTTGATAGGCTTGGAAAGCGCCGAGGTGCTGGCGACGGGCGCGCATTTGGTGCCGTTGGACGGGCCGCGCCGCTCACTCGGCTTTGTGACGTCAAGCTACATGAGCCCAAATCTGAACCGTCCCATCGCGCTGGCAATGGTGGAGGCCGGCCACGGCTCGGAGGTAGGCATTTTCCATGACGGCACGGTCACCCGCGCCCGCGTCACACCCGCCTGCGCCTTCGATCCGAAAGGAGAGCGGCTATGATGTCCGAGCGGGAATGGACGGATAATCGGTTGATCGAAGGGGCCGCCCTTGAACATGCGGGGCTGATGATCCGGCGAGCCGTCACAGAGGCCGCCTGCCTGATTTCTGGAAACCTTGCCAAAGGGCTAGAAGCTTGCTCGCCAATATCCCAGATGGTCGGGCTGTACCAACTCCGCCGGGCCCATGACGGTATTCGCATCGCCCGGGATCGGGCGCTTCTGGTAGGTGTTGCGGGCCCTGAGGGCTGGCACGACGGCTACGCCTGCAGCCCGGCAACGGGCCTTTACACGCGGTTTGACCTGTCAGGCCCCGCACTGGACGACGCTTTGGCCGAGGGCACGAGCGCGGACCTGGCAGACGGATCGCCTTCTGCCGCTGTGCTTTTCGCAGGGCTTACCTGCCTGCTTACCCGCAATGAGACCGGCGCCGAACTATGGGTCGAGACCGCCTTCACGACCTATATGACAACGTGGTTCGCGCGCCGTCAGTAGGGTGTCTTGACCGGGTCAAACCGGTCCAACGGCTGCGCGGCAATCTTGCGGAGCACGTCGATCACCCCATCAACGTAGTGCGCGGCAGTCACACGACCCTTCTCGGCGGTGGCCAGGTGCGCCTCTCCGGCGACGCCGTCGGGGTTCACATCCGAAGCGATCCAACCGTGCGCGATGGGGCCAACGGGCGGGATCTCTCCCTGGCTGTGGGTCCAGCGGAAATCATGGGCCTTTGACATATCCACCGTGTCGGGCCGGAAATGCAGCATCAGCGACGTCTCATTGTCGCCTCCATGGATGCCTTGGGCCGCCTCCTGCGCCGAGTATACGCCCTCGGGCGCGCCGCCTGCCCCCCACCCCATGCGCACGCAGTACATGCCCGCACGCACACGCAGTTCACGCGAAACGATTGAAATCAAATCCATATTGCCACCATGGGAATTCACGATAAGCATCTTCCGCACGCCCGCGCGCGCCACGGACAGTCCGATCTCTACCCAGGCCTTCATCGCCGTCTCGGCGGTCAGGGTCAGTGTCCCAGGGGCCCACAGATGCTCGTTCGACTTGCCGATGGCTTGTAGGGGCAGAAGCCGCATATCAAGCGCATCAGGGCATCGCGCCACCAACTCGTCGCAGAGGCCCTGGTTGATCATCGTGTCGACACCCACGGGCAGGTGCGGCCCGTGCTGCTCGACGGCGGCGACAGGCAGCACCGCAATCGTCCTGTCGGGGTCTATGCGCAGGTCAGGAGCGGGATAGTCGATCCAATAGCGGCTCATTGGGCGGGCGCTCCTTCCGGGTTGGTCGAGGGCCCGATGAGTTTATCGGTCTTGGTGGCGACCGTCACGAGGTGCTTTTTCAGCGCCTCTGGCCCTGCGCTGTCCATCAGGTAAGTGGCCGCAAAGACCTTCTTCGCACGGGGCTTCAACAAGAAGCCCACCCCACGCAGCAATGTGCGACGGCCCGGCGCACCGACCAGGCGCGTCAACCACCAAGACGCGCCGCAGGTGGTAAAAACACCCATCCTTTCAATGTGGTGAAGGCCGGGGCGGATGGTCTCTCCCTCCGATTTCGGCATCAGAAAGGCGACCTCAGGCAACAGCACGCGGTCCAACCAACCCTTCAACATTGCGGGCAAACCGTACCACCAGGTGGGGTAGATGAAGATCAGCGTATCGCACCATTCGAGGTCCGTAACATGATCTTCGACGGGCGCCCGATTGGCGGGCGCGTCGAGATAATCGGTCCATTCGGACGGGGTCAGGACGGGCTGGAACCCTTCGGCATAGAGGTCTCGCACCCGCGTATGCGCGCCTGACGATTGCAATCGATCCAGCACCGTGTCGCGGACAGCAGAGGCGAAAGAGCCCTCTTTCGGATGACAATAGACGACCAACGCGCGCATTCAAAATGCCTCCATCTCGCGGGTGACGCGGGCCAGGAACGCGTCGCAGCCCGCCGGGGTGATATTATTCATGTCGTATTGAACAATATAGCGGGTTTTCTCGGGTCGCAGCGTGCCGAACACCACGCGCTTGACCAGTTTCCTGGGCGGATCTCCGGCCAGGAATGCGCGCCACGGTGTGCTGCCATAGGTGGTCACGGCGGCGAGTTTGCGGATGTTCTTCAGGCAAGGCGTCAGCTTTCCGTCTTGAAGGTCGAATGACACACCCGGCAGCATGACCCGGTCAAACCAACCCTTCAGGATTGCGGGGTAGCCAAAGTTCCAAACCGGGAAACAAAGGACGAGCGCATCAGCGGCACGCAAACGGTCGACATAGCCTTGCACCTGCGCCGTATTGGTGGCGGTGTCATGGTAGCCACGCCGCTCTTCAGCGCTGAGGACGGGGTCGAAATGTTCTGCGTAAAGGTCGCAATCATCGACCTCCCACCCCTTATGATTAAGGGCGCTGATCACTGCCTTGTGCGCCGCCCCACCCAAGCTTTCAGGCACGGGATGGGCGTAGATGACCAGCGCCTTCGCCATTCATTCCGCCGCCGGTTTGGCCTGCAATCCTGGCCAGGCATACATCTGGTCGAAGCTATAATCCGGGTCATCCCAAGAGATCATCTTGCCGGGATTGAGCAAGCCTTTGGGATCCGCCTCGCGCTTGAAATCCAGTTGGCGGGCGTCGACGGCCTGGCGCCCACCTTCCTCCAACGTGTAGCGGTGCGGGTTGAAATTCATGGCGCCGTTGGCCTCATGCAGGGCGATGATCTCATCAAGACGCGCCTCGGATTGGAACTTCACCAGGGTCAGACCAGCCATCGCGATGCGACCATTTTGGCGCATGACTTCAATGTGTTGCAGGCACTCGGGGCTAAGTTCATCGCGCATTTTCCTGGCAAGGGCGACAGGATCGTCGGTGCCGTAGGCGATCTGAAGATAGGTGATGGACGGGTCGACTTTGAGGGCACGCAGAGTGGTGTGGTTCCAGCCGTATTCGAAGACGTGGCCGGGGTCCTTGCGCCAATCGCTCTTGTCACTGCGGTAGATCGGGCGCGCCGCGTAGCCGGCGGTAAACGTCTCCCACCCCGGCATCCCGTGGGGGGCCACCATAAGGGCAACAAGGGCATCACCCTGGGTGACGTGGGGGGCGATCCGTTGGAAGTAGTCCTTTGCGATCGGGGCCTCGAACACCGTTGCAAGCTTGATCAGAATGCCGTCGCACGACGCCAGATCGTAGGAGTATTGCAGCGCCTCGTCGAAGCTGTCAAAGGCCACGAACACGCCGATCCAATCATAGGCGGGGGCCAGCGGAATCTCGATTTCCGTGATGATCCCGTTGGTGCCGTAGGCATGGGAGACGCGGTGCAGATCGTCGCCGCTGATATCGAGGACGCGCGGTTCCTCCTCCATCGTGACGACGCGCAGGCGGATGATGTTACCGGGATCACGCAGCGCGCCCCAACGAACAGAGCCCACCCCGCCTGAGCCGCCGGCGATGAAACCACCGATGGTGGCCGTCGCCCATGTGCTTGAGAACATGCGAACTTCCTGGCCCGAGTCGGCGATGCACGCGGCATCCAGATCTTTCAGCAGGCACCCGGGCTCGACCACCACGCGCCCTGGCGCGATTTCCTTGACAGCATTCATCTTATGCAGATGCAACACGCAACCACCCGCAAGCGGCATCGCCTGGCCGTAGTTTCCAGTCCCCGTTCCGCGTGTGGTGACGGGGACGTCGTGGGCATAGCAGGTACGCAAGATATCGATGACCTGCGCCTCAGTTTGGGGCGTAGCGACGAAATCGGCGACGACATGGTCAAGACGGTCCTTCAAGACCGGCGAATACCAAAAGAAGTCACGGGATTTCGATTTGACGGAGGCCGCGTTGAGGTCGACGTCGATGTCGGCCGCTTGCAGGGCCTCAATGGCTGCTTGAATGTTCA
Source organism: Gymnodinialimonas phycosphaerae (assembly GCF_019195455.1). NCBI lineage: Bacteria > Pseudomonadati > Pseudomonadota > Alphaproteobacteria > Rhodobacterales > Paracoccaceae > Gymnodinialimonas > Gymnodinialimonas phycosphaerae. The sequence continues at coordinate 198,431 of NZ_JAIMBW010000001.1, read as the reverse complement.
TTTTGCCTCCATCAAGTGGTCTAGTTCTGCGTAGTCGGGAAGTGTTCGATCGATCTGAACGCCGCCGCGGATGACAATTCGGTCGGCCTGCGGACGCGAGAAAAGCTCGGTCCATTCGCGGGCGCGGCAAATCACCAGATCGGCAGGGGCACCGGGTGCAAGTGATGGCACAGGCATGCCGCAAGCGCGTGCGGGGTTGCCCAAGAAAGCATGGGTCCAATCGTCGTCGGAATGGTCCAGATGGCCAATGCGCGTGGCCTCGCGCATCACCTCGATCACGTCCATATCGCCGTACGCATAGAAGGGATCGCGGGTGTTGTCGGAGGCGAAACTGACGTTGATGCCGCGCGCCTTCATCTCATGCACCAGGGTGATGCCACGGTTGCGCGGCGTACACGCGCCAATGCGGTCTTGCAGGTACATGTTGCACATCGGCAAGCTGACAACGTCCATGCCCGCTTGCGCCACAAGATCAAGGGTCGCCATGGCGGTGGCTTCGGGCATCACCGAAAGTGAGCAAAGGTGCCCCACGGTAGTCTTGCCTTCGAAACCGGTCTCCAAAGCGATCTCGGCGATATCCTTAAGTGTATTAACATTTGCGTCCATCGTCTCATCGACGTGGAAGTCGAGGTTCATTCCACGCCTGGCGGCGGCATCGAAATAGGTCATCAGCCAGTCACGCAGGTCCGGCTCGGGATAGGTAACGGCCCCAAGAATGCCATTGTGGGCGGCGACCAGATCAGCGCAATCGGCAACGGCGGCGGGATCGGCCGCCATATCGATGCCCGTCAAAACGGCGGCTTGCAGGTCAATTCGGCCAGCCCAGTCGGCACGGATCTGGGCGAAGACATCCCAGCTGATGCGGGCGTCATCGGTTTCACCGAAGTAGTCCAGATGTGTGCGGATCGCGCGGGTGCCATGGGCGTAAGCGCACTTGAGGCTGAAATCCATCCGGGGCGGCAGATCAGTCGCGTCCCAACGACCTGGCTTGTCGTCTCGCACCGCCTCCAGCGCGCCCATGAAGGTGCCATCGGGATTGGGGGAGCGGGGCCAGATGTGGCCTTTGTCCAGATGTGTGTGCATATCGACGAAGCAGGGAAACACCATGGCACCGCCCATATCCACAGGCGTGCCACCGTCTGGTGCGATTACGCCGTCGACGATGCTGACGGACGTGCGCACCAGCCCCGATTGCCCGATCAGGCAACCGGGAAGGGTCACGTTTTCAAGGCGGATACTGCCGGAGGGCAGCGTCTTGAAGTCCATACTCATTCTCTTTTTAACGCGGATTCATGCCACTTTCGCAGCGCCAGATGCGAGATCAGCGAGGTTGCTGCGTAGATCACGACACCCGTGACCGCGATCAGGATGAGGGCGGCGAACATTCGAGGGATGTTGAGGCGGTATCCCGCCTCCAGAATACGGAAGGCAAGGCCCGAGGCGAGGCCACCAGACCCCGCGACATACTCCGCCACTACGGCGCCGATCAGGGCAAGCCCCCCGGCAATTTTCAAGCCGCCAAGAAAGTAGGGCAGTGCCGAGGGCAATTGCAGATGGATCAACCGCTGCCAGCGGCTGGCACGGTAAATTCTGAACAAATCTCGCAAGTTGTGGTCTGCCGACTTCAACCCAAGCGTCGTGTTCGCAAGCACAGGGAAGAACGCCACGATCCACGCGCAAAGTAAAAGGCCGACGAGGCGGCTTTCGATATAGATGAAGATCAGCGGCGCGATTGAGACGATGGGCGTGACCTGAAGGATCACCGCGAAGGGCGAAAACGACATCTCCGCGAACTTCGACTGGGCAAACAGGATCGCAAGCCCGACGCCGCCCACAATGGCGATCAAGAGCGCCAGAAAAGTGATCCTGAGGGTCACCAGAAGCGCCGGGAACAGGATTTCACGATCGGTCCAAAGTGTCTCCAACACCAGGCCGGGGCCGGGCAGCACGTAGTGGGGGATCTCGTTGACCACGACCACGCGGTGCCAAGCGTAAATCGCGATGGCCATGACCACGAGCGGGATAACCCAGCGCGCAATGGCCTCGGTCTTCTTGCGGCGCGCGATCCGCTCTTCTTCGGCATCGAAAAGCGGGCCCCGATCCTGTGCGGGGTTCTGTTCGGTGACAGCCATCAGTGCGCGTCCTCCACCATGGTGGTTTGCAACGTATCGGAAGTTTCGCGTGCAAGGCGCGCGTATTCCGGAGAGGTGCGCCAGTCGAGTCCTCGGGGGTAGGCCTCGGGAACCGCGATTTCAGCGATCACGCGGCCCGGACGGGCGGCCATCACGAGGATGCGGTCAGAGAGGAAGACACTCTCAAACACCGAATGGGTCACGAAAATCACTGTCGCATTGGTCTTGGCCTTCAAGGCCAATAGATCGTCGTTTAGCTTTTGGCGGGTGATTTCATCGAGGGCGGCGAAAGGCTCGTCCATCAGAATCAGGCGCGGGTTGGTCACCAGCGCGCGGGCGATAGAGACGCGCATCTTCATGCCGCCCGACAGCTCTCTTGGATAGCGATCCTCAAAACCGGTAAGGTCTACAAGCGCCAGCGCTTCGCGGATCTGCTCACGGCACGAGGCCAGCGATTTGCCGCGCAGCCGAAACGGCAGCCAGACGTTTTTTTCGACCGTGGCCCAGGGCATCAAGGTGGGTTCCTGGAATACGACGCCAAGATCATCGACGCTGGCGTCGCCTTCCCATGTGATGCGCCCCAGCGTCGGCCGCATAAGGCCTGAAATCAGACGAAGGGCAGTGGATTTGCCACAGCCCGACGGCCCCAGAAGCGAGATGAAATCGCCTTGCCGAACCTCCATCGACATGCGCCGCAGCGCCACGACATTGCCGGTAAAGGTTTTGTCGACCTCCTGCATGCGCAGGATCGTGGGCCGGTCGAATGTGGGGGAGGGCGCTGGCGCTGTCACGGATATAGACTTGATCTCAATAGGAAAATCCCCGCGCGATGAATGCCGCGCGGGGTCATTGCGCGCCGCTCAGGGGCGCAGTTCGAGGCCAAGACCCTGATTTACGAACTCGGTCGTGTAAGCGCCCGAAATGTCGAGCCCAGCGGGCACGACGCCCGAGTCGACCATGGACGCGTAGAAATCGGCCATCCGCTCGTCCGTCATGGCGCCGATGCCCAATTCCAGGGTGTCGCCGCTGTCGACGATGCCGTTCTCAAGCATTGCGGCGACGGCGTAGTCGATCGCCTCCTGCGTCATGTCGGGATTGGCCTCCATAATCAGCGCGTTTGCCGCCGTTCGATCGCCGTACATGTAGTTGTACCACCCAAGGATGGAGCCGTTGACAAAGCATTCCACGACCTCTGGGCGTTCCTCGACAGTCGCGGCAACGGTCTGGATCGTGGTGGAATAGGCGCCGAAACCGGCATCGGCGATCAGGTAGACGTCGGGTGCCCATCCTGTCTCGCGCTCTACCGCGAAGGGCTCGGACGAGAGGTAGCCTTGCTGCGCGGCGTCCTCGTTCACGAGGAAGGGCGCGGAGTTGAAGGTGTAGGTCTGGCGCTGGTCATCGGTGAAGCCGTAGGCCGAGCGCATCCATTCATAATAGGGCGCGCCGTCCTGAACGATCATCGTCAGCTCCGTCATTTCGGCGAAAGACGACACGCGGCCCGGGTGGGTGATCAACACCTGTGGGTCCTTCTGGAACGAGGCCATGACGTTGACCAGCGGCAGATCCTCGGCCACGCCGAAGAGCACATCCAAAGTGCCGCCCATGTAGAAATCGATCCGGCCCGCCAACATCAGCGCGGTATTGTTCACCTGTGGGCCGCCGGGCACGATCGTCACATCGAGGCCGCATTCGGCGTAGGTGCCATCGGCCACGGATTGGTAGAACCCGCCGTGTTCGGCCTGAGCGACCCAGTTTGTGCCAAAGGACACGGGCGTCAGATGCCCGTCCGCCAAAGCGGGCGTTGTGGCAAGGACGCTGGCAGCAAAAAGGCTGGCGGTCTTGGTGGTGCGGTTGGTCATGGATTCCCCCTGTTACGGCTCCGGCTCAGTTGGACAATCGAGACGGAGCAGCAGCAAGACATGGGCCTGTCAGAGCCCCTATTCCGGGGTATCTGCACATTTCTTGTGCACTGATTACGCGCTATGATGAAAACGATAGCATGACCCGGCGGTATTCCAAGCGGGAATTGCCTGCGCCCGTTCCAGCGCGTTTAGCTGGGATGAGCCAACTGGAGGACCTCAGATGCGCATGCTTGCCCCCCCCACCATCGCCGCGCCGTTTGCGCGCTACGCCCATGGGGTCGAGGTGCCCGCGGGACACCGCTGGGTGGCGACGTCGGGGCAGTTGCCCCTGGCCGCAGACGGCACCGTGCCCGAAGGCGCAAAGGCGCAAGGGACGCTGTGTTTCGCCAACTGCGCCGCGATTCTGGCCGAGGCTGGAATGGGCCCAGAAGATGTGATCCGCGTCAACGCCTTCGTGACGGACCGCGCCCACATGGCGGGCTACATGGCCGCGCGGGACGCGTGGTTGCAGGGGGTGACACGGCTTCCGGCCTCTACCCTTGTGATCGTGTCGGGCTTCACACGGCCCGAGTTCTTTGTCGAGGTGGAGGTAACGGCCGCTAAAGCGTAACGCGTTGGCCCGTCCGAATGCTTTCATCGGCGGCGAGGCAAATCGCGAGCGATCGCACGGCGTCCTCCATATGGCGCTCAAGGTCGAGATCCTCGACAATGGCGCGCCGCAGGAAAGCTTGCTCTGCATCGCACAGCGCCTGGTGGCCGGGTTCATCGGCAAACTCGATCATCCGGTCATCGCCGGGGCGATGCACCAGAACGCCGCCCACCTTTGTGTGCCCATCAATATCCGCGCTGTCTGCCTTGTCGCCCTCGGTGATCGACACGGCGCCGTTTGGGCTGATCACATCTTTCACGAAGAACGCTGTTTCCGACATCATCGGGCCCCAGCCTGCCTCGTACCAACCGACGGACCCATCGTCGAAAAACACTTGAAACTGCCCGTAGTTGTACATGTCGGGCGATATCTCATCGCTCAGGCGCAGGCCCATGCCATGCACGGCCACGGGCTTGGCGTCGGTAATCTGGCACCAGACATCGACGTAATGTACGCCACAATCGACGATCGGCGAGGTCGTCTCCATCAGGGCCTTGTGGGTGTCCCAGGCCGCGCCTGTCGATTGCTGGTTCAGGTTCATGCGAAAGACATAGGGGCCGCCCAAGACGCGGGCCTCTTCAATCAAGCGCATCCAACTGGGGTGGTGACGCAGAATGTAGCCAACGACCAGTTTCCTGCCTGTTTCTTGCGCCACGGCTACGACGTGCTTGGCATCCGCGACATTGGTCGCGAGGGGCTTTTCCACGAAAACGTGAGCGCCCGCGCGCATCGCGCGCACAGCCAGTTCCGCGTGGCTATCGGAATAGGTGGCAATCACTACAAGATCGGGCTTCAAGGCCAATGCCTCCGACACCGTCGGGATCATCGGATAAGCGTGCAGTTCTTCCGGCAGATCACGTGGAGATCGATTGACGAGGCCAATGATCTCTACCCCCGGTGCCGCGTGGTGGGCCAGTGCATGGCTTTGCCCCATGCCGCCCAACCCGATGATCACTACGCGCATGCGTTCTTCCCTTCCAAAGCCGCCGTTGGGGTACCTACACCAGCCCCATGTAGCCCAAAACCCTCACCGAAAGCCTAACGCCCTGCCCTAGCTTTCCAATCGCCGCGCCCCGCCGATTTCGACTTCGCGTCCCGTCATCCGCGAGCGTACCGCCGCGAAGGCCATCGCCAGGCTGCGCAGGTTCTCCGCCGCGCCATTGGAGGGCTCGCGGTCCTCTTCGATGGCGCAAAGCAGCTCACCCATCGTGCCCTTGAAGCCATCGTTGAACCATTGCCCCGCCAGCTTGGGGTGCGCGACGCCTTCGGGCGTGGTCAGGGTAACGGTTTGCTGGCTCAGGTCCGGCCCGTCCGACACCATCGAACCCGCCGTGCCGCCCACAAACGTCGTGTCGCGGGGACCGTGGGGGATGCCACCATCGAATACAAGCGAGGCCTGCCCCCCATCCACCCGCACCATCGCTTGCGCCAGAAGCGGCACCTTGTTGGCCTGCCCCTGTGCGCGGGCCGCGCTGGCAAACACCGCTTCGGCCCGGTCCCCCACCAGTGAGTTGACGAAATCGAACCAATGGACCCCGAAATCATATAGGATCAGATCCTCGATCTCATCAAAGGGCGTTCCAGCCGTCCAGCCGTGGGTCCAATGGATCGCCAGATGAACGGACAGAACGTGTCCGATATGTCCGGCGCGTGCCGCTTCGCGCATGAAGGCAAAGTGCGGTGCCCAGCGGCCATTTTGGTTAACGGCCAGCTTCACGTCCTGGTCCTGCGCCAGTTTCACCAGATCGATCCCGGTATCCAGATCGGTCACGAAGGGCTTCTGGCTCAGCACATGTTTGCCGGCCTTCAGCGCGGCCTTGATGATTTCTGTCCGATGCTCCGGGTGCAACGTGATGTCGACGACATCGATATCGGGATTGGCAAGGATCGCCTGCCACTCATCCTCGATACGCGCGGCGGGGCAGTATTCAACGGCCTTTGCCTCCGCCTTGTCGCGGGTGCGGTTCCACAGTGCGGCCACCTCCCACCCCGCATCGCGGTAGGCGTCGAGGTGAGAGCCCGATATCCCACCGGTCCCGATCATCCCGATCCGAGGCTGGTATGTCTTGGGCATCGGCGGGCGATAGGCCACATCGGGCGCCGCGATTTCAGGCAGATCGGCGGCCTTGAGAGCATAAGTATCGCTGTCCGCTGCGTCCTTGGTATCGCTCATGGCAACAACTCCAACGTGCGTTTCTGCGCGGCAGAGGCCGCGGCGGTGTCGACAATGCGCTGCGCCGTCAGGCAGAGCGTCGGATCAAAGGGCCCGTCAGGCTTGGCCCCTTTGTCGATGAGATTGATGATATAGGCGATGGCATCACTGCGACCCTCGGGCAAGGGATCAACCGGGATGTCATGTTTTTCCGGTCGAACGCGGGTTTGAACCGTCACGGCGGGCGCGTAATCCGGGCTGCTGATGGTGCCTTCGCTGCCGACGAAGACAAAGCCGCACGTAGGCTGCGGGTTCACCGTCCAAGGGTCCGTAAAGGTGCCCCACCGCGTCTCCATCTTTGACAGGCCTTTGGCATAACGGATAACCGCGATGGCGTGCTGATCGACCTCGATCCCCGGCGTGTCGTCCACGGTACACGTGACCTCCAGCGGCGCCTCCCCCCCCATGTACCAAGTGCCAAGCGTTGCGCCGTAGCCCATGTAATCCAGCAAGCTGCCTCCGCCGGATGCGGCCTTGTACCACCAACTGTCGGGCTTCTGCGCCTCGACCTCCTCGGCGCTGACCTCTACCTTGTCGGCAAGGTGATAAAGGGGGCCGCGATTGCCGTCATAGAAATGCACTTCGCGCAACTCTCCAATCATGCCCTCGTCGATCAGGCGCTTGGCGGTAAGGTGTGATTCCACCCAAGCCAGCGGCCAGTTGATCGACATGATCTTGTCCGTCCCCGCCATCGCCTTGATCATCCGACGCGCGTTGTCCGCGCTATCGGCGAAGGGTTTTTCGACGTGGATATGGACACCGTGCGGGGCGAGACGTTCCGTCATCTCGGCATGATCCGCCGTCGCGCAACACAGGATCGCAAGATCATAGGGTCCAGCGGCCATGCAGGCATCGAAGTCGGTGAAAAGCGCGGGGGCGGGGACGCCAAAGGTCTCCGCCGCCGAGGCCATTTTCGCCGCATCCGGATCGTAGAGCGCCGTGATTTCCGCGTTCGGATGCGCGTCCACCATGCGCAGCAGATCGCCCATATGCATGTGGTCGAAACTGATGCCGACAACCTTGTATACCATGATTAACGCGTTCCTGTGATGCGCACGTAAAGTGCGGTGACGAGAAGGATGATCAGCCCGAAAAGGGCGATCCTTGCGCCCTCGGGCATTTGCAGCAGGGTCAGCATGGTGTCGATGACGCGCAGGATCAAGGCGCCGACGATGGCGCCGGCAAAACTTCCCCTTCCGCCGAAGATGGACGTGCCTCCGATGACCGCAGCAGCAACCGAGGGCAGCAGGAGCGGGTTCGCCAGCGACAGCGACGGCGTGCGGATCATGCCGAGATAAAGCAGACCCGCCAGCGCCGCGATCAGCCCCGACAGCGCATAGAGCGCAAGGAAAACCTGCCACGAACGCACACCGCTGAGCTTGGTGGTCGCCTCATTAGAGCCAAGAGCGAACAGGAGCCGCCCGAACCCGGTGTAGCGCATGAGGTAAAGCACCGCAGCGGCGAAGGGGATGAAGACGAAAAGCCCGTTGGGCATACCCAGCGTGCGCCCGGTGCCAAGCCACTCCAACGTCTCGGGGATCAGGGTGCCGGTCGAGATCACGAAGCGCTGATAGACCTGCAAGCAACCGGTCGCGATCAACCCGGTGCCAAGCGTCATGATCAGTGGATGCACCCGCACGACACCGACCCCGAAGCCATTCACCAAGCCCGCAACAACGCCCGTGGACAGCGCGACAAGGACGGCGGGCGTAGGGCCGATCAGCGGCGACAGAGTGGCGCAAACAAAGGCCGACACGGTGGCCAGGATGCCCGCGCTCATATCGATGCCCGCGGTCAACATCGTCAAGACTTGGCATGCGGCAAGCATCGCGAGGGGGATAGCAAACTTGATCAGGTTCCCGACCCAGAAGGTCGAGATGATCCCGTCACGCCCCGCACGGAAGGGCGTCACGATGCCGGGGCGCATGATCTCCAGCACGGCGATCAGCAGGAACAGGAAGGCGATCAGCGGGATGACCGGATTGTCGGCAAGAAAGCGGCCAAACCGCTTGAGGTCCGTCTCGACGCCTGCGTCGGCGTGAATGCGCGGTTGGTCGCTCATCTCTGCGCCCCCCTGTAGGTCAAGACGGCACCAAGCATCACGACGGCTACCATGATGACGCCCTCGACGATGGTCGTGACGTTGGGGTCAACGGCGGCTAAAGTCAGGATCGTGCGGATAATACGCAGAATGAACACGGCGATGATCGGGCCAAGCAAGCCCCCACGCCCGCCGCCCAGGACCACCCCGCCCAACACCACGGCAGCGACCGAGGCCAGCAGGTAGGGACCAGGCACCGGCTCTCCGATCCCGGTTAACATGATTAACGAAAGACCGCCCATGGCCGACAGGACGCCCGCCAAACCATAGGCGATGATCTTGGTTCGCGCCACGTTGACGCCGGATCTGAACGCCGCCAACTCATCAGAGCCGACCGCATAGATGGACAGCCCCAGCTTGGCACGGCGGATCGGCACCCAAACCAACGCTACCGCAACGCCCATGAAAATCAGGGCGTTAGGCACGCCCGGGATCATCGCGCCCGAGATCAACGTGCGCAAGGATGTGGCCACGGTGCCGCCCGGCGAGGTCAGGATCAACAACGCCACCCCTTCCCACACGAACAGCATCGCAAGCGTCACGACGATGTCGGGCACGCGTGTCAAAACGATTAACGCCCCGTTCAGCGCCCCCATGGCAAGCCCTACGATCAGCGTGATCAGTACCGCCGGCACTGGCCCCATGCTTTGCATCAGGACCGCCGCCGTCACACCGCAAACTGCCATCATCGAGGCGATGGAAAGGTCGATCCCGCCCACGATCACGACGATCGCCATGGCGGCGGTCGCAAAGGCGAAGGGCAAGGCCGCCCGCGCGAGGCTTTCAAGGCCGTTCGCCCCGAAGGTGGGTTGGATCAGCTTCGTGATCACCAGAAGGACGCACAACAGTGCGAGCAGGCCCAGCATCCACGCGTTTTTGCGCAACAGCCGGCTCATGAGGCGGCGTCCATCTCGGACAGCCCATAAGCCGCGCGCATCAGCGCCTCTTCCGTGGCCTCGGAGGCGTCGATCATGTCGACCACCCGACCGTTGAAAATGACGATGGCGCGGTCACAGGCCAACGGGATTTCCTCAAGTTCGGAGGTGTAGAACAACACCGCGGCGCCCTGCTCGGCCAACTCTCGAACCAAGGGATAAATCTGCCGCTTCGTGCGCACGTCAATACCGCGTGTGGGGTCGAACAACAGCAGCGTCTGCACCCCATGCGCCAGCCATCGCCCGATGGTCACCTTCTGCTGATTGCCGCCCGAAAGGCGCTGCACCTCACCTTGGGCGCGTGTGTCGATCTGTAGCTTTTCTATCGCATGATCAACGCGTTGACGTTCATGTTTGGACCTCAACGGGCCCCAGTCCCGCAACCGTGCAGAAAACGGCAAGGCGATGTTTTCACGCACCGAACGCTCCCGCAGAAGCGCCTCGGCCCGGTCACCAGGCACATAGCTCAATCCTGCCGCGATGGCATCGGCAGGGTGCGAGAAGTGCATCGGCGCACCATCCACCTCTAGCGTCCCGCTCGTGGGTTTGCGGTGGCCCGAGAGGACGTCAAACACCTCATCCTGCCCCTGCCCTTCAAGCGCAACGACGCCCAGAACTTCGCCGGGAAAAAGCTCGAATGACACGTCTTTGACCACCGGCGCCACCGCGATCCCCGCCGCACGCAGGCGCGGCACGCCCTTGTTCTGACGCGCCGCCCCGGTATCGCGTTTGTCGAGGCTCAACTTCGCGCCAAGCATCATCTCGACACAGCGATCTTCCACGCCCGGCTCGATCTTCAGATCGCCGACGGTCCGGCCGTCGCGCAGCACCGTGGCGCTGTCGCAAAGCTCGGCAATTTCGGTGAAGCGGTGTGAGATGTAGATGACGCCGCACCCCTCATCCGCCCGCGCCCGCACCACACGCAGGACGTTTTCCACAAGGTCCGTAGGCAAGGCGGCGGTCATTTCGTCCAACAGAAGGACATCCGGGTCACTGGCCAGCGCGCGGGCCAAATCAAGGATGCGCAGCGTCGCCAGCGGCAGGTCAGAGATCATGTCGTCAAGGCGTAAGCCCTTGATCCCCAACTCGTTCACCCAATGCAGAACGGCGTCGCCGGGCGTATCGCCAAGGCGCAAGTTGTCCGCAACGTCGAGGTCCGGGATCAGCGACGGTTCTTGATAGACCGGCACCAGCCCCGAGCGCCGCGCCTGCGCGGGGGAGCCGACGCGCGCGTCGTGCCCCCGGATCAGCACACGTCCCGCATCGGGCCGTAATGCGCCCGTCAGGATCTTCACAAAGGTCGATTTGCCTGCGCCATTGGCCCCCATCAGAGCCACGACTTCGCCGGGGGCCACACGCAGGCTAGCGTCGGTCAGCGCACGAACGGCGCCAAAGCTCTTGGCGACGCCCGTGGCATCCAACAGTGCCGTCTCATCTGAGCTGCCCATGAAGCCTCTGATTTTTATAAGTTTCTGGTCTGCCCGCCACATTATGACACGTGGCGGACAGAAGATCAGGACGTGTCAGCGACATCGTCACGGAACGTCACAAAGTCAGATCACCCCTCGCAGGCAATGATTTCGGCCATGGAGTAGTCGGTCCACCCGGGGATCGATACCGACACCGGCCACTCCGGGTCGAGATCGGGGTTCAAGGCGCCTGCGATGGTCTCTTGCCCCTCGGCGGTGGCATTCTCCCACAACACGGGGTCGACCAGGACGGTCGTCTCTGCCGGCGCATTGCCGTTCAGGATATCGACCGCCAGCGCGATGCCCGCGCCGCCCACGGAACCCGGGTTGGTTACGGCCGCCCCGGACAGGCCTTCGACTTCTGCCAAGTATTGCACGAAACCGGCATTATCCGCGCCCACGATTGGCACCAAGGGCGCGCCGGATTCCAGGAAGGCGTCCACGATCACGTTGTCGATGCCGCTTGTCCAGACACCGTCGAAGGGGATGCCGGTGGCCAGGAAATCAAACATCTGCTGCTTGCCCTGGTCCTGCTGCCAGCCGGTGAACACCTCGTGCACGACGCTGACGCCGGGGAATTCGGCCAAGGCGCGCTGGAAGCCGTTGTCGCGGTCCGTGTCAGCCGAGACACCCGCGATACCGCGCATGTAGACGACCTCGCCCTCGCCGCCGATCTGCTCGAACAGCCAGCGCGCGCCGAGGTAGGCATATTCTTCCTGGTTGTTGGACAGGATGTAAGCGCCCTCGGCGGTGACGCCTGCGTCAACGGCCACCACGACGATGCCAGCCGCAATCGCGGCATCCAGCGCCGAGTTCAGGGCGTCGGGGTTGGCGGGGTTCAGGACGATCGCGTCGACGCCCGCCTCGATCAGGTTGTTGAGGTCCTCCAACTGGCCTGCCGCGTCCGTGTTGCGGTGCGCCACGATCAAGCCCTCGACGTCGGCTTCCGCCGCCGCCTGCGCGCGCATGGCGCAAATCATCTGTTCGCGCCAGCCGTTGCCCTGCACGGTGTTGGACACACCGATGGTGTAGGGCCCTTCAGCCAAGGCCATTCCCGACATCGCGGGGATTGTCATCGCCACGACGGCGGTGGTTGCAAGAAGTCTCTTCATGTCTCTCTTCTCCCTGTTTAATTCATATTTCGCAGTTACTTGCACCGCTTACTTGATGTACGGTGCCAGCAAGTCCCGGGCCAGAAGGAAGCCGCGTTTTACGCGTTCCTCCGTGCCCTCGAAGTCTCGATCCTCGTGTTCGATGATGACGGGTCCGTCGTAGCCAGCACGGTAAAGGCCCGAGAAGAAATCGCCCCAGTCGACGTCGCCAAGGCCGCACAGCCGCGGGATCTGCCACCCCATGCCGGTCGACATTGTCCCGTTTTCATAGAGCCCATCGCGGTCGACCATGACGTCTTTTGCGTGCACATGGGCCATCTGTCCCCCAAATTCCTTGATGAAACGGGTCTGGTCGATGAACTGCCAGATCAGATGGGACGGATCGAAGTTCATACCGACCGCGTCGCCCCATTGCTCGAAAATACGCCGCCAGATCCTGGGGCTGTAGGCGATGTTGTGCCCGCCCGGCCATTCGTCATAGCTGAAGATCATCGGGCAGTTCTCAAAGCACAGCCGCACGCCCGAGGCCTGGGCATGGGCGACGATCGGATTGAAAATCTCGATCGCGCGCGTCCAGTTTTCATCGACATTCAGGCTGCGGTCACCGCCGACGAAAGTATTAACGACTGGCACCTCCATGGTGCTTGCCGCCGTGATCACCTTCATCAAGTGGCCAGTGACCTCTTCGCGGTGACCTGAATCCGCATGAAGCGGGTTGGGATAATAGCCAAGGCCCGAGATACTTATCCCCCGATCCGCCAACCCGGATTTGATATCAGTGGCTTGGCCTGTGGATAGTCCATCCACATCAATATGCGACGTACCGGCATAACGTCGTTTCTCTCCGCCCGAGGCGGGCCAGCAGGCGACCTCCATGGCGGAAAACCCGCTTTTCCCCGCCCAGGAAGCGACGTCCATCAAGTCCATGTCCTCGAACGGAGCGGTTAATATCCCCAATTCCATTGCTATCCCCCAACCTCGTCCAAACGCACCCAACGCTCTTCTCGCGCGGACATTACCACCGCATCGCAAAACCGCATCTCGTAGTGGCCATCTTCAAACGTCGCCCAGGTACTGCCATCCTGCCGGGATCCAACTTCAACGTCCGCGTACACTGCCTTGAAAAAATTGAAGAAGCTGTCGGCAAAACCTTCGACATGGCCCGGCGGCAAGGTCGCAGCCGCGGTGCCCGCGGCATTCATCAAGGTGAAGTCGCGCATCAATGTCTCATTGGCGCGATCCCGGTGGCCGATGAACAGATGATCCGGCGTCTCGCTGTCCCAAGCGGCGCTGGCGGCAGATCCCGCGACGTCCCATTGCAACGAATTCTTCCGTCCCATGTTGATCTGCGAGGTGGACATCACCCCCCGCGCGCCGTTGGCATATCGGATCACGATCATCGCCGCATCGTCGGTGGCAATCGGCACGGCTTGCGTCGCGCCTGCCGCCGCACTGAAGGTTTCGACCGGGCCGGTGGGCCGCGCGCGTTCGGGGATGAAGGTCGCCAACTCCGCCATCACCGCTTCGGCTTTCAGGCCCGTGACAAAGCTGGTCAGGTCCACCCAATGGGTGCCGATATCCCCGACAGATCGCAAGGCACCGCCCTCTTCCGCCACCAAACGCCAGTTCCAATCGGTCGGCTTTGCAAGCCAGTCCTGATGGTAATGCCCTGAGATAAAACGGATATCCCCAAGGTCTCCGGCGGCGACCATCCCGTGGGCCTGCTGGTTCAACGGATAGAAACGGATGTTGTAACAAACCGCCGCGACCTTGCCCGAGGCACGGGCGACCGCGACCATGTCGGCGCTTTCCTCGGATGTCATGGCGAGGGGTTTTTCGCAAATCACGTGCTTGCCAGCACGCAGGATCGCCAGAACCTGTGCGTAATGGGCGTGGTTGGGGGAGGTCACATGGACAACATCGACCGTATCATCGGCCAGCAGTTCAGCCAGATCGCCATAGGCCTTGGGCACCCCCATCTCGGCCGCGCGTTGGGCGCCTCGGGCGGCCGAAGATCCCAGCACGCCGCGCACCTGGACGCCCAGGCGAAGCAAGGCCTGCGTGTGGACCGTGCCGATGAAACCTGTCCCGATCACCGCCGCGCCGATCTTCGCGAAATCTGTCATAAGCTCCTCTCAAACAACGGAATAACCTCCGTCCACCGGGATTGTGGCCCCGGTCATGAAGCAGGCCGCATCGCTGGCCAGGAACAGGGCCACCCCGGCGATATCCTCGGGCTTGCCCCAACGTCCCATAGGGGTGCGCTCCTCGATCGCGGCGGTGAACGCCGCGTCCTCGCGGGCGCGGGCCGATTGTTCGGTCACGATGAAGCCGGGCGCTATGGCATTGACGCGGATATTGTCGTCCGCCCAGGCGATGGCGAGGGATTTGGTCAGTTGCTCTACCCCCGCCTTGGACGCGCCGTAGGCCGGGTTCCGAGGAGAGCCGAAACGGGCATACATCGACGCCACGTTGATGACGCAGCCGCCCTTCAGCGCGCCGTGCAACGCTTCGGCGCAGCGCAGAGATCCGACCAGATTGACGTCAAGGACATGGGCAAAGAAGCCCGGATCCATCTCTTCGCCACGCTTGGTAATGGCAGCGCAATTCACAAGGATATCAAGTTGTTGCACGCGCGCTGCAAAGGCGCGAACGGCGTCGGTGTCGGTGACATCCAACTGCGTGTATCCGAACCCCTCATCAGGGTCCGGCGCCGCTTCAACGCCCGTGATCTGCACCTCCGCCCCCGCATCGCGGAAGGCCTGCGCAATGGCCGTGCCTATTCCGCCGCGGCTGGCACCTACGACCAGCACCAAGGCACCGTCAAACGCGCCGTCACTCATGTGTTGGAATGGCTGATCAAAGCCTCCCCCCTCTCCCTGATTCCTGCCACGCGAATTTTCCGCTTTGTCCGCAATGAAATCGATTACATACTCGAACCACACAGAGATTCGAGTCAAGATGTATTTCCCTCTTTGCGAAGGCCCGATGGCTCAGAAAAGCGCAACCATTCAGGACGTGGCGACAGTGGCCAAAGTCTCGACCGCCACGGTCAGTCGGGCATTGTCGAACCCGGGCCTTTTGTCGGACAGCACCCGCGAGGCGGTGCTGGAGGCCGTGCGGACGACCGGTTACCGCGTCAATCTGGCCGCGCGGAATCTCAGGATGCAGCGCGCGGGCGCGGTCCTGATCCTTGTGCCGAACCTTGGAAAACCCTTCTATTCCCAGATCTTGCAAGGTATTTCCGATGGTTTCGCGGGCAGCGATTATGCCGTGCTGATCTCGGACACCGAAAGCCGACCGCTCCATGAGGCCGAGCTTGCCGGCAATTTCACCAGCGGCCGGATCGACGGCGTCGTATCGCTTGACGGCGGCTTGAGCCCTGCCGTGCTGGATGCGTGTCGGGCGGCGGATGTGGACGGGCGCATCGTCTTCGCGTGCGAATGGGTGGACGGCTATGCCTTCCCCTCGATCCAATCGGACAACGCCGAGGGCGCACGATTGGCGATCCGGCATCTGGCGGATCTGGGCCACCGCAAGATCGCCCATATCACGGGGCCGGAGGGTAATGTACTTACAGCCGTCCGACGGCGCGGAATGATGGAGGAACGCGCGCGGCTGGGACTTCCGGCGCGCGAGGATTGGATCATCCGGGGGGACTTTTCTCTGCAATCGGGCCATGAGGCCGCCACCAAAATCCTTGCCATGAAGGATCGCCCGACGGCTGTCTTTTGCGCCGCCGATACTGTTGCCTTCGGGCTGATCGCCGGGTTGCAGGCGGGGGGCGTGAGGGTGCCCGCTGATATCTCCGTCGTAGGCTTCGATGATATTGATATGTCGGAGTTTTATGTGCCCGCCCTTACGACGATCCGGCAGGATCGCGTGCGTTTGGGCCGAACCGCCGCCGCGCGGCTGCTGGAGCGGATCGAAGCACCACAAGACGCGCCCCAAGCGGAGGTTCTCTTGCCGGTAGACCTTGTGGTGCGCGCCTCCACCGCGCCACCGCCCTAGGGCGGTGCGCCAGGCACCCATTGTTCAAGATCGACGCTGACGCCCGTCATCGGGATCGAGGCATCCGACAGCATCCAGATCGCTTGCGCCGCGCATTCCTGCGCCGTCACAAGCTGCCCAAGCGGCTGCTGCGCAGCCTGTTCGTCCAGCCATTCCGCGCCCTTTGGCGCGTGCAAGGCACGCTCCGTTTGAGTTGCAACCCAGCCGAGATTAATGCCGTTAACCCGTATGCGCTCCGCCATATGGGCCTGCGCCGCGTTCTTCGTCAGCACCTGCAACGCGCCCTTGCTGGCGGCGTAAATCGCCAGATCCGCCGCGCCACAATGGGCGTTCATCGATTGAATATTCACGATCGCCCCCGGCGCGGCCCGCGTGCGCAAATGGGTGATCATCTCGGCCATCAAGAAAAACGGCGCGCGCAGGTTCACCGCCATGACCGCATCAAACCGCGCGAGGTCCGCATCGACAAACGACGCGCGCGTCGTAACACCCGCCGCATTCACCAACCCATCCACCCGGCCAAAGCGCGCCACGGCCTTGGCGAAAACCTCCGCCGGGGCCTTGGGCGTCGCCAGATCAGCCGTGATGCCGCCGGGCACCTCGTCTCGATCCACGCCGATCACCTTGGCCCCTGCCCCTTCGCAAGCCTCCGATATTGCCGCCCCGATACCGCGCGCAACGCCCGTCACAAGCACCACCTTGTCGCGCAGATCCGTCACAGTTGAACCTGGATCCGGCCGTCCTCTACCCGTGCTGGATACGTCGCCAAGGCCACGCAAGCCGGCGTGCGCAGGGCCGCGCCAGTCTTGTAGTTGAAGCGCCCGTTGTGCTTGGGACACTCGATCTCATCTTCCAGCACCAACCCATCGGCCAGATGCACCTGTTCGTGGGTGCACAGCCCATCGGTACAGAACGGCGCGCCGTCCTCGTCACGGTAAACGGCAAAGGTCCGCCCGCCGTGATCGAAGCGGATCACGTCTTCCTCTTCCACATCATCCAGCGCACAGACATCGATCCAATCGCTCATTCAACTTACCTCCGGTAGGGCATCGGTTCCGTGGAATTCCTCTCGGTACGGGCGCGCCGTAGGCGGTAGCGCGCGCCGCACGAAGTAGCCGGGCTCTGTCCGTTGTCGACGCAGGGCCTCCAACATCTCGGCATAGGCATGGGGGATCGAGGGGTTCGCAGGCGGCAGATCATCCTTGATCAACTCATGCAGCGCGGGCAGCGCGTGGTAAGGGACCATCGGGAACATGTGATGTTCGACGTGATAGTTCATGTTCCAGTAAAGCCAGCGGCTGATCGGGTTCATGTGGACGGTGCGCGAGTTCAGACGGTGATCCAGCACATCCTCAGCCAGACCGCCGTGTTGCAACAGGCCCACCAGCACCATGTGCCACGTCCCGTAGATGCGGGGGCCGCCGATCAGCATCAGCGGCAGAAGGGACCAGCTGAGCAGCGCCCAAAGCACCGCCGCCAGATGGATCGCCACGAAGATGCGCGCCCAGTGGGTGACCTGCGGGACCTCACTGGACGGGATGTAATTCGCCTCGTCCGGCGTCAGCCGTCCCCGGGCTTGCCGTACCAGGATCGCGAAATGCTGGAACACGTCGGGCAGGCCGATGAACGCAAGCGCCTTGCGGGCGATGTCGGGCGGGCGCATGAACGCGATCTCGGGATCGCGGCCGACGATGATGGTGTCGGTGTGGTGACGCGCGTGGCTCCACCGCCACGCGATGGGGTTTCGCATCACCATGAAACTGGCGAGGGTGTAGACCCAATCGTTCTTCCACTGGGTCTTGAATGCCGTGCCGTGCCCACACTCATGCCAGCGCGAGTCGCAGGCCGAGCCATAGAGCACACCGTAGACCGCAAAGAACGGCACGCACCACCAAGTGCCCCAAGTCAGAACGCCACATAGACCGGTCAGCGCCATCAAACCCAGCCAGATCAGTGTATCGCGGGTCGCCACGGCGTCGTTGCGGCGCATCAGGCCCTTCATGACCTTGCGCGGCACCTCCGTGTGATACCATTGCGCAGACGCCAGCCCCAACTCGATCGCTCGGGCACCCTCGGCTCCGGTCAGCCCATAATCGCGTGCGGGCGCGGTCGTTGTTTCGGCCGTCATGTCGGCATGTCCTCCCCTGAGGGGGCCAGTATATGAGGTAATTTGACGAAATCAAATCATCATTGATCGCGGTCGCCAGGCTGGTGAAGTCGCTCTGTTACAAGACAGATGTCGTTTTATGAACGCACAATAGCGCGATCTTCAACTTTGTGTTGCGCAACGCATCACATCATTTTACATCATTCCTATGAGACCAACCCTTGCAGATCTGGCGGAAGAGGCGCGCGTTTCCACGGCAACGGTGGACCGGGTTCTGAATGATCGGCCCGGCGTCTCGGCCCGAACGCGGCAGCTGGTGCAAAACGCTGCGCGCGCCATCGGCTACCTTCCTGCGGCAGAGCCCGCGCTCACTCCCGCCAGACTGGTTGCCTTCCTGCCCGAGGGGACGAACGATTTCATTGCAGAGCTTCGCGACCACATGATCGCCGAGGCCGAGGCCATGCCGGGTGTCCATCTGACTCTACCCCCCATCGCCGGCCTGGAAGCAAGCGCCATGGCCGAGGCCCTGACCGATGTCGGAGACGTCGATGGGGTGGCGCTGGTGGCGATCAGCCATCCGCGCGTCCACGACGCGCTCATGCGCCTGTCAGCGCGCAACATCCCCGTCGTCACGCTGCTCTCGGATCTGCCCGACACGCTGCGCCGCGCCTATGTCGGCATCGACAACCTGCGCGCGGGTCGGTTGGCGGCCGAGGTCATCACACGGTTCCTTGGCCGCAACCCTACCGGGAAAGTCGCCCATTTCGCGGGGTCTTTGACCTATCGTGGACATCAGGAACGGGACGTCGGCCTGCGGCAGTACTTGGCCGAAGAGGCGCCGAAGTTGGAGCTGCTGGAGGTGCGCGAAAGCGGTGACGATCCTGACCGTGCCTTCGCGCAGGCCGCCGAGAACCTGGCGCGCCACCCCGAGATCTGCGCGATTTACAACGCCGGGGGCGGGACCACCGGCATCGCCCGGGCACTGCAAGACAGCGGCCATGCCGCCCGCATCGTGTTCGTCGCCCATGATGCGACCGACGCCAACAAGGCGATGCTGTTGGACGGCACCCTTGACGCGGTCATTGACCAGAATGCCAAGCGCGAGGCGCATGAGACCCTTGCGACGTTGGCCGCCGCCGCACGCGGCCAAACCCGCATCCCGACCCAACCCCGGTTGCACTTGATTCTGAAAGAGAACATCCCCTAACGCGCGGTGCCGCCGATGGCGTCAGACCCGCAAACCACTGGCCGCGAATGCCGCCCGTGTGGCGGCCTTTTCGGCCTCGGTCAGATCCAGCATCGGCGGACGCACACCGCCGCCGACTTGCCCCAAAAGCTCCTGCCAGTATTTGCCGTGGGCTTGCGGCTTGTCCGCTGGTTTCGTGCGCCGAAACGCCTCGCGCACCGGATCAAGGCTGTCACGGACCCGCCGCGCCTCGGCAAAATCGCCAGCGAACGCCAGCCGGGTGTATTCGTTCATCCGCTGATCCGCCTTGGTCTGGATCTGGTAGGGTGGCGATGAACAAAGATAGAGCTGCCAACCCAACTCCTCGATATTGTCCAGCCACGCGCCCTCATCGGCGGTGGAGACATGGATCTTGTCCCCGGCCAACTGCGTCAGCTCTACATACAAAGGGCGCGGAACCGAGTATTTGATCGCCACGATATTAGGTAGTTCCGCAATCCGCGCGCATAGCTGGGGGGACATCACATAGCCGCTGTCCGGATGGCTCCACATCGCGATGCCGATGTCGACCCGCTCGCAGATCGCTTTGTAGTATTGATACAGCATTTCATCCTGCTGACTGACGAAATGCAGTACCGGCGCATGGACCACGACATAATCGGCACCGCAGTTCTGGGCATGCAACGCCAGTTCCACCACCGTCTCGAAGTTCTGGTCCGAGGCCGAAAAGATGGTGCCCGCCGTGTCGCCACATTCGTCCACCGCCACCTCGATATTCCGCTTCCGCTCCTCCAGCGTCATCGAGAAGAACTCCCCCTGCTTGCCCGCAATGAAAAGCCCCGCGATGGACAGGTCATCCACCCAATGGCGAATGTTTGACCGGAAGCCCTCCTCATTGAAGGACCCGTCCTCGCGCCATGGGTTCAGACAGGCGGCCCAAATGCCCTTGAAGTGCTCTCGGGCGTGATCCTTGGCATCCAAGCGTCTGTATTTCATCGGATTTCCTTCTCTGCGGTGGCGATGGCCGACCAAACCTTGCAGGGCGTCAGCGGCATGTCCAGATGCTGCACCCCAAGCGGTTGCAGCGCATCCAGAACCGCGTTCAGGATTGCGGCTGGCGCACCGATGGTGCCCGCCTCGCCTACGCCCTTCACGCCTAGCGCGTTCAGCGGGCTGGGGTGTTCCGACCCCTCGATGGAGAGGGGCGGCATATCGGCGGCGCGCGGCAGGGCGTAGTCCATCAGGCTTCCGGTCAGAAGTTGTCCGTCCGCGTCATAGGCCACCTGTTCCATCAGCGCTTCCCCGAGGCCTTGGGCGAAACCGCCACGGATCTGCCCCTCCACGAAGGCCGGGTTCAACACGCATCCCACGTCGTCGAAACAAGCGGCCTTGGTGATCGTCACCGCGCCCGTCTCGCGGTCCACATCGACGGCGACAATCGTGACGCCGTAGCCCCACGCCTGCCCCTCATTTTCATAGCGCACGTCTTCGATCATCGGCAGCGCTTCGCCGCCGAGGCGCCGTGCGTACAAGCGCTCACAGGCCACGAACACCGCGCTGCCGCCAACGGCCGTCCCGCGTGAGGCCACCGCGCCGATCCCCGCCGGGCACGTCGCCGTATCGCCCTGCCGGATGACCACGTTGTCGGCCGAGACCCGCAACACGTCCGCCGCGATCTGCGCATAGGCCGTTTCGCGTCCCTGGCCTTGACTGGACGAGCCGCTGGCCACCTCGACGCTGGTCTCGGACCAGGTGACGCGCGCGGTCTCGAACCCTTCGCCCGACGGCTCCAGGTAGAAGGCGACACCGATCCCAGACAGCCCACCGCCGTCGCGCTTGCGCGCCCGACCCGCAACCAGCGCAGGGTAATCGACCGCAGCCGCGGCATCTTGCAACACAAGCGGATAGTCCCCAGAATCGAGGAGGTTTCCAGTGGCGGTCCGCACCGGAAGCGCGCCGGAAACATGCACGTTGCGCGCCCGAAGGGTGAGGGGATCCAGCCCCGTGGCACAGGCGGCCTTGTCGACCAATCGCTCCATCAGGCACGCCGCCTCGGGGCGCCCTGCCCCGCGATAGATGCCCACGGGCGCGCGCGTGTCCGTTGTGGCAACGGTCTGGATATCCACTGTCGGAATGTCATAGCCCCCCGGCAGGATGCGCGCCGCGTTCCACGCCGGCACCAGCCCCGAATTCGGCACCCAGGCGCCCAAGGGCGCATGCACCCGTGCCTCCAACGCCAGAAATGTGCCGTCGGCCGCCACGGCCAACCGGCCCCGCGTCTGCAACCCGCGCCCGTGGGTGGCTGATAGAAAATCCTCGCCCCGCGTCGCCGACCACCTGACCGAGCGGCGATGGTACACCGCCGCCCAAACCGCGAAAACGTCCTCTGGATAGAGGGACCCCTTCATGCCGAACGCCCCACCCACATCCGGGGCGATGACCCGCAAAAGGTCTGGCGACACACCTAGGATCTGCGCCAACTCGGACCGGGCCCGATGCGGTGTTTGCGTGGAAAGCCAGACCGTTACCCCCTCGGACGTCCAATCCACCGCAATCGCCCGAGGCTCCAGCGGTGAGGGCGCAAGCCGTGGGTGCTGAATGCTGACTTCCACCACGTGGGCCGCCTGCGAGAAGGCCAGCATAGGGTCGCCCGTGCGCCACTGCCGGGTGGCGACAGGGTTGCGCGGCGGCGCGTCGGATTCCGCAATATCGACCCAAAGCGCCTCGACCCCGTCCTGGGCCGCATGGGGCGTTTCGGCCAGAACAGCGGCAATCGGTTGCCCCAGGCCGTTGACCACGGGCCCGGACAGGATCGGATATTCCGGCGTGCGGTGCAGGGGTAGCACGGGGTTGATCGTCAAGGCACCCAGATCGCTTACATCCTGTGCGACATGAACGCCAACAACGCCGGGGACCGCCAGCGCGTCAGCAACGTCGAGGGGCGCCAGCGTTCCATGGGGGATTGGACTGCGCAAGAAGGCCAGGTGCAGCACATCATGCAGCCCCACATCACCCACGTAACGCCCTTCCCCCCGCAGCCGATCAGCGGCGCGGCGATCCACCGGTGAGGTGCCCATTGCGTAAGAGGTGCGGTCCAGCATCGCGCGCAATTCAACCACGATATCCGGGCGATTGGAAATCTATTGTCCGATGCCCGCCCATCCTTTTCGGGCATCGTGAGCAGGACACCATTTACGTGCCGCCCCCCGTGCCTAGTCGATCAACGCCGTCGACAGCGCCGGGAAATAGCTCAGCAGGATCAGAACACCCGTGACGGCCAGAAGGAACGGCCACAGGGCGCCCAGGATTCGGCCCGTCGGCGTCTCGGACATTGCGCTTGCGATGTAGAGGCCGACGCCCACGGGCGGCGTCAGCAGCCCCAGCACCAGATTCAGGGAGATCACGACGCCGAACTGATAGGGGCTGATCCCGTAGCTGTCGATTGCGATGGGCAGAAGGATCGGCGTCACCAGAATGATCGCCGCGATGCCGTCGATCAGCATCCCCACGAACAGCAGAGCAAGGTTCACGATCAACAGGAACACGAAGGGGTTCTGGGTGATCGTGGTGATCAATTCAGCCAGTCGCTGCGGCAAGGCCTCGTAGATGATGACCCAGCCAAAGACGTTGGCGGCGGCGATCATGAAGATGATCAGCGCCGCGTTCAGCGCCGTGCGCTTGAACATTTCGAACAGCTTTGCAGGCTTCAATTCGCGATAAAGCAGCCACCCCAGCAGAAATGCCACCACGCTTGCCACGGCAGCGGATTCCGTCGGCGTGGCGATGCCGCCGATGATGCCGCCGATGATCGCCGCCGGGATCAGCATCGCGGGCAGCGCATATAGCACCGCGCGCCGGGCCTCGCGCGCGACCATCCACTCGCCTTTCGGGAACTGCTGGCGCAATCCGATCAGGGCTATGACACCTGCGAAACAGGCCGACAGGATCAGGCCCGGAATAATGCCCGCCAGGAACATGTTGCCGATGGGGATCTGCGCCAACACGCCAAAAATCACGAACAGCATCGAAGGCGGGATGACCGGCGCCAGAAGGCCGCCTGCCGCCGTGGTGGCGGCGGCGAAGCCTCGATCATAACCCTCTTTCTCCATCGCGGGCACCATGGCGCGTGACATCACGGCGATCTGCGCGGCGGCTGATCCGACAATCGCCGCCATGAACATGTTGGCCAGCAGGTTGATATAGGCCAGCCCGCCCCGAAACCCGCCCACGAAGACGCGCGCGGCGTTGATCAGGCGGCGGGTCATGCCGCCCTCATTCATCAATTCGCCGGTCAGCATGAACAGCGGAATGGCCAGCAACCCGTAGCTTTCTATCCCCGAGAACATGCGCTGCGCGAAGCTTTCATAAAGGATCGTGTTGTCGCTCTCCCAGATGTACCAGATCGCCGTCAGCGACAGCACAATGGCGACGGGAACGGCCAGCAGCAGCTTGACGAAGAAAAGAACGGGGGTCACGCCTGCACCTCTGCCTTGGTCGTGCCCGGCGGGCTGAAATTCAGCAGATGCGCTGTGGCGTGCAAGAATACCCCAAGGGAAAACAACGGCATGACCAGCCAGATGATCCATTTCTGGATACCGATGGTGCTGGTCGGTTCCGCGTAGATGAAGTTGAAGGTGGCACGCTGAAAGGCCATCGTTTCGAAGCCCGCCTCTGCCAAGGCCAGCGGCATGTACCAGCGCCAGCAGAAATAGATCATCGCGCAGGCGAACGCGAAAACGGCCACATCTACCAGCTTCGCCGCCACCCGTTTCGCGCCCTCTGGCAACGGGTCCGTCAGGACCGTGATGGCGACTTGCTGGCGCGACGCGATCGCCGCCGAGGCGCCCAGAAAGGTCATCCAGACCATCGTGTAGATCGCCGCCTCATCCACCCAGTAGATCGCGTTTCCGGCGGAACGTGTCACGACATTCAGCAAGATCAGAAGCGTCACGCCAACGGCAAGGACGGCGGCGACTGCCAACTCCACCCGCGCCCACGCGCCAGAGACTCTTTGCAACATCCCGTCAGCCCTTCCGCAGGAAAAAGGATGCGCAGACCTTGGCCTGCGCATCCCCTAAGCACTTGCAAATGCGAATTATTCCAGCTCTGCCGCCGCGGCACGCAGGGCGGTCAGCGTGTCGCCCGCCCGGTCGATCCAGGTCGCCTCCCACACGGTGATGGCGTCGCCGAAGAATTCGGGCCCGGCCTCGATGTAGGTGATGCCGGTGCCGCGGATCTGCTCCAACCACGGCCCGTCACGCTCGGTGTAGGTGTCGAGCGTGCTGTCAACGGCGGCGGCCATCAACTCCGAGATCATCGCCTGATCTTCCGCGCTCAGCCCCGCCCAGACACGGCCCGACACAAGCGCCACCATCGGAAACATCATGTGGTTGGTCTCGATCATCGTGTCGGCATGCTCATAGTAGTTGAGGCCCCAGATCAGCTCGGCGTCCATGTCGATACCATCAACCTGCCCGTTGGCCAGCGCGTCAAAGACGGCGGGCAGAGGCATCGGCGTGGGCGCGGCCCCCAGCGCGTTGTAGAAATCGAGGTTCGCCTGGAACGGCGTGATGCGGATCTTCTGCCCCTCAAGGCCAGAGGCATCGGCGACATCGCCGTTCGTCAGGATCTGCCGCATGCCCGCACTGCCGTAGCCAAGGCCCACGACGCCGACGGCTGCAGGCAGCGTGTCCAGCATCGCCCGCGCCGTGTCCGAGCGCAGAAGCGCGGCGGCGTGGGCGATGTCATTCGTCAGGTAGGGCGCATAGAACGCGCCAAACTCTTCCGCGCGGTTGGAAACCTCGGCCACCGTCATGAACGCCATGTCAAGCGCGCCGGTTTGCAACTGCTGCAACATCTCGGCCTCATTGCCCAACTGACGGGCGGGGAAAACGGTGACGGTGTGCGCGCCGCCGGAGGCCTCGGACAGCGCCTCTCCGAAGTCCTGCGCGGCCAGCGTCCAGACGTGGGGTGGAGGCGTGATCAGACCAAGCCGGAATTCCTCGGCCCCGGCCTGACTGGCCGCGACGCCGGCGATGGCCATCGCCGCAGACGCCATGAGTGCGTTGATATGTTTCATGTTTCTCTCCCTTTCGGCCATGGGGTCTTGGCGCCCCGACCTTTCGTTAATGCGATTAACCAGCACGGTGCCGCATTTCCGGCACCCGCGCAATGTTCAGAGCGTGACCCACCCCTCGGGTGGTTCCTTGCCGGGATGCACCTCGCCGCAAGACCCACAGGTCCGCGCCTCTTCGGAGGTATAGAACGCCTGATAGACCGGGGGCAGATCATCGACGATGGATTTCAGCATCAATTCGGCCCGATGCACGAGGGATCCGCAATTGAAGCAATACCACTCGATCGCGTCAGCCGAGCCCTCTGGGCGCTTTGGCTCGATCACCAGACCAACGCTGCCCACCTGCGGACGCTGGGGCGAGTGGCGGACATGGGGCGGCAGAAGGAAGATCTCGCCCTCGCGGATCGGGACGTCGTAGAATTCCTCCCCGTCAAAAATCTTCAGGACCATGTCGCCTTCAAGTTGGTAGAAAAACTCTTCCACCGGGTCGTCGTGGTAATCGGTCCGCTTGTTCGGCCCGCCCACGACGGTGACCATCAGGTCCGCGTCCTCAAAGACCATCTTGTTGCCAACGGGCGGTTTGAGAAGGTGGCGATGTTCGTCAATCCAAGCCTTGAAGTTGAACGCGCGCAATTGGCTCATGTCGGGGCTCCTTTTGAGGTCAGCATCAGGTTTGGCCGGATCGCCATGCGGATCAAGGCAGTAGTTACGGGATAACTACAGAATCTTGCACCCTTACAACGTGGCGAAATACTCCGCCTGCTCCCAGTCCGAGATATGGGCCAGGTAGCGCTCCCACTCCGCGCGTTTCAGGGTGACCAGCCAGCGGGCCACCACCGGGGTCAGGGCCGTGCGCAGCATGTCAGAGGCCGCGAAGGCGTCAATCGCCGCGCCAAGGGTCGACGGCAGGTGTTGCCCCGTATCGCCGTAGGGTGTGGTCATCGGCGGCGGTAGCGTCCGGCCCGCGCGCAGCCCGTCGAGGCCCGACAGTAGCTGTGCAGCAAAGGCGAAATACGGGTTGGCGGAACTGTCTGGCAAGCGGTTTTCGACCCGGCTGGCGGGATCACCCGCTGCCGTGATCGCACGCACCATCGCGCCGCGATTGTCATGGGCCCAGCCAATATGGTTGGGGGCCAGTTGATGCGGCACGAAACGTTTGTAGCTGTTGACGGTGGGGTTGGTCAGCAAGCAACACGCATCGGCGTGGATCAGCAGCCCGGCAATCCAATGTGCCGCCATATCGCTTAATTCATTGGTCTTGGGCGTGAACAGATTGATGCCCGTCCGGTCGCACAGACTTTGGTGGATATGCCAGCCATTGGCCGCCGCATTGGGCAGCGCGGGCTTGGCCATGAAGCTCGCCAGCAGCCCGTAACGCGCGCAAATCTCCTTGGCCAGCGTCCGGAAATTCACCGCCATTTCCGCCGTGACACCGGGGCCTGCGGGCGCGAAGGTGAACTCGTATTGCGAGGGGCCCATCTCGATCTCGACCGAGCGGACGTCCATCCCCATCTCCTGCGCGGCGCGGCGCAGGCGGTCCAGCATCGGCTCGACCTCGGCGTAGCGGGTCTCGGTCAGGTATTGGGTGCCTTGGGTGGTGTTTTCGACCTGTGGCGGCGTGCCAGGCATGGTGGCGTCGCGCGGCGCCATCTGCGGATCAAGGACGCGAAAGATCTGGAACTCGATCTCCAACCCAAAGGTCGCCGCCAGCCCCTCCTCGGCCAAGGCCTCCTCGCAGCTTTGCAGCAGGGTGCGCGAGGCGAAGGGGATCGGCGCGCCGTCCAGCGTGGTGACATCGCAGTGGATAAGGGCTGAATGGGGCGCGTGCGGCCAGCGTTTGAAGCTGACGGGATCGGGGCGCAGCAGCACGTCCGAGGCCCCCTGCATCGGGGCCCCGCCTTCTGCCCAGACAGGGAATACCGTGCGGTGTGACATATCCTTCAGCAGCAGTGTCGAGGGCACACGGATGCCGTTTTTCAACGCCCCCTGCAACGCCGAGGCGGTGATCGTCTTGCCGCGCAAGATACCGTGAGGGTCGGTGAAGACGGTTCGGATCGTCTCGATCCCTTCCGCCGTTACAAAGGCCGAGATGTCAGAAGGCGTCAAACGCTTGCGTCCCAGCTGCACTGTCCACGACGCTCAAGATCCGCCGCCTCGCTGGCAGCGACCCAGTTGTCGTCGGGCGCAATGGCGTCGTTGGACAAGGGCCCGCGAATGGCCTCCGTGCCGCCGTTCTGCATCTTCAGCCCGCTGGCGTCCCCGGCCTCCACGGCCGCAATCGCGGCGCGCAACATGCGGCGGTATTTCACGATGCCCACGTCTGTCTTGCCAAGGTGCTCGAACCGCCGATCCTGAATGCGGCCCATCGATTCCACCGCCCATTGGTCATGGACGTTGATGTCCAACCCCATGCCCGTGTAAGTCAGTTTGCCCTGCTCCTCCGCGTCATAGCCGTAGTTATTGCGCGCGTTCTTGAGCGGCGCGTAATCGGGCAGGCGATGTTCTTCCAGCCGCTGATCGCGCATCTTCGCCTTGTCGACCGGCGCGCCGAAACTGGTGAACATGGAGTACCAATAACAGGTCTCATCATCGACGGGGACGTGCCACTGGGTGATCGTCATCTCGCGGCTCATCGGGATGCAGATCGCCTGAGGGAATATCTGGTTGGTGACACGCACATGGGTGCGTCCGTCGTCCAGATGGCGCAGGGCGGTCAACTTCAGGCCATAATCCGTCTCGTCCACGGTGATGTCGGGGCGGGGGTAGTCGCGCAGCAGTTTGGTCATGGGTATCTGCGTGTTGCCAGCGCTATCGCGGAACTGTTTGCCATAGCTGTCCGCCGGGTCCTCATCCTGTAGAAAACGGTGCAGGAACGAGGCATGGGCCGGGTCGATTCCCACCTCCATTGCTTGCAGCCAGTTGCACTCCCACAGACCCTTGAAGGCAAAAACGTGGCTCTCGGGCGCGCGGAAGCAGTCGAAATCTGCGAACTGCGGCGGGTCGCCCGGCCCCATATAGGCCCAGATGATCCCGTTCATCTCTCGCACCGGATAGGACACCGCGCGGATGTTCTCGTGCATGCGCGAGCCCTCGGGCTCTCCGGGTTGCTCCACACATTGGCCAGAGCAATCGAAGTGCCAGCCGTGAAACGGACAGCGCAATCCGTTGTCCTCCAGCCTGCCATAGGCCAGATCGGCGCCCCGGTGTGGGCAATGCCGCCCGATCAGACCCAGGGTGCCCCCCTCATCGCGGAACAGCACCAACTCCTCCCCCAGCAGTGTGACCGGCACCACGGGTCGGGCCCCCATCAACTCATCCGACAAGGCCGCCGGTTGCCAGTAGTGGCGCAGCACCGCGCCTGCGGGCGCCCCCGGTCCGACCCGTGTGATCTGGTCGTTCATCTCTTGGCTCATCATCGGCAGCAGGCCTCCCCTTGACTGAGCCGCAGCTTTTCCACGATTGCGGCCCATGTCAACGCGAGACAACGCGGATCACGCTTGCCATTTGAGACCATAAGTCTCAAAAACGACCAAGTGGTGGCCTTAAGGGCCGCGCGTTTTGGTCATATGGCTCAAGACGGCATGCGCGAATAAAGCGGATGCACTAATGTCTTTGGAGGGGACGACACCCATGGCACAACCCGAACTGGACCTGTCCCCGAAAGTCTCGGACGAAATCCGCAAAACCACCTGCTACATGTGCGCTTGCCGCTGCGGGATCAACGTGCATATGAAGGACGATAAGGTCGCCTATATCGAGGGCAACCGTGACCATCCGGTCAACAAGGGCGTCCTCTGCGCCAAGGGCTCGGCCGGGATCATGCAGGTCAACGCGCCCTCGCGGCTGAAAGCGCCCTTGAAGCGGGTCGGTCCTCGCGGCTCGGGCGAGTTCGAGGAGATTTCCTGGGACGAGGCCTATGGAATCGCTGAAGGCTGGCTGCGCCCGATCCGCGAAGAAGCCCCGGAAAAACTGGCGTTTTTCACCGGGCGCGACCAGTCGCAAAGCTTCACGTCTTTCTGGGCGCAGAACTTCGGCACGCCCAACTATGCCGCCCACGGCGGCTTTTGCTCAGTCAATATGGCGGCGGCGGGCATCTACACCATGGGCGGGGCGTTCTGGGAATTCGGCCAGCCCGATTGGGACCACACCAAGCTGTTCATGCTATTCGGCGTGGCCGAGGATCACGACAGCAACCCGATCAAGATGGGTCTGGGAAAGATCAAAGCACGTGGTGCCAAGGTGATCGGCGTTAACCCCATTCGCAGCGGGTATAACGCCGTGGCTGACGAATGGGTCGGCATCACGCCGGGCACGGACGGGCTGTTCATCCTGGCGCTAGTTCATTGCCTGATGAAGGCCGGCAAGATCGACCTCGACTACCTCGCGCGCTGGACCAACGCGCCGGTGCTGGTGGACAAGGACACCGGCCTGCTGTTGCGTGACAAGGACGGCAAGGAACTGGTGATTGATCGCAAGACCGGTAAGCCCACAGCGTTCGACAAGAACGGCGTGCAGCCCGACCTTGCCGCCACGCACAAGGACGGCCACAAGCCCGTCCTCCACCACATGGCCGAACGCTACATGTCCGACGACTACGCCCCCGAGGCCGTGGCCGAGCGCACCGGGGTCGAGGCCAGCCGCATCCGCGCCATCGCCGCCGAACTGGCGCGCGTGGCGTTCGAGGAGTCGTTCGAACTGCCC
Source organism: Gymnodinialimonas phycosphaerae (assembly GCF_019195455.1). NCBI lineage: Bacteria > Pseudomonadati > Pseudomonadota > Alphaproteobacteria > Rhodobacterales > Paracoccaceae > Gymnodinialimonas > Gymnodinialimonas phycosphaerae. Next base: position 167,878 of record NZ_JAIMBW010000001.1, on the reverse strand, counting down.
ATCGAGTGGACGGACTTCCGGGGTGAAAAGCACACCTCCATGACCGCGCGCCCCGTCTCCATGCACGCCATGCGCGGGATCTCGGCCCACGCCAACGGCTTCCAGACTTGCCGCGCGCTGCATGTCCTCCAGATCATGCTTGGCACGGTGGAAGCCCCCGGCGGCTTCCGCTTCAAGCCGCCCTACCCCAAGCCCTCCAAGATCCACCCCAAGCCGCACTGCAAGGTCACCCCCGGCGCGCCGCTCGACGGCCCGCACCTAGGGTTCGTGCACGGCCCCGAGGATCTGGCTCTGAAAGAAGACGGCACCCCCGCCCGCATCGACAAGGCCTTCACGTGGGAAAACCCCATGTCCGCGCACGGGCTGATGCACATGGTGATCTCCAACGCCCATGCGGGCGATCCCTACAAGATCGACACGCTGTTCATGTACATGGCCAACATGTCGTGGAACTCGTCGATGAACACCGGCGGCGTGATGCAGATGCTGACCGACAAGACCCCTGACGGCGCATACGTCATCCCGCACATCATCTATTCCGATGCCTACAGCTCCGAAATGGTCGCCTACGCCGACCTGATCCTGCCCGATACGACGTACCTTGAGCGGCACGATTGCATCAGCCTGTTGGACCGCCCGATCTGCGAAGCAGGCGGTCTGGCCGACGCCATCCGCTGGCCGGTGATCGCGCCTGACCGCAACGTCAAAGGCTTCCAATCGGCGCTGTGCGATCTTGGCGCGCGGCTGGGTCTGCCGGGCTTCGTGAACGAGGACGGCACCCAGAAATATACCGATTACGGCGACTATATCGTGAACCACGTCCGGAAACCGGGCATCGGCCCGCTGGCCGGGTGGCGGGGCGAGAACGGCGACCAGCATGGCCGGGGCGATCCCAACCCCGATCAGCTGAACAAGTATATCGAGAACGGCGGTTTCTTCCACGCTGACGTGCCCGAGGGCGCGACATACATGAAACCGTGGAACAACGCGTACCAGGATTGGGCCGTCGAGATGGGCCTTTACGACGCCCCCCAGCCCTATCTCTTTTCACTTTATGTGGAGCCGATGCAAAAGTTCCGCCGCGCCGCCGAAGGTCATGGCGACATCCAGCCGCCGGAACACCTGCGCGCGCGGGTGGCCGAGAATATGGACCCATTGCCCTTCTGGTCCGACCCGGCCCCCGCCAACCACGTGGACGATTTCCCCATCACCGCTCTGACCCAGCGCCCGATGGCGATGTACCACTCCTGGGGCACGCAAAATGCCTGGCTGCGCCAGCTCCATGGCCACAACCCGCTCTATCTGCCCACAAATCTGATGCGGTCCAACAACCTGCAAGACGGCGACTGGGCCCGCGTCACCTCCCCCCACGGCGAGATCATCGTTCCCGTGATGGAGATGGCCGCGCTCAACGAAAACACCGTCTGGACATGGAACGCCATCGGCAAACGCAAAGGTGCCTGGGCGCTGGACAAAGGCGCGCCCGAGGCCACCAAGGGCTTTCTCCTGAACCACCTCATCCACGAGTTGCTGCCCGCCAAAGGCGACGGCCACCGCTGGATCAACTCGGACCCCATCACGGGCCAGGCCGCGTGGTTCGACCTCAAGGTCCGCATCGGAAAAGCCTCCGCCCAGACGGAATCGCAACCCGCCTTCCCGCCAATCAAATCGCCCGTGGGCACAGGCCCCAAAGACCTCGCATGGAAGGTCGGAAAATGATGACCGCGACCCAACTCCTCTCGCGCACGCCCCTCATTCCCCGTTCCTTAAATATCCCGGGGGGTCTGGGGGGCTGGCCCCCCAGCGCGGTCGCTCACGGCAGTGAGCGAAATACCCCTCAACGCGAGGCCCACACATGACCCAGCTTCCCACCAGCACCGCCAAGAAACTCGGCCTCGTCATCGACCTCGATACCTGCGTCGGCTGCCATGCTTGTGTGATCTCCTGCAAAGGATGGAACACCGAGAACTATGGCGCGCCTTTATCCGACCAGGACCCCTACGGCGCCAACCCGACGGGCACGTTCCTCAACCGCGTCCATTCCTACGAGGTGCAGCCGCTGGCCACCTCCGCGAAACCGCACCCAACCGCGCAAACCATCCACTTCCCCAAGTCCTGCCTCCATTGTGAGGACGCTCCCTGCGTCACCGTCTGCCCCACCGGGGCCAGCTACAAGCGCGAGGAGGACGGCATCGTTTTGGTGAACGAGACCGATTGCATCGGCTGCGGTCTGTGTGCCTGGGCCTGCCCCTATGGCGCGCGCGAACTCGACGCCGACGAAGGCGTGATGAAGAAATGCACCCTCTGCGTCGACCGGATCTATAACGAGAACCTGCCCGAGGTGGACCGGGAACCTGCCTGCGTGCGCACCTGCCCCGCCGGTGCGCGCCACTTCGGCGACTTCGCGGACCCGGACAGCCACGTCAGCCTTCTTGTAAAAGAACGCGGCGGGATCGACCTGATGCCCGAACAGGGCACCAAGCCCGTCAACCAGTACCTGCCGCCCCGCCCCAAGGACGCGCTACCCCAATCTGAAGGGGCCGGGTTCGACATCCTCTCCCCCTACCTGGAGCCCGTTGCGGAAAACCCCGGCGGCTTCATCGGCTGGCTGGACAAGGCGCTCGACAAACTTCCAAGCAAAGGGGCCTGACCCATGCATCCAGCCCCCTCCGTCATCATCTTCACCACGCTCTCGGGCCTGGGCTTCGGCCTCCTGGTCTTTCTCGGCCTCGGCATGCCCGCAACCACGGGCCTGAACGCCTTCATCTTCTTCGCTATCGCCTATGTGCTGGCCGTGGGCGGGCTGCTGGCCTCCACTTTCCACCTCGGCCACCCGGAACGCGCATGGAAGGCCTTCTCGCAATGGCGCTCCTCGTGGCTGTCGCGTGAAGGCATCTGCGCCGTCGCCGCGCTTCTCGTCATGGCGGTTTATGGCGCGGGCCTCGTGTTCTTCTCCACCCAATGGGTCATCTTGGGCTGGGTCGGCGCGCTGTTGTCGCTTGGCACCGTCTTCACCACCTCGATGATTTACGCGCAGATGAAAACCGTCCCACGCTGGCACATGCCCTGGACGCCCGCCTACTTCCTGACCCTATCGCTCGCGGGCGGCGCGCTTATGGCGGGTCAGGTCACGCTGGCCATCGTGATGCTGATCCTGTCGGGCGCGATCACCGTGGCCACATGGATCATCGGCGACAGCCAATTCGCCAAATCCGGCACGGATATGGAGACCGCAACGGGCCTCGGCGCCATAGGTAAAGTCCGCGCGTTCGAGCCACCGCATACCGGCACCAATTACCTGATGCGCGAATTCATCCACGTCGTGGGCCGCAAACACAGCACCAACCTGCGCATCATCGCAGGCCTGCTGGCCTTTGTGCTGCCCATCATCCTGCTGCTGCTGCCGTTCAACCACGTCCTCGCAGCGCTCGCCGTGATCAGCCACATCGCAGGCGTCGCCGTGGCGCGCTGGTTGTTCTTTGCCGAGGCCGAGCATGTGGTGGGGCTGTACTACGGCAAGCGGTGAGCGGTGTCGCAATCCTCGCCATGACTTCAGTCTCCGCAACACTATGTCTGGCGCATGGAAGATATCGACATCGACGGGCCTACCGCCCTTTGGAAATGGCTGGATGCCAATCACACCCGCACCGAGAGCGTGCGGATCGTGACATGGAAAGCCGCGCACCCGGATAAATACGTCAGCCGCGAACAGGTTCTTGATGCGCTCATGGCCTACGGCTGGATCGACGGTCGGCGCTTTACAGTCGACACCCAGCGCACCGCACAGATGATCTCACCCCGTAAAACGCAGGCATGGTCGCAAAGCTACAAGACGCGGGTTGAAGACCTGCGCCGCGAAGGGCGCATGCATCTGGCAGGTGAGGCTGCCGTTGCCGCAGGAAAGGCTTCGGGTCTTTGGGATTTCTTCGATGATGTCGATAAGCTGATCGTGCCGGACGACCTCGCCCTGGCGCTGGATGCCGCACTATGGGAGGCGCTCCCGCCCGCCTACCGGCGCAATGTGCTGCGGTGGATCAAATTGGCGAAAACACCGGCTACACGTCAAAAGCGGATTGATCAGGCTACGACGGCAACACGAACTGGGCAACGCATTCCCCAAATGTAGTCAAGGACGCCCTCCTGTGCATCCGACCGAGCGACACTGCACCGCTTGTTAGTTACAAAAGCAACTGTTATTCCTCCCTCAACCCGGAGGTCTCGCCATGAACGAACAATCCAATCCCCGCCCGATGATCCAGGCCCCCAGCCATCCCGGTCCTCACGAAGGCTACATGCCCGGCTTCGGCAATGACTTCGAGACAGAGGCGCTTCCCGGTGCCCTGCCGCAGGGCATGAACTCGCCCCAGAAGGTCAATTACGGCCTCTATGGAGAGCAGCTTTCCGGCACCGCCTTCACCGATGTGCGGCCCGAGCGGACCTGGTGCTACCGCATCCGCCCCTCCGTCAAGCACTCGCACCGCTATACGAAGATCGACCTGCCCCACTGGAAAAGCGCCCCTTGCGTGGACCCCGATGTGATCTCTCTCGGCCAGTACCGCTGGGACCCGGTGCCGCATCAAGACACACCCCTGACATGGCTGACCGGCATGCGCACCATGACCACGGCGGGCGACGTGAACATGCAGGTCGGCATGGCGACCCACGTCTACCTGGTCACGCAATCCATGCAGGACGAATACTTCTTCTCCGCAGACAGTGAGATGCTTGTAGTCCCGCAAGAAGGCCGCCTGCGCTTCGCCACGGAACTGGGCATCATCGACGTCGAACCTCAGGAAATCGCGATTATCCCGCGCGGCCTCGTCTACCGGGTGGAGGTGCTGGACGGCCCCGCCCGCGGCTTCGTCTGCGAAAACTACGGCCAGAAGTTCGAGCTTCCGGGCCGCGGCCCGATCGGCGCCAACTGCATGGCCAACCCGCGCGACTTCAAGGCCCCCGTGGCCGCTTACGAGGACCGCGAAGTCCCCTCCACCATCACCATCAAGTGGTGCGGCCAGTTCCACACCTCCAAAATCGCTCAATCCCCGCTGGACGTGGTGGCCTGGCACGGCAATTACGCGCCCTACAAATACGACCTGAAAACCTACTGCCCCGTCGGCGCGATCCTGTTCGACCATCCCGATCCGTCGATCTTCACCGTTCTCACCGCGCCCTCTGGCCAGCCGGGCACCGCCAATATCGACTTCGTGCTGTTTCGCGAACGCTGGATGGTGGCCGAGGATACATTCCGCCCGCCCTGGTATCACAAGAACATCATGAGCGAGTTGATGGGCAACATCTACGGCCAATACGACGCCAAACCGAAGGGCTTCGTGCCGGGCGGCATCTCGCTCCACAACATGATGATCCCCCATGGCCCCGATCAACAGGCGTTCGAGGGGGCGTCAAACGCCGACCTGAAGGCCGAGAAGCTCGACAACACAATGTCCTTCATGTTCGAGACCCGCTTTCCCCAACACCTCACCCCCTTCGCCGCGACCGAGGCGCCGCTGCAAGACGACTACATCTACTGTTGGGAGACGCTGGAGAAGAAGTTCGACGGCACGCCGGGGAAGAAGTAGCCTAAGCCCAGACCGGGCCTCAGCTTGGGCCGCCCTCAACAGGATACATCAAAGATGCACATCGACGGCTTTCTCATCCCTGTCAAAACCGCTCGCAAGGACGAATACGTCACTGCGGTCAAACAGATTGCTTCCCTTTACCTCAAACACGGCGCGACCCGCTGTGTCGAAACATGGGGACCAGGCCTTGAACCGGGTAAGCGCACTTCTTTCCCTCGCGCGGTTGAGGCCGCGGCCGATGAGACGGTCGTTTTTTCCTGGATGGAATTCCCCGACGCAGCCACCAGCGCCGCCGCGCATGAGGCCGTCTGGGCCGAGCCTGAGATGGGCGAGGTGATGCAATCCGACCTGGTTGACGGCAAACGCATGGTCTTCGGCGGCTTCGAAATGCTTCTGGACGCCAAATGATCCTCTATTCCTACTGGCGCTCCACCACGTCTTACCGCGTCCGCGCGGCCTTGAACCTCAAGCGCGTTGCCTATTCACAACGCACCGTGGACCTCGTCACAGGCGACCAACGCGCGCCCGATTACGCCGCCTTGAACCCCGGCAAAGGCGTGCCGACCCTGCAACTGGACGACGGCACCATCCTGACACAAAGCCTTGCGATCATCGACTTTCTCGACGCCACCTATCCCGACCCGCCCATGCTCTCGGGCGACCCGGCGGCGCGTGCCAGGCAACTCGCCGTCGCGCTGACAGTGGCCACCGATATCCATCCAGTTAACAACCTGCGGGTCGTGGGCCAGCTGAAATCCCGCTTCAACGCCACGGCAGATGACGCACAAGACTGGATGTGCCACTGGATGGCCGAGGGCTTCGCCGCCATCGAGGACCTGCTGCCCGATACCACTCATGAGCCCGCCTCTGGCGCGACGCAAACCTTCGCCTTCGGCGATACGCCCGACCTCGCAGACCTCTGCATCACCGCGCAGGTCTATAACGCCCACCGCTGGGGCGTTGACCTCACCCCCTACCCCAAGATCGCCCGGATCGAAGCTGCATGCCTCGCCATCCCCGAAATCCAAGCCGCCGCGCCGGAAAACCAACCCGACGCCCCACGCTGACCCGTCCCTTCATCTTGCCCGATACAACTCGCCCCGCAGGGCCGACCTGTCCCACGCAAACCGAAAGCCACCCATGTCCGACCTGATCCAAAGCTGGCTCCCCTCCGCCAACACCCCCGAGGCCGAGTTTCCCCTCAACAACCTGCCCTACGGCGTCTTTTCCGTGGACGACGGCGACCTGCGGTGTGGCGTGGCCATCGGCGACCGCATCGTGGATGTGACGGGGCTGGAGGCCGCGGGCCACCTGCGCGCCGACCCCGACGCCGACGTGCTCGACGCGCCATTCTGGAACGATTTCATGGAGTTGGGTCCCGATGTTTGGCACGCCTACCGCCTGGCCCTGACCGCGATCCTCGCCCAAGACGCCAGCGAAGAGGTTCAGGACCTCATCACCACCTTTTCCGTCCCAATGGCACAGGCCACGCTGCATATGCCCTTCAAGGTCGCGGAATACACAGACTTCTACGCCGGGCGACACCACGCCACCAACGTCGGCACCATGTTCCGGGGCGCGGAAAACGCGCTGCCCCCGAACTGGCTGCACATGCCCATTGGCTACAACGGCCGCGCGTCGTCCGTCGTGGTCTCTGGCACCGACATCCGCCGCCCTTGGGGCCAACTCAAAGCCCCCGACGCCGACACCCCTACCTTCGCCCCCTCTCGCCGCTTCGACATCGAACTGGAACTGGGCGCCATCGTCGGGACGCCCTCGGATGGCCCCCTGACCGTCGACCAAGCCGATGCCAATATCTTCGGCTACGTCCTGCTCAACGACTGGTCTGCACGCGATATCCAGGCCTGGGAATACCAACCCCTCGGCCCGTTCCAGGCCAAAGCGACAGCCACCACGATCAGCCCCTGGATCGTGACTGCCGCCGCCCTCAAACCCTTCCGCACCGCGACCCCACCGCGTGAAGTGCCCCTTCTTCCGCACCTCGCGGACACCACGCCGATGAACCATGACATCTCCCTGCGCGTAAGCCTGAACGGCGAAGACATCGCCCACACCAACGCCAACGAACTCTACTATTCCTCCGCCCAGCAACTGGCCCACCATGCCACCGCAGGCTCTCCGATGCGCACCGGCGACCTGCTTGGCACCGGCACCATCTCCGGCCCCGAAAGACAAAACCGCGGCTCGCTGCTGGAACTCTCCTGGGGCGGCAAAGAGCCTCTCGAAACTCAATCCGGCCCTCGCACCTTCATCGAGGATGGCGACACCCTCGCGCTGCACGGTGCCGCCAAGGGTGACGGCTACCAGATCGGCTTCGGCCCTTGTGTCGGAAAAGTCCTGCCCGCCCTCGATGATCCCTTCCAGACCTGACCCCTTCCCCGTTCTTCAAATATCCCAGCCCATTGCCGGAAGGCGGGTCCCCCGCCGATAGGGGCGGCTCCCTCCCCCGGCCCCAAGCACAACCCTTAAAGGAAAAGTCCCATGGCCAAAGCCTTCGCATCCCAAGGCGACATGACCGAGAAAACCATCACCTTCGATGAAATCGGCGACGGCCTCTATGCCTTCACCGCCGAGGGCGATCCCAACTCCGGCGTCATCATCGGCGACGACAGCGTCATGATCGTAGAGGCGCAGGCCACGCCCCGCCTCGCACAGAAAGTCATCGATTGCGTCCGTACCGTGACCGACAAGCCGATCAGCCACCTCGTCCTCACCCACTACCACGCCGTCCGCGTTCTCGGCGCCTCCGCCTATGACGCCGACCAGATCATCATGTCTGATGTCGCGCGCTCCATGGTGGTCGAACGCGGGCAGGAAGATTGGGACAGCGAATTCCAACGCTTCCCCCGCCTGTTCGAAGGCCACGAAAGCATCCCCGGCCTCACCTACCCCACAACAACCTTCTCAGATGCCATGACCGTCTACCTCGGCTCCCGCCGCGTCGATATCTCCCACATCGGCCGCGCCCACACCGCAGGCGACGCCGTCATTCACGTGCCTGATGCCAACGTTCTCTTCACCGGCGACATCGTCGAGGATCACTCCGCCTGCTACTGCGGCGACGGCCACTTCGCCGACTGGGGCAACACCCTTGACAACATCGCCGCTTTCCAACCCGACGCCATCGCACCCGGTCGTGGCGGCGCGCTGATCGGGTCCGAGGCGACGACCCGCGCCATCGCCTCCACCCGCGATTTCGTCAACTCCACCTACGCCCCCGCCGCCCGCGTCGCGGCGAAAAACGGCACCCTGAAAGACGCCTGGGACGCCGTCCGCGAGGCCTGCGACCCCAAATTCGCCGATTACGCAATCTACGAGCACTGCCTGCCGTTCAACGTCGCCCGCGCCTACGACGAGGCCCGCGGCATAACCCACCCCCGCATCTGGACCGACAAACGCGACCTGGAGATGTGGGAGCAATTGCAGGGCTGACCCCAACCGGAAACCAGGTTAGCGCTCCAGCGGCGAGCTTCCCGGTTTACCCAAAAAGAAATCCGCCCCAACCCCTTCAGTCGGAGATCCCCATGGTCGGAGCCACCTACGCCCTCGCCCACAAACTCTACCCCTACGCGCCCGTCCCTGACCAACGGCGCACGGCCCACCACCCCGTCATCATCATCGGCGGCGGCCCCATCGGCGTGGCAACCGGCCTCGACCTGGCGCAAAAAGGCACGCCTGCGCTGATCCTCGATGATCACGACGGCGTCGGCCAAGGCTCACGTGCCATCTGTTTCGCCAAGCGCACGCTGGAAATCGCCGACCGCCTCGGCGCGGGCGCCCCCATGCGCGACAAGGGCGTGGTCTGGAACGTCGGTCGCGTGTTCCACGGCGCGCATGAAATTTACGATTTTAACCTCCTGCCAGAGGACGGCCACCGCAACCCAGCCTTCATCAACCTGCAACAACCCTACTTCGAGAAATTCCTTGTCGATGCCCTGCGCAATGCACAGTCAAAATCACAACCCATTGAAATCAGGGGCAGAAATCAGGTGCTCAAGCTTGAGCAGGACGCGGATCGCGTCACCCTGACCATCGACACGCCCGACGGGCCATACACGGCCACGGCGGACTACGTCATCGCCTGCGACGGCGCCCGCTCCCCCACCCGTGACATGATGGGCCTCGATTTCAAAGGCCGCGTGTTCGAAGATAATTTCCTCATCGCCGACGTCAAAATGACCGCCCCCTTCCCGACCGAGCGCTGGTTCTGGTTCGAGCCCCCTCTGTCGAACGCGCCCCAATCCGCCCTCCTTCACAAACAACCCGATGACGTCTGGCGCATCGATTTCCAGCTTGGCTGGGACATCGACCGAGCGGCGGAACTCTCGGAAGAAAAGATCCGCAACCGCATCGACGAATTCCTGCCCGCAGGCACGCAGTACGATCTGGTCTGGACCTCGATCTACACCTTCCAGTGCCGCCGGATGGAGCGTTTCCGCCACGGGCGCGTGATCTTTGCCGGTGACGCCGCCCATCAGGTCTCTCCTTTCGGGGCGCGTGGGGCCAATTCGGGCATGCAAGACGCCGACAACCTCGCGTGGAAACTGGATCTCGTCCTGAAGGGTCAGGCCCCCGAGGCGCTGCTGGACAGCTACCACGAGGAACGCGCTTACGGCGCCGATGAGAACATCCTCAACTCCACCCGCGCCACGGATTTCCTGACGCCGAAAACCGAGATGTCGAAGATCTTCCGCAACGCCGTGCTCACGCTGGCGAAGGACCACGCTTTTGCCCGGCCGATGGTGAATTCGGGCAGACTCTCGGTGCCTTGCACCTACGACGGCCTGTCCCTCAACACCCCCGATGCGCTGCCCCATGGGCCCGCCTGCACCCGCCCCGGCAGCCCCTGCCCCGATGCGCCGTTGCATACCGCAGGCTCCCTCGGTGAAACCCACCTCTTGGACCTTCTGAACGCTGGATTCACTCTGCTGGCGCTCAACACCGACGCCCCCAATACCGGCCTGCGCATAGATGGGATCAGCCTCAACACCATCCGCCTATCCGGCCCGGCCATTACCCCGGAGATACGCGACCGCTACCTGGGCGACGCGCCCCATGCGCTCTACCTGATCCGCCCGGACCAACACGTCGCCGCCCGCTGGGACACCGCCACGCCCGCGCAGATCACCTCCGCCCTCAAAACCGCAACGGCCCAGACATGACGCTGAACACGCTACCCAACATCCCCGACCCCGATGGCTTCTATGATGAGCTTCTTGCCGCCCACGAGGGCCTGTCGAAAGAGCAATCCGACGCGCTGAACGCCCGCCTGATACTGATCCTCGCCAATCATATCGGCGACCGCGCCACCCTGCGCGCGGCGCTTGACGCCGCCCGCGCCACCTAGCGCCCAAATTCCTTGCAAGGGTTTGCACAGATCCTTGCAAGGATCTGGCCGCTTACATCAGATGTTCATAATCCAGATGCGCAGCAAAGCGCCACTTGCGCAGCGGTCCCGCCATGACGTTCAGGTAGTACATCTCCACCCCGTAGGGCGCGCCGCAGGGGTGGTGACCACGCGGCACCAGCACCACGTCGCCGTCGGCCACCGCCATCGTTTCATCCAACGTGCCGTCCTCGGTGAACACCCGCTGGATGCCGAACCCCTTGGCCGGGTTCAGGCGATGATAATAGGTCTCTTCCAGATGCGTGATCCGGGGATAGTCGTCTTCATCGTGACGGTGCGGCGGATAGCTGGACCAATGGCCTGCGGGCGTGAACACTTCGGTGACCAACAGGCTGTCGGCCACGTCGCGGCCCTCCATGGCGATATTGTGAATATGGCGCAGGTTCGTGCCTTCGCCCCGGTCCTCCATTACGATTCCCTCCGGCCCCAGGGCCTGCGCGGGTCGCGCTCCGTCACCAGGAGCGGAACACACCGCCAGCACACAGTCGCTCAGCGCCTCCACACGCCAGGGGCCCGGCATGTAGGCGCAGGCTGGCGGGGACTTTTCCCAGACAGACATTCGCTGGCCCATCTCGCCCAATCCATCCACGCGCACCCGGCCTTCCACGACCACAAGGATCACCTCGCGGCTCGCCTCGCCCCCCGATGCAACCTCACCCGGCGCCAGCTTCCACAGATCGAACCCCACATAGGTCCAGCCCGCGCTTTCCGGCGTGATCGCGTGGACCTTTCCGTGCGCCCCATCGGGTTTGCGTAACAATGTCATCCGGCTCTCCTTGCTGCCAATTCGGTCAGGGCCACCTCGAACGCCTCCGGGACCATGCCCTCTTTCAGCGCCCGGCGGAAAAGAAGCAGCATGCTTTCCGGTGCCAGCCCCCCGTTGGGCGGATCACTATCGAGATGCGTGGGAAACGCATAGCCCTCGGCCGCGGCATTGATCGCGGCATCCATGCCCCCCGGCGCGAACTGGCCCGTCACCGAAAGCCGTTGCACCACGGGGTAGAGCATCCGGCACATCGCATCCCGGTCCACCATCTCCATCGCGCGGCCCATGCACGACGAGACCTGAAACAGGTTCACCATGCGCTGCACATCTTGCGTACGGTTCGCACCGGCCCCGTGGAACAGCGCCGGGTTGAAGAAAATCAGATCGCCCTTGGCCAGGGGAAGCTGCACATGGCGGTCCTCGAAAATCTGCCGGAACGGCGTCCGGTGAAACGCCAGGTAGCCGGGCAGGAACGCCTGCGAAAACGGCAACAGCTTCGTGGGCCCCGCCGCCACGGGCACCTCGCCATGGGCGACGCCGCCTTGCAACGTCAACATCGGTGACAGCGCGTGGGCATGGGGCGGGAATGTGCCCGCGTGCCCCTCCGACATGAAGCCCAGATGATAATCGCGATGTGCCGTCTGCGCCGCCCCCCCGGGCCGCACCACGTTGACCTGCGCGGTCATCTGATACCACGGGCCGAGCCATGCTTCCGACACCGCGTCGATGGCGGCGCAGCCGTGGTAACGGGCGAATACCTCCGGGTCCGCGCGACACAGCTTTTCCAGCGCGTTCCAGATCCTTGCGTTATGTCCCGCCTTGGCAAAGTGATCGCCGCCGCCCATTTCGGCTTCGGCCTCCTCCGTGATGATCCGCTCGAAAATGGCCGTGGCCGCGTCGATCACGCTCGGGTCGCGGTAGGAGTTTTCGATCTTCAGCACGCCCGGACCGTCCCGCAGGACCCACATCCACTCTGCCATCAAAGCCCAGCGCGCGGATTGGTTGAGCACGCCGCCGTCCGCTGCCCCTGCCTGCACATCATAGACCGGAACATTGGCCTCGATCCGGGCCGCGTGGGGCACCTGCGCGGGGGCAAGGCGTTGGCCCACCAGCGCCAGGAACGCCTCGGCCGAGACGTCGGCCTCAGAAAACCAATGCCCGCCCGGCGTCATCAGACTGTCCCACCCAGTGAGCCTTCCAACTGCGCCATCTCCTGACCTCCGGCCATAAGGTCCTGCAACTCTTCCGGGGTGATCTCTCCGCGCGCGGCGGTGCCTAGCGTCTTGCCCCGGTTCAGCACCGTGAAACGGTCACCGACCGCCATCGCGTGGCGCACGTTGTGGGTGATGAACACGACCCCGATGCCTGCCTTGCGAACCCTGTCCACCGTCGCCAGAACGTTCGCCGTCTGGCGCACACCCAGCGCCGATGTCGGCTCGTCCAGGATCAGCACCTTGGCGCCGAAATAGACGGCGCGGGCAATGGCGACCGTCTGCCGCTCTCCGCCCGAAAGGGTGCCCACGGCCTGATCCGGCGAGCGCAGGTTGATCCCCATCTTCTTCATCTCGGACATGGTCGTCGAATTGGCCCTGTCGAAATCGATCATGCCAAAGCGCTTCACCGGCTCCCGGCCCATCCAGAAGTTGCGCGTCACACTCATCAGCGGGATCATCGCCAGATCCTGGTACACCGTGGCAATCCCCGCTTCCATGCTGTCACGAGGAGAGTTGAAGTTCATCTCCTGCCCCTCGAACAGGATCTGGCCCGCCGTGGGTTTGTGCACCCCCGACATCGTCTTGATGAACGTCGATTTACCCGCACCGTTGTCGCCCAGAAGGCAGTGGCATTCCCCCGCTTTCACGTCAAAGCTTACGCCGCTCAGCGCGATCACCGGGCCGAAATGCTTCTCGATATCGACCATTTTGACGATGGGCTCAGCGCTCATCTCGGCCTCGTGATGGAACGTAGTCATCAGCGCTCTCCCGTGATGATGCGGCGGACGTAGGTGTTCAGGATCACCGCGAACAGCAGGATCATTCCCAGGAACACCCGGAACAGCGAATTCTCGACCCCGGCAAAGAACAGGCCCTGCTGAACAACACCGAAGATGACCGCCCCCAGCGCCGCGCCCACGACAGAGCCATAGCCCCCCGTCAACAATGCGCCGCCGATGACGACCGCGATGATCGCCTCGAATTCCTTCAGGATGCCCCGGTCCGCCGCGGCAGTGCCGAATTCGAACACTTGGCAGCAAGCGAAAACGGTCGAACAGAACGCCGTCATCATGAACATCAGGATCTTCACCCGATCTACCGGCACGCCCACATAGCGGGCCGCCTGCGCATCGCCGCCAGCGGCGAAAATCCAGTTGCCGAAGCGGGTGCGCGTCAGGATTGTGTGGCCGATAATCACCAGCACGATGGCCCAGACGATCAGCATCGGAATGCCTGTCACCACGGGCTCCCCCTCGCGGGTGCCACGCTGGAAGGTGTCCACAAGGCCGATATCGGCCAGCCAGATGAAGAGCCACTGCATGATGTCGACGTAGAAGATGGAGGCCAACCAGTCGCCTTGGGCTGCCTCTTCGATGCCGCCGATGATCGTGCGGGATTCCACAGTTTGTGGGATGAAGATGGTGAAGCCGCGCAGGATGAACAGGAACGCCAGCGTGACGATGAAACTCGGCAGGCCGGTGCGCACCACGATCAACCCGTTGATCGCCCCGATCGCGATACAGATCGCGAAGGTGATCAGGATCGCCACCCACATCGGCAGGCCCCAGACCACCCCGAACATGGCAATGGAGATGCCCGCGAAACCGATCATCGAGCCGACGCTCAGGTCAAATTCGCCTGCGACCATCAACATGCAGGCACCCACGGCAATGATCATGAACTGCGCGCTGACCTGGCTCCAGTTCAGGATACCCTGCGCATTGAACATACCGCTATCGCCCGCCAGCACGCCGAAGAAGGCGAAGACGGCGATGATGCCCACGATCCCGCCCAGTTCCGGCCGGATCAGCCATTTGCGAAAGCCGCCCTGGTCCTTGATGCGCTCGTCATCGGGGCCGCCTGCGGCCACTGGTTCCGTATCACTCATTCGCCTGTCTCCCCGGTCATACATGCGTGGTGCTGGATGGAAAAAGGGCAGGCAGCGTCTCCGCCGCCTGCCCTGAAAGATCAATTATGGATCAATCGGTTAGCGGTACTCGCCCGCCAGCGCTTCCACCATCTCCAAGCCGTCTGCGGTGATGAAACCGGGGCCCGAGTTGATGTTGTTGCCGGGCAGAACGCCGTAGCGGTGATAGTTGGTCAGGACGACGACCGGCAGGTAGGCCTGCAGGAAGGGCTGCTGGTCGATTCCCCACTCGATCACGCCGTCGCGAATGCCCTGGACGATGTTTTCACCCAAATCGAAGGTGCCGAAGTAGATGTCGCCCGCAAGGCCCATCTCTTCCAGCGCCAGGATCGTCGGGTCCGCGCTGGTCGGCCCAAGCGTCAGGATGCCGTCCGTCTCAGGGTTGGCCGTCAGGTAGGCGATGACCCGGTTCTGGATCTCGGCCGGGTCCTGGCCCGCATCGATCATGCTGTCGCCCAGATCCACACCCAGACCGTCCGCGAAGCCGTTGCAGCGCTCGGCCACGACGGGGTTGGAGATCACGTGGTTCACGCAGAGGAAGCTAGTGACGCCGTCACCGGCCGCGCGCTGACCGGCGGCAAAGCCCGCGTCATACTCGGGCTGACCCACGTACATCAGGGCGCCCACTTCGCGCGCCTGCTCCGGCGTGCCGGAGTTCATGATGATCACGTCGATGCCCGCATCAACCGCCGCCTGAATGCTGTCGGACAGAACGGTCGGATCGGCCAGCGTGGTGATGATGCCGTCGGGGCCAGAGGCCGCCGCCTGCTCGATCAGACGCGCCATGTCTGCGATGTCGCCAGTGGGCGGGTTGCGGTATTCCACTTCCACGTTCATCTGCTCGCCGGCCAGAGCCAGAGCGTTGCGGATCGTGTTCCACCAGCTGTCGCTGTCGGGCGCATGGCTGACCAGCACGTAGCGTTCGCCTTCCGCATGTACGGCCGTGGCGCCCATCAGGGCCACGGCGGAAACGGCGGTCACAGCCATGGTTTTGATTAATGCGTTCATAGTTTCCTCCCAAAAGGTCTTGCCCTTAACAGGCCGGGGGCGGGTCGAAAGACGCATGTCATGCCCGCCTTGCGAAAACCGTAGCCGCGATTCGACATTTTTGCAACCGGTTGCAAAATTTATCAGAGCACATCAGGATGGCCCTTGTTTCGCAGGCGATGTACGACAGCGCAGCAAGGAGAAACGGATCAAATGGCGGTGACCCTGAAGGATGTAGCGACGCGGGCCGGTGTCTCGACCTCTGCGGTATCGCGCGCCTTCACAGAAGGGGCCTCGGTCTCGCCCAAGACCCGCGCCAAGGTCGAACGGGCCGCCAACGAGTTGGGGTATTCGCCCAATGCGCTGGCCTCGTCGCTGACAACGGGGCGCACGAAACTGATCGGCCTTGTCTCCAACAACTTCCATAACCCGCTGTTTCTAGAGGTTTTTGATCGCTTCACGCGGGGCCTGCAAGACCGCGGCCTGCGCCCGCTTCTGGTCAACCTCTCAGATGAAACAGACCCCCTCAACTCCGTCAGCATGATGCGCCAATACTCCGTGGACGGCGCCATCATCGCCTCTTCCACCTTGCCACCCAGCTTCGCCGAGGCCTACCGCGCGGCGGGCATTCCCGTCGTCCATTCTTTCGGCCGTTACACCACCGCGCCGCAGGTTCACGTCGTCGGCATCGACAACGTCGCCTGTGGCCGAATGGCCGGAGAGGCCTTGATATCAAGAGGTTACAAACGCGTCGCCTTCCTTGGCGGGCCGGAGAACGCCACCTCAACCCAGGATCGTGCGCTGGGATTTCTGGGGGTGCTGCACGAACACCCTGAGATCGCGGTCTCCGTCAGCTACGCCAGCGCTTATTCTTTCGATGCAGGCCGGGTCGAGATGATCAAACGCCTGATGGAAGACCCCGCCGAAGCCTACTTCTGCGGCGATGACGTCCTGTCCGTCGGCGCCCTGTCGGCAGTGCAAGAGGCGGGTCTGTCGGTGCCTGGGGACATCGGGATCATCGGGCTTAACGATATGGAGATGGCCGCCTGGCAGAACATCGATCTAACGACGATCCGCCAACCGATTGCCGAGATCATCGGCGCCTCCATCGACCTTGTCGTCGCGACGGTCGAAGACCCCGCTCGCCACCCCGAGACGCGGCTCTTCCCTTGCCGGGTTGTGGAACGCGGCACGTTGCGTCCCATACAGTAGGTCGGATTTGCCTCTCTGCGGACACGCACCGAGCCGACACCGCCGTGCAGGATTTGTGCGCAAGTCGTGTACTTTTGACATGACTACGGGTTCACTAAAGGCGCATTACAGCGCCTACCGGAACATCGGTGGACGGGCGTCGACCCATTTTCCACGCTCTTTAGCCGAGGCCACGGCAGCATAAACCGCCGCCATAGACCGAACTCCATCCACAGCGTTCGGCAAATTGCCCGACGATCCGCCCCGGATCGCCGCCGCCAGATCGACATAGATATTCGCGACCGCCAGCGGGAATCCTTCTGGATGCGCAATCGCCACGCGGCTCAGGCGTGTGGCCTCATCGGAAAGGCCGTTTTCGCCCTTCTCCATGATCTGCGTGCGACCGCCCACGGGGGTGTAGTAGACTTGGTTCGGCTGCTCGCTTGCCCAGCGGAATCCTCCAGTCTCTCCAAACACTTGGATGTCGAACCCGTGTTGGCGACCAATGGCAACGGACGAGGTCCAAAGCCGCCCCACCGTGCCGCCTTCCATCCGGAAATTAACCATGGCGTCGTCTTCCAGAACGCGGCTGTCGATGGCGCTGGCGAAGTCGGCCGACAGCTCCCGCACCTCGTCTCCGGCAATGAAACTCGCCATATGAAGCGCATGGATGCCACAATCGGCGAATTGCCCGGAAACCCCTGCCATTTCAGGGTCATAGCGCCAGCGGACCCGCGGATTGTCGGCGTCCGTGGCATCCCCGTGGTGCCCGTGGCTGAAGTTCGTGACTACCAGACGCACTTTGCCGATCTCGCCCTGAGCCACCATGTGGCGCATCTCGCGCACCATCGGATAGGCCGAGTAGCAATAGTTAACGGCGCAGATTTTTCCGGCCTCTTCCGCGACTTGGACGATCTCCTCGCCTTGCTCGACGGTCATCGTCATGGGCTTTTCGCACAGCACATGAAAGCCCGCATCAAGGAAGGCCTTGGTGATCTCGAAATGAGTCGCGTTCGGTGTTGCCACCGTGACCAAGTCTACTCGGTCCTCTCGTGCGCTCTCAGCGGCTAACATGTCGCGCCAGTTCCCATAGGCGCGATCTGGCGATATCCCCAGTGATTCCGCGTATTTACGCCCCTTCTCTGCATCGTGATCCAACGCCCCGGCGACCAGTTCAAAGTTCCCGTCCGCCTGCGCCCCAAGGCGGTGCGCCGGCCCAATCTGAGAGCCTTCTCCGCCCCCAATCATGCCCCATTTCAGCTTCATCATCGCATCTCGCCTTCAATTAAAGCCAATAGATTCAAGATATTCACGGTTCGCCCGTGCATCATCCAGGGGGCGCACATCCAGCAGCGGATCGCAATCCTGCTCCACCGTGCACCAACCCTCAAACCCCGCATCCAACAGAATCTGCCGTACGCTGGGGAAATCCACATCACCCTGGCCCAGGTTGCAGAAAATACCCTGCCCGCAGGCATCATAGAACCCGGTGCCCTCGGCGATGACATCCGCTTTGACGGTCGGGTCGATATCCTTGAAATGCATATAGGAAATGCGGTTGATGTAGCGCTTCATGAAGGCCACCGGATCGAAACCCGCGTAGGAGTGATGGCCGGTGTCGAAGCAGATCTTGAGGATATCTTCAGACACCTCGTCTAGCAGTCGTTCCAGCTCGGGTTCAAAGTCCATGAACCCTGCCGCATGGGCGTGAATACCCACGCGCAGCCCGTATTCGTCCGTGCCCATCCTGGCGATGGTTGCGATCCTGTCACGATAAGCAGCCCATTCCGCCGTGTCCATCTGCTCGGCCGCATCGGCGCGGCCCGCCGTCGGCGCCCGACGCGAAGATATTGAGTCAATCAAAACAAGATGTTGCGCGCCATGGGCGGTCAATGCCTTGCATGTTCGCACAGCCCCATCCATCACGTCATCCCAGGCATCGGGGTCATGGAACGCACGAAAGACGACGCCCCCGATCAGCTCCAGTTCATGCTCTGCCAAAGCATCGCCCAGGACCGCTGGATCCTCTGGCATGAAGCCTACAGGCCCCAGTTCGATTCCTTTGTAACCCGCCGCCGCGCAGTCGGCCAAAACCGATTGCCACGTCGGATTTCGCGGATCGTCTGCGAATTCCACCCCCCAGGAACAAGGCGCGTTGCCGATACGAATAGTCATGATTTTCCCTTTCCAACCAGAGGGATAGAAGTCCAACCGCCACATTCGGCGGCCATGAAGGCGGTGTCGATAACGCGGCTGACGGCCAGCCCATCGCGGAAGGTCGGCCAGACAGGTTGCCCGATTTCAATGGCCCGCAGGAAGTCGCGCGCCTCTATGATGATCTGGTCCTGGTATCCCGTGCCGTGCCCCGGGCCCTGACAGAACGGCAAGTAATCAGGATGCTCGGGCCCAATCAGGATTTTCACGAAACCCCGCGTGGCCTCCGGCCCCTCGGCACGGTACAGGTGAACGGCATTTTGATCCTCTTGATCAAACCGGATTGCCCCTTTTGTACCATGTATTTCATAGGCATAACCCATTTTTCGCCCTGTCGCCGTGCGGCTGAAATAAAGGTGCCCCATGGCGCCATTGGCAAAACGAACCATCATTTGAGCATGGTCATCGTTGTCCACGGCCACGCCGCCCCGGCTTTTGTGAACCGTCTCGATCGCGGCTGATACTTCGGCCATAGGCCCCATCAGCGCCAGGGCACAGTTGATCATATGCGGCGCGAGGTCGCCCATGCAGCCGTTCGCGCGCCCCGTCGTCCGCCAATTGGCGGGCTCATCGGGATCAGCCAGGAAGTCTTCGGTATGTTCACCGCAAAACCATGTCACGTCGCCGATCGCACCCTCGGCCAACAGCTGCCGAACGAACTGGGTCGCCGGTGTCCGGACGTAGTTGAACCCGATCATATTGGGCAAACCAGCGGCCTCAGCCGCGGCGACCATCGCCTGCGCGTCTTCAAGCGAGGCCCCCAGAGGTTTCTCGCAGAATACTGGTTTTCCAAGAGAAAAAGCGGCCTCTGCGATGGCGCGGTGCGTGGTTTGGGGGGAGGCAATGACCACGGCCTCAACCCTCGGGTCCGCGACCAAAGAGTGCCAATCCCCCGTTGCCCTCGCGAATCCATACGCAGCGCGGTAGCGTTCCGCCGAGGCATCGCTGGACGCGGCAATCATCTCCAAGCGCGGGCGCAGAGTGGTGTCGAACACCGCGCCAACGGAAGCCATGGCCACCGCATGGGCCTTGCCCATATAGCCGCCGCCGACCAGACCAATGCCGATCTCTGTCATGGCGCACCCTCCCTCGCTCAATCGTGTTGCAACCGGTTGCAAAACACGTATCCTGAGGATCACAGCTTCGCAATATCCAATCTGAGCGACGCCACTAGCGCGTCGTACCGGAGAATGACCATGACCGAACCGAACGCCACCCTGCGGCTGACCGTGGCCCAAGCCATCGTACGCTATCTGATGAACCAGTTCATCGAGATCGACGGCGTCGAGACACGCATTTGCGGCGGTGGCTTCGGGATCTTCGGGCATGGCAATGTGCCGTGCCTTGGCGAAGCGCTCTACCCCGTGAAGGACGACCTGCCGCTTTATCGCGGACAAAATGAGCAAAGCATGGGCTTTGCCGCTGCGGCCTATGCCAAGTACCACCTGCGGCGTCGCTTCATGTTCTGCACCGCCTCCGCCGGGCCCGGCACGGCGAATCTGCTGACGGCCTCTGCCCTCGCCCACGCCAACCGCTTGCCGATGCTGATGCTGTGCGGGGACACCTTCCTGACCCGTCTGCCTGATCCCGTCCTGCAACAGCTGGAGCATTTCGGAAACCCGACGCTTGGTGTGAACGACGCCTTCAAACCGGTCACGCGCTTTTGGGACCGGATCACGCATCCCGCTCAAATCATTCAATCTTTGCCCGCCGCCTTGGCGACCATGCTTGACCCCGCCGACTGCGGACCGGCGTTCCTTGGGTTGCCGCAGGATGTGCAAGGATGGGCCTATGATTACCCCGAAGTCTTCTTCGCCCGTCGCGTGCATCGCATCCGACGCCAGGCGCCGGACGCTGCAGAAATCGCCGATGCGGCCGCAATGCTGGCAACCGCCAAGCGCCCGATGATCATCGCGGGCGGCGGCGTTCAATACGCGGGTGCCGTGGCCGAGCTGACCCATTTCGCGGAAGCTCACAACATCCCGGTCGTCGAAACCATCGCCGGACGTGCAAACTTGCTGGCGGAAGATGCGCTGAACATCGGGCCCCTGGGCGTCACCGGGTCAAACTCGGCCAATGCAATTGCGGAACAGGCCGACGTGATCCTTGCGGTCGGCACCCGGTTGCAGGACTTTACCACCGGCTCCTGGACCGCCTTCGCCAAGGACGCAAAGATCATTGGGATGAACGTGGGCCGCCACGATGCGGCCAAACACCTGTCCATGCCCGTTGTGGGCTGCGCGAAGCTGAGCCTTCCTGCATTGGCCAGTGCGGTGGAGGGCTATGCGGCCCCCGCCGAATGGACGACAGAAGCGCAGGCCGAACGTGCCAAGTGGGACGGCTATGTCGCCGACAACGTGGCGGCTGGAAACCGGCCGAACTCCTACGCGCAGGCTATCGGTGTTGTGAACGCGCTTTGCGACAAACGCGACCGCGTGGTGACCGCTGCCGGCGGATTGCCCGCCGAGGTCACGGCCAACTGGCGCACCCTGGACGTAGGCACCGTGGATGTGGAGTTCGGCTTCTCTTGCATGGGCTATGAGATCGCTGGTGGATGGGGCGCGCGGATTGCACAATCCGAGCATGAGCCCACAGCAGATACCGTTGTTTTTGTAGGTGATGGTAGCTATCTCTTGATGAATTCCGATATTTACTCAAGTGTGTTGACGCAGAAGAAACTGATCGTTCTTGTGCTTGATAACGGCGGTTTCGCGGTCATCAACAAGCTGCAAAACAACACCGGAAATGAGAGTTTCAATAACCTCATCGCCGATTGCCCGACAGTGCCCGAGCCCTTTACCGTGGACTTCGAAGGCCACGCCCGCGCCATGGGGGCGGCGACGGAAACCGCCTCCAACCCTGCGGAATTGGCCGAGGCGTTCAAGCGCGCGAAAGCGGGTGACAAGACCTCCGTCATCGTGATGAAGGTTGACCCCTACGAAGGCTGGACGACCGAGGGCCACACCTGGTGGGAGGTCGGGACGGCAGAGGTATCGGACAACGCAAATGTCCGCGAAAAGCACGCGGAACAAGAGGCCGACCGAGTCAAGCAAAGGCAGGGCGTGTGATGCGGCTGAGGGGTAAGAACTTCCTGATCATCGGGCGCGCGGGCATGGATTTGTACCCCGATCCGCCCGGCACCCGGACCGAGGACGCGACGCAGTTTTTCACCTGCCTCGGCGGGTCATCGGCGAATATCGGCGTTGCGATCACGAAGCTCGGTGGGCGGGCCTCACTTGTGACACGCGTGGCCGATGATGCGATTGGGCGGTTTTGCTGCAATCAACTGGACCATTACGGCATCGATCGGACCCACGTGCATGCCCAGGGCGGCGAAGCGCGAAATTCGCTTGCGGTGGTCGAGACCCGGATCGAGGACCATCAATCGGTCATCTACCGCAATGGCGCCGCTGACTTCGAAATGACGATAGCCGACGTTGAGGCCGTGGATTATGCGGCTTTCGACGCGCTGATCACTACCGGCACCGTCTTCGCGGCGGAACCCTCGCGCAGCGCGGCGTTCCGGGCGTTTGAACTGGCCAAAGCGGCAGGCTTACCGCTGATCTTCGACGTTGATTACCGCCCCTATTCCTGGCCCTCGGCCGAGGTGGCGGCAGGTGTGTACTCCCGCGCAGGCGCGATGTGCGACGTCATCGTCGGCAACGACGTGGAGTTCGGCTTCATGGCCGGTGACTACGACCAAGGCCTTGAAAAGGCGCGTGATCTGGTCGCCAACGGCGGCACGATAGCAGTCTACAAGATGGGCGAAGAAGGCGCCGTCACCATTATCCGCGACGCAGAGGTACGCACCGGCATCTATCGCACGGAAGCTTTGAAACCCACCGGCGCGGGCGACAGCTTCATGGGTGGGTTTGTCTCGGGCCTCGCCGATGGCTTGTCTGTGACGGACGCCGTTTTGCAAGGCTCTGCCGCGGCCGCCATGGTCGTCGCGCGCGTCGGTTGCGCCCCCGCCATGCCCTCACGCGCCGAGCTTGATGCGTTCATGAAGAAGCACCCCGCGCCGACCTCTCCCGGTGATCTGGCCTGAAAGGACGAAACGATGCATATCCCCCCCTTCGACAACCAGAACAAGCCCATCGTGGATGAGGGAGATGCCCATGTGCCCCTTACCTACTTCAATATCGTGAAATTGAAAGCGGGCGAGGCATTCGAATACCGCTTGAAAGGCTATGAAAGCTGCATTGTTCCAGCCACCGGGACCGTCACCATAGAGGTCGGAGGCGAGACCTTCGCCGATATTGGCAACCGGGGCGCGGATGTCTGGGACGGCGACCCAGAGGGGGTCTATGTGCCCACCGATACAGGGGCGCGGATCACCGCGCGCACCGATACGGAGGTCTTCGTGGCCGGGGCCCAATTCGCGGAGACTTTGACGCCGTTCGCCGTACGCTCCGCCGATCTTGACCTTGTACAATACGGATCAGACGACACAAAAACGCACCGCAAAATCAAGCACATCCTCGGTGCCGCGCATCATGACCGTGTCGGGCGCTTGTTGGTGAGTGAGCTGTTCACCGTGGGTACCGGGGGATGGTCTGGCTTCCCATCGCATAAGCATGACACCGACCGCCTGCCCGACGAAACGCGCCATGATGAGTGTTACAACTTCCGCTTTAAGCCGGACTACGGCTCGGGCCTGCAAATGCTGCAACGGATCGATAATGAACCGGGCGACGCGTACCACATCATGAACGGCTCTACCGTTTTGATCGACAAGGGCTATCATCCCTGCTGTGTTCTGCCGGGGTATGAAATGTACTATTTCACCATCCTCGGCGGCCTGTCCCAGCGCAGCTTGAAACAATACTTCCAGCCGACCCATGCCGAGCAGCTTCACACGATCCCCGGCATCATGGATATGGTGGCGAAGTTCAAATGACCCTCGCCACGCTTGCTGATGTTGTACGCCCTGCGATGACGGGCGGCTATGCGGTTCCAGGCCTCGTGTGTCTTGGGTGGGAGGACATGCGCGCCTTTGCCATGGCCGCCGAAGCCGAAGGCGCGCCTGTCATTCTGCAGGCCGGACCGTCGTGCCGCGAGCACACGCCGCTTCCGATTTTGGGGAAGATGTTCCGACATTTGGCCGACAGCGTCTCGGTCCCCGTGGTTGCGCATCTGGATCACGGCTACACGATGGACGACTGCAAGGCGGCGTTGGATGCGGGCTTCACGTCGCTGATGTTCGACGGCTCCAGATTGCCTCTGGCCGAGAACATCGCTCAGACTCGGGCGGTGGTGGAATTGGCCCACGACGCGAGCGTCTCGGCGGAAGGTGAAATCGGGTTCGTCGGCTATTCCGGCGGCGAAAACAGCGCCGGTACGGACCCCGATGATGCGGCCCGTTTCGCCCAAGAGACCGGCATCGATGCGATGGCGATCAGCGTCGGCAACGTTCATTTACAACAGGACCGCGAGGGCGGTCTCGACGAGGCCCGTATTCGCGCGATCGAGGCCGTAACCGACGTGCCCCTGGTGATCCACGGCGGCTCTGGCGTGCCCATTGCGCAGCGCAGGGCATTGGCGACCGGGTCCAAAATCGGTAAATTCAACATCGGCACCGAGCTGCGTATGACCTTTGGCGCCGCGCTTCGCGACGCGGTCAATCGTGACCCGGAACGGTTCGACCGCGTGCAGATCTTGCGCGACACCCATGAGCCCGTATTCAACGCCGCCCGTGCCGTGTTTCGCGGGATGAATGCCTCTGGAAAGGGAATGAGCGATGCTTAAGATTGGACTTCTGGGATGCGGACGCATCGGGCAGGTTCACGCACGGACGATCAAGGGGCTGGAGCACGCGAAAATCGTGGCGGTCGCCGATGCCGTGCCCGCAGCGGCGGAGTCCTTGGCAACCGCTCTAGCTGCAGAAGTTCGTGAACCGGACGCTGTACTGTCTGCCACGGATATCGACGCCGTCATCATTGGTACGCCAACCTCGACCCATTTCGAGCAAATCCAAGCAGCGGCAGAGAGTTCCAAGGCGATCTTCTGTGAAAAACCTGTGGATATGTCTGTGGACAATATTCGCATTCTGATGGATGTGACGGCCAAGGCCAACGTCCCCTTCTTCACCGCCTTCAACCGCCGTTTCGACCCCAATTTTGCCGCGCTCCAGGCCCGTCTTCGGGCTGGCGAAATCGGCGCGGTAGAGCTGATCCAGATCACCTCTCGCGATCCGTCGCCGCCCCCGATCGGTTACATCAAGACCTCGGGCGGGTTGTTCAGGGACATGATGATCCATGACTTCGACATGGCGCGGTTTCTGATGGGCGAGGAGTTCACAATGCTTAGCGCCGTCGGCTCTTGCCTTGTGGACCCGGAAATCGGCGAAGCGGGCGATGTGGACACCGCCGCCGTCATCCTGACGACCGCGTCGGGCCGCATTTGCCAGATCTCCAACTCCCGCCGGGCCAGCTACGGCTACGACCAGCGGATCGAGGTACACGGAGCACTGGGGATGCTGCGGGCCGAGAATATCCTGGAGACCTCAGTCGAGGTGGCGACCGCCGAGGGCTTTCGTCGCGCGCCCACGCTGAACTTTTTTCTGGAACGCTACGAGGCCGCTTATGCCGCTGAAATGAAGGCGTTTATCGACTTCGTCAGCAGTGGCACCAAGCCGGAACCATCGATCGAGGATGGGCTACAGGCGCAAATCCTTGCGGACGCGGCAACGCAGTCCCAACAGACAGGCCAGCCGGTCGCCCTTTAGTCCTTGTTGGGCCATTTCAGGATCAGATTCCACGCCAGGAACCCGCCAATTCCCGCCGAGAAGTAGGCCCAGATGTCATTGCCGTAGGACATCTCCACAAAGGCCCAGACAAAGGGGATGGCGACCAACAGCAACCGCCGCCAGAGCGGTTGGAAGAATGGGTGGTCCGGGTCAAGTAAGTGCATGGCCTCTACTGCCTCAGCCCGCGTGCGGTCGCAAGCGGTAGAGGCGCGCCATGACAAGGGGCGTCAGGTACATCGGCAGTTGGTAGCAGCCGATGAAGGGCAGCAGACGGTCGGTAAGCTCTGGCGGCAACGCCAGCAAAAAGAGGGCGACATTGCGGTTGCCCGCGATCAAGCTGAAGGGCACAGCGCGCGGGCCGCTTGGAACAAGGGTGAAGGTCAGGATTTGAAGGCCGAAATTCGCCGCGAAAACCAAGGCGATCCAGCCTGCCAAGGCAAACGGCGATTGGGCGAACACTGGGCCGATACCCGCCATCAGGCCGATCACGATGACCACCAGGGCGACGACCCCTGCCCCATCAAGGCTCTGGATTTGCGCCGGCGTGGCCTTGGGCAAGAGTAGGGCACGGGCGGCGAATCCAAGGCCGGTGGCGGCGAAGATGACGATGATCAGGCGCAGGCTTGTGGCCAGGACGCCACTAGCGTCTCCGAGCTCCGGGCCAAGCAGGAACAGGACGGGCAAGATCGTCAGCGGAAACAACGCCATGCCCATGACCATGATCTGCATCGCTGGCGCCGGGTCATGGCCGACAAGCACCGCGAAGTTGGGCGAGCCACTGATTGAGGGCGCCGAGAGCATCAGCACAATCGCCAGCGCGGCCGTGGTGGCGGAGAGGCCGAAGGCAAAGACCACAGCGAGGCCCAGAAGTGGTAGGAGCAGTTGCAGCACCAACACCTCGGCCAGGACCCGCGGGGCGGCACGCAATTGACCGACCGATCCGCGATAGCCGACGCGGAAAGCGGTAATGAGCAGGAGCCCGGCCACCATATGCGGCAGCCATGGCCGCATCGCTTGAGCGAGGCCCGGCAAGGCCAGCCCCGCAACGAGGCCGACCACCAACCCCCAGCGCCCATGGCGGGCGCAGAAGGCAAGCACGCTCATCCGCCGGGCGTGGAGCGCATGGTTTCAGGCAACCACATGGCGAGGTCCGGGAACCAGATCAGCACGAAGCACATCAGCACCATGATCATGAACATCGGCAAGGCCGCCTTGGCGATGTAGCCCATCTCGTGTCCCGTCATGCCTTGCAGCACGAAGAGGTTGAAGCCAATGGGCGGCGTGATCTGCGCCATCTCGACGACGACGATCACGAAGATGCCGAACCAGATCAGGTCGATACCGGCCTCGACCACCATTGGCTCGACCACCGCCATGGTCAGCACCACCGAGGAAATCCCATCAAGGAACATGCCAAGCACGATGTAAAACACCAACAGCATCATCAGCAGCTGGAACCGCGTGAGGTCCAGCGCGCCGATGCCGTCGGCAAGCGCTCGCGGCAGGCCGGTGAAGCCCATCGACAGCTTCAGAAAAGCCGCGCCTGCGAGGATCAGCATGATCATGGCGCTGGTGCGCGTGGCCCCCATCAGGCTTTCGCGGAAGCTGCCCCAGTTGAGCGAGCCCTGAGAGGCCGCCAGCAGCAGCGAGCCGATGACTCCGATCGCCGCCGCCTCCGTTGCCGTAGCGGTCCCGGTGTACATGGACCCGATGACAACCATGATGAGCAGGATCACCGGGATCAGAAAGCGCGAGTTCTTCAGCTTTTCGCCAAAGCTCATCGCCGTCTCCAGCGTCGGTTGCCAGCCCTTGGACAGAACGGAATAGGCCGCGACGTAGCCCATGAACATGAGCGCCAGAACGAGGCCCGGGAAGACGCCAGCAAAGAACAGCTCGGTGATGGATTGGTTCACCGCGACGCCGTAGACGATCAGCGCCAGCGAGGGTGGGATCATAAGGCCAAGGGTCGCGGCTCCGGCGAGGGTGCCGATGACGATGTGTTCAGGATACTTGCGCGCGCGCAACTCGGGGATCGACATCTTGCCAACGGTCGTCAGCGTGGCCGCGCTTGAACCAGAGACGGCCGCGAAAACCGTGCAGCCTACGATGTTGGTGTGCACGAGGCCCCCGGGCAGGCGCGCCAGCCAGGGGGACAAGCCGCGGAACATATCCTCGGACAGGCGGGTGCGATAGAGGATCTCTCCCATCCAGATGAACAGCGGCAGCGCGGTGAGGGTCCAGGACGACGAGGTGGCCCAGATCGTCGTGACCATGACGTCGCCCACGGGCCGTGTCGTGAACAACTCCATCCCCACCCACGCGACGCCCATAAGCGCCACACCGACCCAGACACCGGTGCCCAAAAGCATGAAAAGGACGAACAAAAACAGGATGATTGCATAGACTTCGGTCATCAGATCATTCCCCGAAGCTTTGGTCGACGGTGTTATCGCCGATGCGGTGATTGCCCTTGAAGAGCACGGAAATCAGGTTGTCGAGGAAGGCGATCAGAAGAATGCCGCCACCCACGACCATGACAGATTGCGGGATCCAAAGCGGCGTGGCGTCCTGTGCCTGGCTTACTTCGTTGAAGCGCCACGACCAGTAGACGAACCAATAGGCATAGTAGACAAAGTAGGCGATCGTGGCGGTCGCGATGCCGAAGCACCAGACCTCTAGCGCCCATTTGATTTTCTCTGGCACAGCATTCAGCAGGATCGACACGCGAATGTGCGCCCCCCCGTTCAGGGCCGCAGCGAAGGCAAGAAAACTGGCGGCGGCCATCATGTAGCCCGCGTAATTGGGCGCACCCGGAAAGATCTCTCCGGTCCAGCGGGCGACCATTTGGGCCACGATCAGCAAAAGGATCGCGATCAGGCACAGGGCGGCGGCAACGCCCGATGCGAAATAGAGCCCATCGAGGGCACGGCGCAGGAACCCGGGTTTGTCGGACATGAAAGATCGCCTTCTTGTCAAAGGACGTGGCAAGGGAAAGGGACGCCCCCGGAAGGGGCGCCCCGATGGTGCTATTCGGCCGTTGCTGCGGCTGCTTCGCGGTAGGCGTCGATGATGGCTTGGCCTTCTTCGCCCGCGGCCTCCAACCATTCGGCTGTCATCGTCTCACCAATGGCGCGCAGTTCTTCCATCAACTGTTCCCCTGCGGGCTCAACGGTCATGCCGCCTGCTGCAAGACCCGCCAGCGTGAAGCCGGTGTATTCCCGTGCGCGCCATGTGCCCGCGTATTCGGCCAGTTCGGCACAGCCGTTGATGACGTTCTGGTTGGCCTCAGACGTGCCTTCCCAGACCTCCGCGTTCACCATGATGTAGTTGCGCGGCAACCAGGCGTCGACCTCATAGAAGTGGCTCAGGCTTTCCCACACGCGGCGATCATAGCCCGTGGCACCGGACGAAACCATCGACGACGCGACACCCGTCGCGAAGGCCTGGCTGATTTCAGCGGCCTCGATCGTCACCGGCAACATGCCCGTCAGTTCCGCCAAACGGTTGGTCGCATTGTTGTAGGAGCGGAAGCGAATGCCCTCCATATCTGCGACCGAGTTCACTTCCTGGTTGAAGTAGAGGCCCTGGGGCGGCCACGGTACGGAATAGAGCAGGTGCAGGTTCTGGCTTTCCAGAAGCTCGCGGATCGGGCCTTCCGCTGCCTGCCACAGCATGTCGTGCTCGTCAAAAGAGCCGACGAGGAAGGGGATGGAATCAAACCCGAACAGCGCGTCTTCGTTTTGGTGACCCGACAGCAGACGTTCGCCGATCTGGACCTGACCGGTCTGGATCGCGCGCTTGATGTCCGCGCCCGCAAACAGCGAACCGCCGGGGTGGGTGACGATCTCGATATCGCCGCCGGTGCCGGTGGTCACGCATTGGGCAAACTCGGCCCCCGTGACGGAATGGAAGTTGGAACCGGAGTACGCCATCGGCATATCCCAGGTCTCGGCGGCAGCCGGGAAGGCAACTGTGGCGGCTGCCATGCAGACCGCGATGTGGGTGATTTTCATGGGTAGTTCTCCTTGTTGAATGGGTCAGTTTCTTGGTCTTGTTATCTGTTCACCGAGCGAAGCGTGCCGGATCATACGGGGTCATGTCCATGTTTGGACGCTGCCCCGTCATCAGTTGTGCGATCAGACGGCCCGTTTTGGGGCCACCCGTCAGCCCGATATGGTGGTGCCCGAAACCGACATAGACGCCAGTGTTGCGTACCTGCCCAATCAGCGGCAGGCTGTCCGAGGGCGCGGGACGGTGACCTTGCCATTCGACTTCTTCGGTCGCTTGTAGCGTCGGAAACGCCTGTTTCACTTGTTTGCGGAGAAGCGCAAACGGAGCCTTTGACGGCCCCGCCTCCAACCCGCCGAATTCCACTACACCCGCGCAGCGCAGGCCCTCGGCCATGGGCGTGGCAACGAACTTTCCGGACGCCACCATGATCGGCACCTTTGGCGCGTTCCGGGCATTCTTGTAGACGATGTGGTAGCCGCGTTCCGTCTCGAGCGGGATGGTCAAGCCAAGGCGCTTCATCAGCGGCTTTGACCAAACGCCCGTCGCCAGCACGACCTCGGAACACGGGATCGGGCCGGTAGAGGTCTCGATCGCCGTGACCTTGTCGCCGGTATAGGCAAAATCATGGACATTGGATTGCCGCCACTGGCCACCAAGGGCCTGAAATTCTTCGGCCAAAGCAGCGACATAGCCGCCGGGGTCGCGGATGAAGCCGTGATCTTTCATCACCGCGAGACACCCGATATCAGGCCCGAGGTTGGGCTCATATTCCGCGACGGCCGGCCCCTCGATCAGCTCTGGCACGAAGCCCGCATCGCGGCGCAACTCCCAGACATAAGCATCGGCTTCGAAGGCCGCGCGGTCGGTGTAAGCGAAGGTGTAATCGCTATGTGCCATCCAATCGGCCGCCCGCGTGCCGCCGGACAAAGCGCCGTGTTGCTCCACCCCATCGCCCACGATATCCGTGAGGCCGCGCGCGATGCGCCTTGTGTCTGCATCGTTGGCATTGCCCAGGTATTTCACCAGCCACGGCAGCAATTTGGGCATGTAGGACCACCGCAAGAAAAGCGGGAAGTTCGGGTCCAAGGCCAGTTTCGGCCCCTTGCGGATCAAACCCGGCGTCGTCACAGGCACGACCGAGCAATTAGCAATCACGCCCGCGTTGCCATAAGACGTGCCCTGCCCCGGCGCACTGCGGTCGACCAGCGTGACCTCGCGTCCCGCGCGCTTCAGCCAGATCGCGGTCGACACACCGACGATCCCGGCGCCAATCACGACGATCGGATGCTCTGCGCTCATGTCGCGCCCTCCGGTGATCTAATCCCTGAAATCATCGCATCCGCCCTCATGTCAGGACCTACCCTTGTTCGCGATTCGCATTTCGTCAACAATTTGTTGACATTTTGTCGATGAGCGTGCGGACTGGGAATATGAACGAAACTGATCTCAGCCACGTCGTCTCGTCCGCGCATCTTGCCGACAGCGGCTTCCCGGAACTCTCGGAATTCGAGTTCGGCCTGACCCTGTCCAACCATGCGTTTCACCGCTGGATGATGCGCGCCATGGCGCTGGCCGGACACCCGGACATGTCGGCGCTGGACATCTTGGTCCTGCATTCGACGCACCACCGCGGGCGTCCGAAAACGCTGGCCGATATCTGTCTTGTGCTGAATATCGAGGACACGCACACGGTGAACTACGCGGTCAAGAAGCTGCGCAAGGCGGGGTTGGTGGCCGAGGGGCGGTTGGGCAAAGAGAAGACCGTAACCACGACGGAAACGGGCGCGGAGGTCTGCGCACGCTACCGCGATATCCGCAATGCGCTTTTGCTGGAGGCGCTGGACGAGTTGGGGATCGAGCGCGACCAAGTCAGCCGTCTCAGCCGCCTGTTGCGGCTGATGGCCGGGCAATACGATCAGGCGGCCCGAGCGGCAGCGACGTATTGATCGGGTCATTGCGCCACCTCGAATCGTGCCAACGCGTCTTCATTGACACTCACGCCAAGGCCTGGCGTATCGGGCAAATGGACATGGCCGTCCACTACCGGAAACGGCGCGGCCAATATGTCTTCGCGCAGGAAGTATGTCGCTTGGTAGAACTCGCACCCCAGCGTTATTTCCGGGGTCGCCGCGATCATATGTGCGCCCGCGAGATGCGCCAGACCGGACTCGAACATGTCGCCGCCATAGGCTGACATCCCTTGCGCCGCCGCCATCCGCGCCACGGTTTGGGCGCGCAACAGCCCGCCCGACTTCATGATCTTGATCGACACGCCATCCGCGATTCCGGGATGCCCGGCCATATCCTCCGGGCCAAAAATGCTCTCATCCGCCAGCAGAGGCACGTCCACGGCGTCCCGGATCCGCGCCATCAGCGCGCGCAGATGGGCTTTAACGGGTTGTTCGATGAACGTGGGCTTGAACGTGGCTACGTCGCTGACGCACGCCAAGGCCGTATCGTGGTGCAAGCCTTGGTTGTAATCGACGCGAATGTCGAATTCGGGGAAATCGGCGCGCAACCGCTCTAGCCGCATCATGTCGAACGCGTGATCCTTGAATCCCGTCTTGAGCTTTATCATCCTCACGCCGTCGGCGCGCAGACGGGCCATCAATACCAGATCCTTGTCGAAATCCGGGTCGGCGATGGAGCAGCTGAGCGGGATCGCATCCCGGCATTTGCCCCCCAGAAGCGCCCAGACCGGCACGCCCGCAATCTTTGCGCGCAAATCGAATAGTGCACTGTCCAAGGCCGCTTTCGCCTCGGTGCAATGGGCCACGGCGGCCCGGGCCTCTTCCATGATCAACGCGTGATCGCCCACGCGCCGCCCGACGACCAAGGGGCGCAGATATCGGTCCAATGCGGCATATGTCGCCTCTGCTGACCCGGTGAACACGACCCAGGGCGAGGCCTCGCCATACCCCGCCGTACCACCCTCGGCCTCCAGCCTCAGCACCACGATTTCCACCGCGCCTGCGACCGAGCCGATGCCATGGTCCCGCCGCGCGTTCACCGGCAACGAAAGGTGCCAAAGCTTGAAGCCTGTGATGGTCTGGTTCTGGTCTGACATAACGCTCCCCCAAAGCCCGCACAGCGTGACCGGGAAATAACATCATTTCAAATATGCAATTCTTCCCAAGACATCACGAAAAGTGATATTCCTTCCTTCATGTCGATCCGCTTTCGCCAATTGCAAGCCTTCCACGCCACCTATGAAACCGGCACCGTCACCGGGGCGGCGGCGCTTTTGGGCATCTCGCAGCCCGGCATTTCAAACCTTTTGGCCCAGCTGGAAAGAGAGACCCGGTTCAAGCTTTTCGAGCGTGTCAAAGGCCGCCTGATCCCCACGCCCGAGGCGGGCGTTCTGTTTCAAGAGGTCGATACCGTCGTGCGCGGCCTCGATCATGTGGGCCAGGCCGTCACCGATTTGCAGAACAAACAGGGCGGACAGCTACAGGTCGCCTCGCAACATGCGATGTCGTTCGGGTTCATGCCGAAACTCATCGCGCAATTCGCGCGGGCCCGGCCCGATATGTCGATCTCGTTCCAGTCGCAGTATTCGTCGAAGGTGCAGGAATGGGTGATGTCGGGGCTGTTCGAGATCGGCGTTTGCGAGACGCCGCAGCTTTACGACGCCCTCGATACCTACCCCTTCCGGGTCGAGATGGAACTGACCCTACATCCGGACAATCCCTTGACACGCTATGACATTCTGACCCCGGCGCTCTGCGGGTCAGAGCCGTTCATCGTCATGGGGCCCGACCACATGACGCACCGCCGCACGCGAGAGGCTTTCGAAAGTGCAGGCGTGCCGTGGAACACCCGCGTCCATACGCACTTGTTCAAGAATATGCTCAGTTTCGTGCAAGAGGGGATGGGTGTCGCGATCCTTGACCCCTTCATGTTGGCGCATGACGAGAGTGGCAGCTTCGTCACCCGCCCCTTCGCGCCCGCAATTCACATGGACATGATGGTCATCACCTCGGCAACGCGCCCGCTGTCGGCGTTAGCACGCGATTTCCTCGCACTGCTGTTGGACGAGATCGGCCGGGTCATCCCATCCAGCGACGCACCGGGGCGGCTGCTTCCTCCAGCGGCTGCGCGATGATGTCCACCAGGGTCGGGCCGTCATGGGCGATGGCCTCTTTCAACGTGGTCTCCAGGTCTGTCGGGTCCTCCACCCGCCATGCCTTTACGCCGTAAGCGGTGGCCACGGCAGCGTGGTCGACGCGGTTGAAATCCACGTTGTAATAGCGACTGCCCTTGTCGGCCATCTGGCTTGCCTTGATCCAACCGAAAGTGGCGTTTGAGAAAACGATGAAGGTGATGTTGGCGCGCGACCGTGTGACGGTCTCCAACTCCCCACATGTAAAGCCGAAGGACCCGTCCCCCATCAGCGCCACGGTCTTGGAAGTTGGCCGCCCGTACCAAGCGCCAAGGGAGGCCGACAGAGAATACCCAAGTGCGCCGTGGGCGCGGTTGGTAATGAAGAAGCGGCCCGCCTTCGCCTGCTGGTAATAGGCCGAGAAATACGGGCAAGAAGTGCCGGGGTCGGATACGATGGTGGCATCCTCCGGCAGGATGCGATTGAGCGTCGCCACGACACGCTCGGGCCTGATCGGGGTCTCGTCGCTTGTTGCGAGCGCGTTGAAGCGTGCAAATTTGCGCGCCTTGATGTCGGCCACGGCCTTGGCCCCGCCGAAGGTCGCCGCGCCCTGCCCGCGCGCATCGAGCACCGCGTTGACCGCCGCAAGGGACAACTTCAGGTCGCCGACAACGCCCACTTCAGTCGGATAATTCGCGCCAATCACCATCGGGTCACTGTCGAAATGCACGATGCGGGCGCCGGGCTTGGGGGCCTCCCACCGGGCGGTGGTGGTGGAGCCAGCGCGTGCACCCATGAAAATCACTAGATCGGCGGCCTCCATCGCTTCCCACGTCTCGTCAGTGCCACCATTGGACCCGACGACGCCAAGCGACATCGGGTCCGTGTCCGCAAGGCTGCCCTGCCCGCTGATCGAGGTCGCAACCGGAATGTCGAGGCGGTTAGCCAGCCGCGCCAACTCTGCCATCGCGCCCGCAATCACCACGCCGCCGCCGCAGACGATCAAAGGTTGCTTGGCGGATAGGATGGCCTCTACCGCCGCCTCGGCCGCACCGGGTTCGGGCGCTTGGGGATAGGCCGGATAGCTGGTGTGCTTGGGGTCGGCCCAGATATCGCCGGGCTCGACAGGGTCATATTGGATATCGTAGGGAAGGCCCAGATGCGCGGCCCCGGCGCGGCCCGTGGTCATGGCCCGAAACGCCTTGCGCACCATGCGCGGAATGTGGGCGGCCTGCACGATGACGCTGTTCCACTTGGTCACCGGCGCCATCAGGGCGTTTTGATCCACCTCTGTCAGGGGATATTTTCCGTAGGTCCCGACGCTGATGTCCGTGGTGATGCCGAGGACAGCGTAAGAGGACTCCGACGCTTCAATCAGACCCGGCAAGATGTATGTCGCGCCCCCGCCCGACGGTCCCTCGGCCACGCCAGGACGGCCCGTCACGCGGGAATAGCCGTCGGCCATGTAGGTGGCAGAGCGTTCGTCCCGGGTCAGGACATGGGTAATGTCACCGCCGTGGGACCGCATGGAATCATAGAACGGCAAGCTGGTATCGCCGCAAAGCCCGAAGATGTGCCGCACGCCGTGGGCTTTGAGCATGGCGACAAGCGCGTCGGCCCCGTTCATCTGATTATCCATCTTGCGACTCCCCTGCATTAACAACTGTATACAGACCAATATATCTTGCAATACTCAAGCGTCGATTTCATGGTGCCGCCATGGAAAGCACCCAAAGCAATGTCGATCGTCTCACCGCGCAGCTGCGCCGCATGGCCGCCGACTTCGAGATCAAGCCGGAAGAACGCATCGTGGAAGGTGAGATGGCCAAGCGCCTCAACGTCAGCCGTACACCCCTGCGTGAGGCCCTGAACCGTTTGGTGTCCGAGGGATATTTGACCAACACCGGCGGGCGCGGTTTTTTCTGCCGCGCGCTCACGCCAGCGCGGATCATGGACCTTTACGAGACGCGTGCGGCGCTGGAATGCGAGGCCCTGCGCCTGACCATTGCACGGGCGTCAAATGCCGATATCGCGGCGCATTCCGCCACCCTGCAAAGCGCAGCGCCAACTGCAGACCGGCTTGCGCTGCTGGAGATGGACGAAGCCTTTCACCTTGGACTCACGTCACTCTGTGGAAATGCAGAGATCATGCGGCTTCTGGAGAACATTAACGGGCGCATCCGGTATGTTCGGATGATCGGGCTGGATGCAAGCGGCGGCGTAGCGGCGCAATCGGATGCCCATCGTCAGATCATGCAAGCGGTCCATGCCCGCGACGTTGGCGCTGCGCTGGCAGCTTTGCGGTCGCATATCCAATTGCGCAAAGAGGACGCGACCCAAGCCGTCCGCGATGCCTTCTCGGAAATCTATGTGAGGGCCGGATGAGCGTTCGAGGCGGCAAAACGGTCTTCGGGGCCAGCGTCGGTATCTTGATGCTGGAAACGCAATTCCCCCGCATTCCGGGCGATATCGGCAACGCGCTGACGTGGGAGTTTCCGGTGCATTACCGCGTAGTGAAAGGTGCCACGCCGGACAATATCGTGCGCGGCGACCCGTGGACGCGCGCGCAGGATTTCATCGCTGCGGGGCGTGAATTGGTGGCTATGGGCTGCGACGGGATTGCCACGAACTGCGGATTTCTGGCGCTTTTGCAGGACGAGCTCAAAGAGGCCTTGGGCGTGCCCGTCGCCACCTCGTCCTTGATCCAGGCGCCGATGATCGCGGCGACATTGCCGCCGGGAAAACACATGTCGATCCTGACAATCTCGGCCGACACGTTGACCAAGGCGCATCTGGACGCTGCCGGGGTGCCCGACGGCACGCCCGTGGTAGGCACCGATGGCGGCCAGGAGTTCACCCGCGCCGTCCTGGGCGATGAGATCGAGATTGATTTCATAGCCGGCCGCGCCGATCTGCTTACCGCCGCCCAGGCGCTTGTGGCAGCCCATCCCGACACCGGAGCGATCTTGCTGGAATGCACCAACATGGTGCCCTATGCCGCTGATATCAGGCGCGAAACCGGGCTGCCGGTTTACTCCGTATACAGTCTGCTCACGTGGTTTCAGGCGGGCCTTGTGCCGCGGCGCTTCCCTAGCGACCTGGATGACCCACGCTGATCGCACCCCGCAACTGGTTGTGTCCCAGCGACGTCGCGCCGATCTGCGCCAGGGTGATGCTGGTCTCGTCCTTCAGGACGGACCATAGCTGCGCCAGCCCCTCTTCCCCGCCCGCCGCGATTGCGAATTGCAGGACGCGGCCCAGGAACGTGAAATCCGCGCCTTGAGCGTAAGCCTTCACAACATCCTCGCCGCCGCGCAACCCGGTATCGAAGAACAATGGGTATTCGGGGCCGACGGCCTCGCGGATCGCAGGAAGGACGCTGATCGGCACCGGCGCGCTTTCCAGCTGTCGCGCACCGTGGCTGGAGACCTGGATCGCGTCGACGCCCGCTGCCTTGAGAAGCCGCGCATCCTTTGGATCAAGGACGCCTTTCACGACCAGATTGCCGGGCCACATGTCCCGCAGCTTCGCCAGTGTTCCAAAATCTGCCTTCGCACGGCTGGCTTTGCGGTCGAACTCAAACCCCTCCATCTGGAAATTCGCCATGTCGGGTTTGCCCGCCAAAAGCGACGAGATCGACCAACGAGGATGCAGGGCGAAATCGATGAATTGGCGCGGACCGATCTTGAACGGCATGGTGAAGCCGTGGCGCAATTCGCGCGGACGACGGCCCACCTCGGGGACATCGACCGTCAAGATAAGCGTCTCATATCCGGCGGCCTTCGCGCGTTCCACAAGCTTGAACGTGCCCGTCCCATCGCCGGTGAAATAGAGTTGAAACCACGCATTCCCCTCGGCCTCTTCGATCAACGGCTCCATCGCCGTGGAGGCGACCGTCGACACGCCAAGCGGCACCCCTTCGCGGGCCGCAAGCCGTGCCAACATCATGTCCGCGCCGGACCTCGACAGGTTGCACATGCCCATGGGGCTGATCCCGAAGGGGGCCTTGGTGGCCTGCCCGAAGACCGGCGCCCCCAGATCACGCGAACTCACGTCCCGCAGCACGCGAGGCCGCAGAACCAGATCATCAAAGGCCGCACGTCCCCGCGCGGCCCCGGTCTCGGCGCCTGCGGCACCGTCGATATAGTCAAACACCATCCAGGGCAGACGTCGCTTTGCCGCGCGCCGCGCATCTGCGCTGGAATGGATCATCTTAGCTGGCCACCGCCGTCATGAAACGGTCGCGGATCACGACCGGGTCCTTGGTGATGACGGGCAGCTTGATGTTGCCGCTGTCACACTTCGAGACGATGATGGTCATCTGCTTGCTGTCGATGGCCGCTTGCAACGCGGCCCCGGTATCGACGTCCTGACAAACGACGACATTTTCGCACCCGCAGGCGGTCGCGACATTTTCAAGCTTCGTCTTCTTGCCCGCGTAGGTCGGCTGGTCGCCGGTGGACCCGTAAGAGCCATTGTCGATGATCAACAGGATATAGTTGTTGGCCACGTTGTTGGCGATGGTCGGCAGCGTGCCAAGGTTCGTCAGAACCGAACCGTCGCCGTCGATGGAAATAACCGTCTTGTCTTGCGCCAGCGCAAGGCCAAGGCCGATGGAGGACGACAGGCCCATCGTGCCGAGCATGTAAAAGTTACGCTCATTGTCGTCGATCATGTGCAACTCCTGGCTAGGCAGGCCGATGTTGCAGACGACAAGGTGCGGGTTCAGAATGGGCGCGATTTCGCGCAGGATTTCAGAACGGATCATTGGTCGCCGTAGCCTCCCCAGAAGGACGCATCGGTCAGGATGGCCACAGGTTTGTTGCACATGAAGGTATATTTCAGGATCGCATCCAGCTCATCCGCGTCGCTTTCCTTGTGGAAGTGATACGTGGGGATGTTCATCTGCGCCAAAAGCGCCTTGGTGTGGACGGCCATCTCGACCTGGCAGGCCACAGGCTCGCGCAGCTCACCCCGGTAAGAGATCAGCATCGGCAGCGGCATGCGGTAATACTGCGTCAGCGTCGCCAGCGTGTTGATCGTCACACCAATCGCGGTGTTCTGCATGATGATCGCCGGGCGTTTGCCCCCCATGAACGCGCCGGCGCACAGACCCATCCCCTCATCTTCCTTGTTGGATGGGATGTGAAAAATCTCGGGCCGGGCTTCGACCTCATCAATCACCCCGGCCAGCTGCTTGCAGGGCACGGTGGTGATGAAGGACACGTCGTTGGCGACGAAATCATCAACGATCTTCTTTGAAATACTCACGGCTCTTACAAGCTCCTGTGCTGAGCGGCCCGGGGCGGGCGCAGGGTGAAATCTTAGGTTGCGTCGCGCAGAACATGCACGGCGCAGGGCGCGTGGCGGACCACTCGCGCGGCGGTGGAACCCAGCAGGTAGTCGATGAGACCGGGTTTGTGAGAGCCCATGACGATGCAATCGGCGCCATTGTCGGTGGCGTAATCGATGATCGTCCGGCCCGAATGGCCCTTCACGAGAACGCCAGTCACATTGGCCGTCCCTTTCAGGCGCGCGACCAGCTTGGCATCGGCATCGGCATAGGCTTTGTCGACCATACCCGCGTCCAGATAGGCGTTCGCGGTACCGGTTGGCATCTCGTAGACATGCAGCGCAGTGATCCGTCCGTCGGGGTTCAACAGCTTGGCCGCAAGGGCCAGCGCCGTGTTGCTGAAGCCATGGTCGAGGGCCAGGGGAACCAGAACATGATCATACATGGTCGTTTGCCTTCCGTGTGGAGTCAGTCATTGGGGCGCAGCACCATCTTGGGGGCTGCGGTGGTCCCGGCACGGATATCGGTGAAGGCGGACGCTCCGTCGGCCAGAGCGCGCTGCTCCGTCCAGTCGAGGCGGCCAAGCCGGCCGTCGAAAATCGCCTGGGCCGTATCGCGGAAATCCTGCGCAGTATAGGTGTAGGTGCCGAAAAAGGTGATCTCTTGCAGGGTCATGCGGCGGATATCGAGGCCGCCGGTGGCTTCCCCCAAACCAATATGCGCAATCACGCCGCCGGGCCGCGCATGGGCCGAAGCGGTGGCGCGCGTCGCGCCGTAGCCGACACCGTCGATAACAAGATCGAACATCGCGTCGGCGGGCAGATCATCGGGTGACATGGATGTCTGCATACACTGGCCGTTCAGAACACCGCGCCGGATGTCGTTCGGCTCCAGAATGATGATCTCCGTGATCCCCTGCGCCGACAGCGACAAAGCCGCCCCAAGGCCAATGGCCCCCCCGCCGATCACCAGCGCGGTCCGCGCCTCGGGTAGCGCGCGCCTGGCCAGACGGACTGCGTGCCATCCGCAGGCGATCGGTTCCGCCAGCGAGGCCGCATCAAAGGACACATGATCCGGCACCGTCACGAGGTTCTCGTCCCGCATCGCCACCATCTGCGCAAAAGCACCCTCGCGCGGCGGCATGGAGATGATCTTGCGCTCGGCGCAGAGGTTATCGTGGCCGCGTGCGCAGGCCGCGCAGGTACCGCATGCCACCAAGGGGTTCACCGTCACCCGCTCTCCATCGCGCATGCCGCCGACGATCACGCCCGCCGCCTCGTGGCCCAGGATCAGCGGCGCGGGGCGGCGGTCATCATGGCCCAGGTAGGCATGCATGTCCGACCCGCAAACCCCCACGGACATCACCTTGATCAACTGCTGGCCAGGGCCAGCCACCGCATCGGGCACATCGCGAAACCCAAGGGCTTCCGGCCCGTCGTACACAAGCGCTTTCATTTGGCGGTATAGCCTCCGTCAACCATGAGAACCTGCCCCGTCACGAAGGACGACGCGTCCGAGCACAAGAACAGAAGCGGCCCGTCGATATCTTCCATCACACCATTGCGCCCCACACAGGTTTGCGCGGCATTCCGCGCGGCGCGTTCAGGGTCTGCAAAAACCGGGCCCGTGAGTTCCGTTGGAAAGAATCCCGGACCAATGGCATTGGCGTTGATGCCATCGCGGGACCACGCCTCGGCCATGGCGCGGGTGAGTTGCCCGATCCCGGCCTTGGACGCGCCATAGGCCACACCGCCCGGAAACGCCCGCGATGTCTGGAGCGAGGCGAAATTCACCACCCTGCCCCAGCCCTTCGCCTTCATCGCAGGCACCAGGGCCTGCGTCAGGAAGAACGGCGCCGCGAGGTTGAGGTTCATCGTGATGTCCCAGCCCGCCTCGGTCACCTCATCGGCCACTTCACGGGTGTTGATGCCCGCCGCGTGAACCACGATATCGGGCGCGCCGAACGGCACGCAAATGTCCTTGGCGATCTGGGCGATCGCGCCTCGGTCCGACAGGTCGGCTGTCACGGCGGCGGCGGGCTTGCCGATGCGTTCCACCCATTCCTCCAACGCGTCAGCGCGGCGCGCCACACCCACCACGCGGGCGCCTGCGTCTGCCAAAATATCGGCTGCCCGTTGCCCCAGACCTGCGGAGGCCCCGGTGACGCAAGCCACCCGGCCGCGCAGGTCAAACAGGGCAGAGGCATCACGCATCGGCGGACAGATCGAAGTTTTCGCCGGGGAAGTATTTGGCCAGACGCACATCCGCTGAACGGGCGTGCCCCTCCATCCCCTCAAGACGCGAAATCCGGGCCGTCGCAATTGCCACATCGCGCGAGCCTTCGCGCGTCGCCTGCTGCCACGTCACAATCTTCATATATTTGTGGACCGACAGACCGCCGGTGTAGCTGGCCGCGCCAGAGGTCGGCAGCACGTGGTTCGTGCCCGCCGCTTTGTCGCCGTAGGACACTGTCGTCTCCTCCCCCAGAAACAGCGAGCCATAGCAGCTCAGGCGGTTTTTCCACCAAGGCAGATCCTCGGCCTGAACCGTCAGATGTTCCGGCGCATATTCATCGGAGCATGCGGCCATGTCTTCACGGTCTGCACAGACGATGACCTCGGCATAGTCGCGCCATGCGGCAGCGGCGTTTTCGCGGTTGACCTCGGGCAGATCGTCGATCAACGCAGGGATGCGCGCCATGACATCCTCGGCCAGATCCTTGCTGTCCGTCACCAGCCAGACCGGAGAGTTGTACCCATGCTCTGCCTGGCTCACGAGGTCCGTGCCAACCACATGGGCGTCGGCGGTCCTGTCGGCGAGGATCAGGCTATCGGTCGGGCCCGCGATCATGTCGATGCCAACACGGCCAAACAGGTGGCGCTTGGCTTCGGCCACGAACTGGTTGCCCGGCCCCACGAGGATGTTGGCCTTTGGCAGACCGAAAAGGCCAAAGGTCATCGCCGCGATGCCCTGTACGCCACCAAGCGCCATGATCGTGTCCGCGCCGCAGATATGCGCTGCGTAAACAATCGCCGGGGCGACGCCTACGCCGGGGCGCGGCGGGGAGGTCGCGATGATGTGGTTGCAGCCCGCGACCTTCGCGGTCGTCACCGTCATGATTGCGCTGGCAATGTGGCTGTAACGCCCGCCCGGCACGTAGCAGCCCGCCGCATCCACGGGGATCGCCTTTTGCCCGGCGATCAGGCCTGGCACGACCTCTATCTCTACGTCGCTGACGGTGGCTTTCTGGGCCTCGGCAAAGCGCTTGACGTTGGCATGGGCGAATTGGATGTCGGCCTTCAGCTTGTCGGGCACCAGCGCCGCCGCTGCCTCGATCTCTTCCGCCGTCAGGATGATGTTGCCCTCGTACTTGTCGAACTTGGCCGCGTACTCGCGCGCGGTGTCGTCGCCGCCCGCCTCGATGTCCGCCAGGATCTTGCGCACAGTCTCCTGCACATCCGACGCATCGGAGGCAGAGGTAAGTGACGCTTTCTTGAGGTATTCTCTTGTCATCTTGGGACGTCCTATCGGTGAATCTCTGGGCGGAAGACGGTTCGGGGCACCTGCACCCCTGCGATTCCATTTGACCTTTTGTAAGCGCTTACATTATGCCCATGCAAGCCATTACATTTTACTAAATTGAAATATGTTTCCCAAGGACCCTCTGCTCGATGATGCCAACCCGCCCCGCCCCCACGCTTTCCGATGTCGCGAAACGCTCGGGCTTTTCGACGGCGACCGTGTCGCGGTGCCTGAATTTCCCCGATCAGGTCTCTGACAAGACCCGCATGACGGTCATGGCGGCAATCGCGGACCTGGGCTATTCGCCCAACTTCGGCGCCCGCGCGATGGCAGCGCAGCGCACCAACACGATCGGCGCGATCATCCCGACAATGGAGAACGCGATCTTCGCGCGCGGCATTCAAGCCTTCCAAGAAGAGCTGAACGATCACGGCTACAACCTGATGGTGGCCAGTTCATCCTACC
This sequence comes from Gymnodinialimonas phycosphaerae, assembly GCF_019195455.1. Lineage (NCBI taxonomy): Bacteria > Pseudomonadati > Pseudomonadota > Alphaproteobacteria > Rhodobacterales > Paracoccaceae > Gymnodinialimonas > Gymnodinialimonas phycosphaerae. Next base: position 124,431 of record NZ_JAIMBW010000001.1, on the reverse strand, counting down.
GGATGGACCTGGAAGAAAGCCAGATCCGCTCACTCGTGGCGCGCGGGGCCGACGCGTTGTTGTTGGTTGGGTATCAGCGCGACCCCGCGATCTACCAGTTTCTAGAGGCCCAGAACGTTCCCGCACTGGTGACATGGGCCTACGCCGCCAACGGCCCCCGCCCCTCTGTCGGGTTCGATAACCGCCGGTCGATGGAGAAAATGGCAAAAGAGGTACTACGCCTCGGCCATCGACGCCTGGCGGTGATCACGGCGGAAACCGCCAGCAACGACCGCGCCGCCGCGCGTTTGCAGGGCATCCGTGACGCCATGGGCGCGGCGGGTCTGGCCGACGACGATCTGCGCGTCATCGAAACGCCCTACGGCATCGATACAGGGGGCGCGGCCTTCGCAAGCCTGATGCAGGAAAGCCAGCCCCCAACGGCGGTATTGTGCGGCAACGACGTGCTGGCCGTCGGCGCCTTGGGGCGTGCCCGGGACCTGGGGGTAGACGTCCCGGGCGACGTCTCCATCGTGGGGTTTGACGACATCGAATTGGCGCAAGTGGCCTACCCGAAGTTGACAACGGTCCACGTCCCGCACCGCGAAATGGGGCGCAAAGCCGCCCGCGCCCTGATCGGCTTTTTGCAAGGCGGGACACCGATCGAGGCCGAAGAGTTGAAGGCAGAGGTCTATCGGCGCGAAAGCCTTGGCCCGGCGCCTCGCTAGATTCGGGACTGGATCAGCCGCGCGGTGCCGACGGCGGCCTCCGCATGCTGCGCGGGGGCAAGTGGCATGCCAAGAACCCGCTCTCGGATCGCGGTCCATGTGGGGTTCGACGCGCCGCCGCCGGCCGTGAATACGGCCTCGGGCCAGACAGCGCCGCGCGCGACCATGGCCTCGTAACACTGCCGCTCGATCCAGGCGATGCCTTCCAGCAGACCGTGCAAATAGGCAACGTCATCACTGGGGCGGGGCGTCATGCGGGGCGCCAGCGCCGGGTCGTTGATTGGAAAGCGCTCTCCGGGCTTAGGAAGCGGATAGTAGTCGAGGCCTAAAGCCACGCCCGCGTCGATCTGCTCGGTCAGAGCCGCAAGTTGCCCTGGATCGAAAGCTTGCAATAGCACGCGCCCCCGGTGTTGGAGGTACCGCCCACTAACCAGCCCTCCCCAAGCCGATGGGAATAAAGCCCGATCTCGGGGGCATCGATGCGATCCGGGCCAAGCAGTTTGATCGCCAAGGTGGTGCCAAGGGACGTTACCGCCATGCCCAAACGCAGTGGCGCCGCCGCAAGGATCTGTTCAGCCGCGTCGGCGTCACGATCCGGCAAGCCCATCAGCAAGACCGCATCAGCGGCGGCGACGTCTGGTGTCAACACCACATCGAGCCCCTTGACCCACGTTTCCGCATCACCCGGCCCGCGCGTGATCGGGCACAGGATTCGATGCGCCACGCGTCCGGTAGCGATGCCCTGCCACAGGGCCTCACCCAAGGTCATGACACATTCGAACATCCGTTCGGGGAACCCCATCCCGGTAATCCGCGAGGCATTCGGGCCAGCGCGTTTGCCCGAGTTGGACAGGACCGCCAGCCGCTTGTTCACCCCGCAAAGCGCCGTAATTGCACCCGGATAGAGCGTGGTGCCGTCATGCAGCACGCCCCATTGATACAGAACGATCGCATCAAAGCGATCAGAAATATCCGACAGATTTTCAATGACTTTCGTCATGGGGTTTCAATCTGGCGTAGTCGGCACAAGGCTGGCGAGGTAGTCCCAAGCCTCCTCCGGCGTCAGGGCCGGGGCGGCCTTTGACGTGGTGCCCGCAGGCATGTCCCCGAAGTAGAACTTGAAGCCCGGAATGTGCTGGCGGTATCGATCAGGATCTTGTGGGTGCCGGTGTCGACGTAGTGGCAATAGACGGGGTTCCAGATCTTCTTACCCGCCGTCCCTTTCCAAAAGATGTATGCTTCAAGATCAGGTTTAAGCCAACCGGTGTTGATCGGATAAATCTTGGTCTCTTCTACGCCATGGGGGGTCTTCCTTCGCTGCACGATTCATTTTTGCATACAAACTGACAGACTCGTGTACAAATGCAGCCCGAAAAACAACCGTAGCGTTAGTTCGCAGCCAAAGTCGCGCGGAAGCTTTGGGCCATGTGGGCGCGCATACCGTCCGAAGCGGCTTCGGAATCCTCCGAGAAAATAAGAGCAATAAGGTCCTCGTGACTCTGGGCGGACGCGAGAAGATCTTCAGGGGTCGCGAACTTCTTCGCCCGGGCCGCACCGGTGCGATTACGGAACTCTGATGCGATTTCAGCCATGTAGGGATTGCCCGTGACGCGGTAGATCGTCAGGTGAAACGCCTCATTCGCTTTCAGGTAAGCCGCGCGGTCTCCGGCTTTGGCCGCAGCAATGCATTCGGCCTGCGCGGCCTCGATCTCAACGCGGGCCAAGAGCGACAGCCTTTGCGTCGCCACACGGGCGCAAGCAGCCTCAATTTCATGCATGGCTTCAAAGATTTGCGCCAATTGCTCCCGGGTGTAATCGGCGACGCGCACGCCCCTTTTCTCGCCCGGGATCAGGAGGCCTTGAGCAACCAATCGCGACAGCGCTTCGCGCACAGGGGTGCGCGACACGCCGAAGCGTTCGGTCAAGGTCACTTCGTCGATACGCTCCCCCGGGGCCAACTCCCCCGCCGCGATCGCTTGCGTCAAGGCCGCCTCGATACGGCCCACAGTCGAGCCACGCATTTTCGTCAGCGTTTGATTGGGGGGCTGCGCAGAAGTTCTTGCCATGACACAGGCGCCTTTCGAGATAATTCCACCCGAGTCCTATCCCTTTCCAGAGGGAATCACAACAATTTGGATATTTACAATTCACTTTGCATACAGAATGCTATGACGAACAGCGGAAGAGGGAATCGATGCCAAACATCCATCTCGACAAGCTGGTGAAGCGCTATGGCGCCGTGGAGGTCCTTCATGTGATCGATCTCGACATGGCCGAGCATGAATTCACCGTGCTCGTCGGCCGCTCCGGCTGTGGGAAATCCGCGACCCTCCGCATGCTTGCGGGGCTTGAGGCGGTTTCGGACGGCGAGATCTATATGGATGGAAAAGCGATCAGCACTTTCGACCCCAAGGACCGGGACATCGCCATGGTGTTCCAGGATTACGCGCTTTACCCCCACATGAACGTCACGCGGAACATGTCCTTCTCTCTCCGGCTGCAAAAGCGCCCGCAGGCCGAGATTGACAAGGAGGTCGGCGAGGTCGCTGAAATGATTGGCCTTTCACCATTCCTTGGGCGCAAACCCGGCGAGCTTCCCGGCGGTCAGCGCCAGAGCGTTGCCATGGGGCGTGCGCTGTGCCGGGACGCAGGCACTTTGCTGTTCGACGAACCCCTCAGCAACCTCGACGCCAAGCTGCGCGGACAGATGCGGGTCGAACTGGCGCTGATGCGCCAGAACGTGAAGAAGAACATGGTTTATGTCACCCACGACCAGATCGAAGCGATGACGCTGGCCGACCGGATTGTGGTGATGAACGGTGGCTATATTCAACAGCAGGGTACGCCGGCGGAATTGTTCAAGAACCCAGTCAACAAGTTCGTGGCGGGCTTCCTTGGCTCGCCCCCGATGAATTTTCTCGACGCTGACCTGATCGAGCATGATGGGGCCTTGCATGCAAAAGGCGACGGCTTCGACATCCGCCTGCCCGAAGCTCTGGCCCACCGCGCGAAGCAGAAGGCGCACAGCAAGGCGACCCTGGGGGTGCGCCCCAGCGACCTGGAGTTCGACGCGGATGCCGCGATGGACCAATCCATCGAACTGAACGTCGTCGTGTCCGAATACATCGGCGCGCAGTCAGTTCTGATCTGCGCCTGTGGCGACGCAAAAGTGACGGTCGAGTTGAAATCAGAAACACCCATAGCGCTTGGAGAAACCCTGCGTTTCAAGGTGCGGCCGGAGGGGCTGCATCTGTTCGATCCGAAAACGGAAGCGGCGCTTCAGGACGCCGCCGATAATCAGCAACTTGGGAGGAAAAGGTATGCTGAAGACTCTGATGACATCCACGATGCTCGCGGGGGGTGCCCTTGCGGGTACCGCCGTGGCGCAAGAGGGGCCCTATGCCCCCTACGCGGGGGAGACACTGATCGTGAACTTCCCCGCGCATCCGCATTACAATGCCGTATTGGAAGTCCTGCCGCAGTTCACCGAAGAGACCGGGATCGAGGTCGAAGTCGACATGCTCCCCTACCTCGACATGCGCGAGCGTCAGACGCTGGAGCTTTCCCTTGTGACGAAGGTGCCTACGACCTGATCGCCTATGTGGTCTTCTCCAAGGCCGATTACGTCTACGCGGATCAGATCTTGAACCTTGCGCCGTTCTTCATGAACCCGCGCCTGGCCGACCCGAACTATGACGCCGAGGACCTGATCGACGGCTACGTCCAGAACATCGGCGTGGCCGGTGGCGAGCGGGGCTATCTGCCCGGCCCGACCGGCTCCCTTTACGGATTACCCTTCGGGTCCGAGACCTCGGTGATGTATTACCGGACGGACGGTTTCGAAGAGCTGGGGCTTGAACCCGCGCAGGATTACGACACGCTGCTGGATCAGGCCTGCGCCATTCCCGAAGCCATGCCCGGAATGGGTGGCGTCGCGCCCCGCGCGGCCTCCGGCCATCAGGCGTCGCCCGCTTTCCTGTTGCACTTGGCCCCCCTTGGTGGCCGCGTGTTCGGAGATGGTTGGGAGCCGACCATCAACTCGCCCGAAGGCGTTGCGGCGGCGGAAGCCCTGCGGACCATCGTGGAATGTGGTCCTGAAGGGTCCAGCGCGTTCGGCCCAAGCGAGGCGGCCAACGCCTTCGCTCAAGGCCAAGCCGCGATGTTCATCGACTCCATCGCCTTTGCGGCCACCTTCGAAGATGAAAGCCGGTCCACCGTGGTCGGTAACGTCGGATGGCACCGCATCCTTGCGGCACCGCCTGCGCATCCCAGACCGGCGGCTTCGGCCTTGCGATCCCGCGCAACGGCGCGAACCCGGAAGCGGCGTTCCTGCTGATGCAGTGGTTGACATCGCGCGAGGGCGACCTGGCCGTGGCCATGGCGGGCGGCAACCCGTCGCGGTTCTCGACCTACGCCAATGAAGAGCTGAACGCGCCGTACCCCTGGTCCGCGACGTTTGGTGAGGCGTTGGCCGATGCCGACCCGGACTGGCGTCCGATTATCCCGCCATGGGGCCGGATCAACGCAGACATCGGCACCACGATGTCCCAGGTCCTGACCGAGGGTCTGGACCCGCAGGAAGCCCTTGATGGCATCGCCGAGCGGACGCGCACGCTGATGGAAGAAGAAGGCTACTACACCTGGCAGTAGTGCCGATCGGTCCGCGCGCGTCAGGCGCGCGGACCACCCTAGTCAACAGCCGTAGCAGAAGACGACGCCGACGTGTCACAGCGCCAAAACCTCAATCGCCTCACGCCCTACCTGTTCGTCGCGCCCGCCGCGCTGATCATAATCCTCGCGCTGTTCTACCCCATCGGCTACATGGTCTGGGGCAGCTTCCGCTCCTGGGACCCAAGCCAGAGCATATCCGAGACCGAATTCGTTGGTATGGCCAACTATGTCCGCCTGTGGATGGACGCGAGTTTCTGGGAAAGCTTCTCGGTCACCTTGATACTCGCGTTCACGGTCGTCGCCGCCGAGATGGTCATCAGTGTCGGATTGGCGCTGCTGCTGGACCGCAACATTCGCGGCATGAGCGTGTTGCGCACCCTGTTTATCCTGCCGATGATGATCGCCCCTGTCGTCGTGGGCCTTGTCTGGCGCTACATGTTCCACGCCACCTACGGCACGTTCAACCGGTTCCTGGAGTCGGTGGGCCTGCCGACGGTTGACTGGCTGAGACAAAACCCGCTGCTGTCGGTGATCATCGCCGATATCTGGCAATGGACACCGTTCATCTTCATCCTGTCACTGGCCGCGTTGCAGTCCATGCCCCGCTCGGCCCTGGAGGCCGCGCGCATCGACGGTGCGACGGGATGGCAGCAGATCATCCACATCAAGCTGCCGCTGATGGCACCGGTCTTGATCGTCACGATGCTGTTGCGCCTGATCGATGCCTTCAAGGTGCTGGAGGTGATCCTGGTGCTGACCGGCGGTGGCCCCGGCCTGAGCACCGAGATCCTCGCCCTGCGCATCGCCCGCACCGCCCGAGAGTTCCGGGAACCGGGGGAAGCCGCCGCCATGCCGAACTATCTGCTGATGCTATTGATGGTTCTGACTCTTGGCATTCTCGCCTTCACCCGCTGGCAAGAGGCCCGGGCGCGGCGCATCAAATTCGCCGCAGAGCAGGAGGGTTAGCAGATGGCCGACACCAACTATGACCGTCAGAACCCCGCCTACTACGTGCTGATCGGTATTCTGATCTTCATGTCCATCGGCCCGGTGATCTTGTTGCTGGTGAATTCGTTCAAGCTGGACGTGGACATCACCAGCGGCGCCGGTGGCCTGCTGTTCATGCCCACGATCCGCAACTACGAAAACGCACTGTGCGATATCCTTTGGTACGAGCCCGACCATCTGCGCTTTTGCACAATCCGGTTCGGGGGCGCGTTCATCAACTCACTGATCATCGCGTTGGTCTCTACCGCGCTGACACTGGTCTTCGGGTACATGGCCGCCTACGCGCTGGTGCGGTTCAAGTTCATGGGGCGTGACAGCCTGTCTTTGACTACCCTCGCCGTTCGTATGATCCCGCCCGCGGTGCTGCTGGTTCCGGTGTTCGGGCTTTGGAACAACTCATTCTGCCTCGACAATGACTACGGCCTCGGGGCGTGGATCCGCGATATGGTGGGCGGGCGCGGCGACGTCTGCCTTGCGGGCACGCACTCGGGCATCATCCTGGTCTATGTGGCGATGAACCTGCCCTTCGTGATCTGGATCCTGCAATCGTTCATCGTCCAAGTCCCGCGCAGCCTGGAGGAAGCCGCCCGCGTCGATGGTGCGGGGCCGTTCCTGGTTTTCTTCCTCGTCGTCCTGCCGCTGATCAAGCCAGGTCTTGCGGCCGTCTCCATTTTCACCTTCCGCATCGCGTGAAACGAATATCTTCTGGCCTCTGCCCTTGCCGATCGGGACACGATGACCGTGGCCATTCTGATCGTGAACAACGCCTCGGAATTCGACGGGTCGGGCACCATCATGGCCACGGGCATGCTGTTGGCGATCCCACCGATCCTCTTTACCCTGTTCGCGTCGCGCCACATCATAACCGGCATGACGGCGGGGGCCGTGAAGGGCTGACACGATGGCGCGCGTTCTTCTGATCGGCACGTTCGAGACCAAGCAGGCCGAACTCGGGTACCTGGCCGATGCGCTGCCGCGCAACGGAGTGGACGTGGAAGAAGTCGACGTGTCCCTTGGCTCGGGCGGGGTCATCTGGTCAGGCACCGAGAAGCTGGCGCGCATGGCCGAGAAGGCCCAGATCGCCGCCACCCGGATCGCAGCGCGCTGCGGGGCATGCGACGTGGCCCTTGGCGTCGGCGGTGGCACCGGCGGAGAGATCGTGCTGGCGGCCCTCAAGGGGCTGCCCGCCGCCTACCCCAAACTGCTGATCACAACGCTGGCCTTCGACCCGCGCGCGGCTTTGGCCGATACCGCGATCACCCTGATCCCGACGCTTTGCGATATCGAAGGGCTGAACCCGGCGCTCAGGCAGGTGTTCGAGAACACCGCCGCTGCCGTGGCGGGCCTTTGTGCCGCACCGCGGGCCCCGCGCAGTGATGCGCTGTCGGTTGCCGTCACGACCCTGGGCGCGACCAACCGAGCGGGCGTTGAGGTTACGCGCCTGCTGGCCGAAACGGGCCGCGAGGCCACGGTCTTTCACGCCAACGGCTACGGCGGCGCGGCTTTCACGCGCTTCGTGGCAGAGGGGACGGCAAAAGCCGTCATCGACCTCGGCGTGCAGGAATTGGGCCGCCTCCGATTGGCTGGCGCCCATGTGCCGATGCCTGCGCGGTTTTCCTGCGCTAACGCCCTGCCCCGCGTGGTTCTGCCCGGCGCGTTGAACTTCATCGGCCTGGGCGCGGTCGAGACACTCTCGACGGCCCACTTGGCGCGCGCCCATTACCGTCATTCTGGCCAGTTCACCCATGTCAAGCTGACCGAGGATGAGATGGCGGACCAGGCCAAGGCCCTGGCCGAGGCCCTGAACGCAGCTACAGCCCCGTGCCGCGTCCTCGTCCCCATGGGCGGGTTCAGCCACGAAGACCGTCCCGGCGGCGCCATCGAAGATCCAAACCTGCGCAATGTCGCGGCTGACGTGCTGGAGGCAAACGCGCGGGCTTTCGACGTGACCCGCCTGCCCCGCCAAATCAATACGCCCGAAACCGCACGTGCGGTCATCCGGGCCCTTGAAAACGCGCTGAATACGGCGACAACCCAAAGGACCCAACATGTCTGAGTTCCCCGACCTATCCGAGGTGATGGACGCCCTTATCGCCACCGCAAAGCGCTGCTTCGTGGCGGACTTGCAGACCAATGCGGGCGGCAACCTCTCGGCGCGGCTGGCACGGCGGGATGCGATCGTGATCAAACCGTCGGGCGCAGGGTTCAATGAGTGTACGCAAGAAAACCTTCAGGTGGTGATGCTGGACGGGACGATCTTGCCCTCGGAAGTCGCGTTAAAGCCCTCCAAGGATCTGGATTTCCATCTTGATCTGTATCGCATCCGCGACGACATCAACGCGATTGTCCATTGTCACAGCCCCTGGGCCACGGGCTATGCTTCGGCCGGGATCGAGATCCCGTGCCTGACGGTGCAAACCATCGAAAAGATCGGACGCATGCCCCTGATCCCGCTGTCTGCCAATGGCGGCCCCCAGACCGAGGTCGAGATCAGCCCGGTGTTCCGCGACCCCAGTATTCGCGCTGCCGTGCTGGCCAACCATGGTACCATCGGTGTCGGGTCAAGCCTGATGGCCGCCCAGTATCTGGCCGAGATCATCGAGGAAACTGCTCACATCGCCTACGTCCGCGATACCCTGATGGCCGCCCACGGCAAGACTTCGGCGGACCTGCCGCAGTACGGCACTGCGGCGGAAGCACGCGCGTCGGTGTCATCCACCGCGAAGGCATGAAAAAACCGCGCGGGATCTTTCCGGCGCGGTTTATGGGGTCGCGTCAAAGGCCCCCTCAGATCGCGAGGTATTCCTCGCGCAGGGCCTGATTTTCCAGCACTTCCTTGGCATCGCCGTCAAAAACGACGCTGCCGGTATCGAGGATCACGGCCCGATCAGCGAGTTTCAGGGCAGCGACGGCATTCTGCTCCACGATGATTGTCGTGATGCCTTGGTCACGGATCATGTTCAGGGTCTTGGCGATTTCCTGCACGATAACCGGCGCGAGGCCCTCGTAGGGCTCGTCCAGCAGCAGAATCTTGATGTCGCGCGCCAAGGCCCGCGCAATCGCAAGCATCTGCTGCTCGCCGCCCGAAAGCGTCACACCCTCTTGCTTGCGCCGCTCGCCCAATCGCGGGAACAGCTCGTAGATACGATCTAACGACCAGCCATGGGGCGGGGCGATCTGTGCCAACCTCAGGTTCTCTTCCACCGTCAGGCCCGGAATGATCCGGCGATCCTCGGGCACCAGCGCCACGCCCGCGCCAGCGGCCTGAAAGCTTTTCATCTCGTGGAGCGGCTTGTGGTCCAGCCAAACCTCGCCATGGCGCACCTCGGGATCGTCGACGCGCGCAATTGCGCGCAAGGTCGAGGTCTTGCCTGCGCCGTTTCGGCCCAGAAGGGCCAGGATCTCACCCTCGTGGACATTGAAGCTGACCTTTTGGACGATGTAGCTTTCGCCGTAGTATGCATCGAGTTCCCAAACCGACAGAAACGCAGGCGCCGTGGAGGCATGGTTGGCGTTGGGATCGAATGGTGCAGTGGTAGTCATGTATGATCTCCGATCAGGCGGGCAGCCCCAGGTCTAGCGAACAGAACTCAAACCTCTGCATCGCCAAGATAGGCTTCGCGAACTTTGGGGTGGCCTTTGATATTCTCTGGAATGTCTTCGACCAGCGGCGTGCCCTGAGCCAGAACCGTGATCCGGTCCGCAAGGCTGAAGACCACGTGCATGTCATGCTCGATGATGCACATCGTGATGTTGCGGTTGGTCCGAATTTCCTTGAGCAGGTCGATGGTGTTGTTCGTATCAGCCCGCGCCATGCCTGCCGTCGGCTCATCGAGCAGTAGCAGCCGGGGGTTCTGGACCAGCGACATCGCCATCTCCAACCGCCTTTTGTCCCCGCGAGATAGCGAGCCTGCCAGCATCTCGGTCTTCTTCTCCATATTCACTTCGCGCAGCATTTCCATCGCCTGGGTGACGATGTCCGTCTCCTGGCCGACGGATTCGTAGGCATGCATCCGGAATGATCCATCGCGGCCCGCGAAGCACGGGATCAAGACGTTTTCCAACACCGTCTGATCGGCGAAGATCTCGGGCGTCTGGAACACGCGGCTGATGCCCATCTGGTTGATCTGGTGCGGCTTGCGCCCCAGAACGCTCTGGCCGTCAAACGTGACCGTTCCGCTGTCGGGGATCAGCTTTCCGACCAACACGTTGAGCAGTGTCGATTTACCGGCCCCGTTGGGGCCGATGATCGCGTGACAAACGCCTTCTTGCACATTGAGGTTCACATCCCCCAAGGCCTGCAGGCCGCCGAAGCGTTTGTTCACGCCCGTTACTTCAAGGATACCCATACCCGTGTTCTCCTATTCGCCCGGCTCTGCGGCGGTCTTGGTGTCAGATGGCTCGTTGTTCTTGCGCCGGAATATGCCGCCGATGCGCTTGCCGCCCTCGACGATGCCGCCCGGCAGGAAGATCACCACCAGCATGAAGACCAAACCCAGCGTCAGGTGCCAGCCAGAGCCCACGAAGGGATAGATGATATTCACGAGGAACGTGGACAATCCCTCGGGCAGGCCACTGAACCAGTTGTACAGAACGGTCGAGCCGATGGTGGAGATGATGGACTCCAGATAGGCGATGACGCCCGCCCCCAGGATCGGGCCGATCAAGGTGCCCGCGCCGCCAAGGATGGTCATCAAGACAACCTCACCCGACGCCGTCCAAAGCATCCGCTCGGACCCGGCCAGCGGATCCATCGCCACCATCAGGCCGCCCGCAAGACCGGCATACATGCCGGAGATCACGAAGGCCGCCAAGGTGTAGGGACGCGGGTTCAGACCAGTATAGCTCATCCGGGTCTGGTTCGATTTGATCGCCCGCAGCATCAGGCCGAAAGGCGACCGGAACAGACGGATCGAGAAGTAGAAGGCAAAGCCCATGATCACCGCAGCGAAGTAGTAGCCCGCGCTGAAGGTGAAGTTCCACGCCCCCACATCGATAGTCGTGGCGGCGCTCATATCGAGCCCGAAGAGGTTCGGAACCGGGATGTTGCCGGTCTCGGTCTGGCTCACGCCAAGGATCCGAGGATCATCCAGCGACAAGGTCAGGCCCGTCTCACCGCCGGTGATGGGTGTCAGCACCGAATAGGCGAGGCTGTAGCACATCTGCGCGAAGGCCAGCGTCAGGATCGAGAAGTAGATGCCCGAGCGCCGCAAGGACACGTACCCGATCGCCAGCGCAAAGACGCCCGAAACCAGCATAGCGACCAGAAGCGCCGGGATGACGTTCATCGTCAGCAGCTTCATCACCCACACACCCGAGAAAGACCCGATGCCCAGGAAGGCCGCGTGACCGAACGAGAGGTATCCGGTGAGGCCGAATAGGATGTTGTAGCCCACCGCAAAGATGCCGAAGATCACCAGCTTTTGCATCAGGTCGGGATAGCCCGCGTTGAATTGCGCCATACCGGACCCCTCGGGAAAGGGGTTCAGAAGGAACGGTGCAAGAACCAGCATGGCGACGACGATCAGGTATAGACGGGCGTCAGCTTTGTTGAGACCAAGCATGGTATTACTCCTCCATCACGCCTTTGCGGCCCATCAGGCCACGGGGACGGGTCAATAGAACGACGACGGCAACGAGGTAGATGATGACCTGGTTGATGCCGGGGACGATCTCGATGATTTGCGACATCGATGCGAAGCTTTGCAGGATGCCCAACAGGAAGCCTGCGGCGACGGCGCCGGGCAACGAGCCCATGCCGCCGACCACGACCACGACAAAGCTGAGGACAAGGAAGTCCATGCCAATGTGATAGTTGGGCGACAGGATCGGCGTGTACATGACACCCGCAAGACCCGCGACGATGGCCGCGATGGCGAACATGATGACGAAGCGCCGGTCGATGTCGATGCCCAGAAGGCCCACCGTTTCCCGGTCCGCCATGCCTGCGCGCACGACCATCCCGAAGGTCGTGTACCGCAAGAAGGCGAAGACCGCGCCGATGATGACGGCCGAGAAGCCGAAGTAGACCAGGCGCCAGTAGGGATACATGATCGAGAACGGATCAAACCCAAGCAGGACACCGAAATCGAAAGAGCCGATGAAGGCTTCGGGGGCGGGCGTGGGGATCGGGTTGGCGCCGTAGAAGGCTTTGATGATCTCTTGAAGAACGATGGCGAGGCCGAAGGTCACAAGGATCTGGTCTGCATGGGGGCGCTTGTAGAAGTGCTTGATAAGGCCGCGTTCCATGATGACACCAACAAGGCCCATGATGGGGATGGCGACCAGGACCGCAAGGGGGACGGACCAGTCGATGATGGTGCTGCCCACCTCGGGGCCGAACCAGTGTTCGACGTAGGGTGTGTTGACCGTCATCGCGTTGCCCAGGAAGTCTGTCCGGGTCTCATCGATGGTCTGGAACGACAGGTTGAAGACGCGCCGCAGTGTGACGGCGATGAACGCCCCCAGCATGAATAGCGCGCCGTGCGCAAAGTTGACCACTCCAAGCGTGCCGAAAATCAGCGTCAAACCCAACGCAATCAGCGCATAGGCAGAGCCCTTGTCGAGGCCGTTCAGAACTTGCAGGATGATCGCTTCCATGGCTTTCCCCGTCCGTTTGCCAAAAGAAGTGCCCCCCACCGAAAGCGGAGGGCACGTAGAAGACCTGCCTCGGACGCATGGCCCGGGGCAGAGGATTTCGGATTACGCGCCCGGGTTGCAGGTGCCGAGCTGGCCTTCGACGAAGTCAGGGTGATCGACCGGGTAGGTAACGGCCTCACGAGGAGTGACTTCCACGATTTCCAGAAGGTCATACTCGTTCTCGGGGTTCTCTTTACCCCGCACGACCAGCACGTCTTTGAAGCACTGGTGATCGTCGGCGCGGTAGAGGGTCGGGCCGTTGCCCATGCCGTCGAATTCGAAGCCTTCGAGGGCCTCGACAACGGAGCAGGGGTTGAACGAGCCGCCACGCGCCACGGCATCCGCATAAAGCAGCGTCTGGACGTAGCAGGTGTGCGCGGCCTGGGACGGCGGGAAGCCGTACTCGGTACCGAACGACCGGACGAAGGCTTGGCTGCCCTCATCGGGAAGCGACCAGTGCCAGTTGGTGGAACCGTGGATGTTCGCAATCGCGGGGCCCGCACCACGCGCCATGAGACGCGAGAACAGCGGCACTACGATCTCGAAGTTCTTGCCGTTGGCCTGCATGTCGCGCAGACCGAACTGAACGGCTTGCGTCAGCGAGTTCACCATGTCCCCACCGTAGTGGTTCAGGATCAGCACGTCGGCGCCCGAGTTCGCCACCGGCGTCAGGTAGGACGAGAAGTCACCAGCCCCAACCGGCGTCAGCACATTGTTGACCGTCTCCCAGCCCATGCCTTCGGTATAGGCGCGGATGGAACGCTCTTGCGACCAGCCCCAGTTGTAGTCGGCGGTCAGGTGGTAGACCTTGCGGTCGGTGCCATAGAGGCCTTCCAGGATCGGCGCCAGCGCGCGACCTGTCATCTCCGTGTTGAAGAAGTGACGGAAACCGTTGGCGCGCATGTCCTTGCCGGTGGTGTCGTTCGCGTGGGTCAGACCCGCCATGAAGATCACACCCGCGTCCTGGCAGAGCGATTGCACGGCCACGGCCACGCCCGAGGACGACCCGCCGGAGATCATGATCGCGCCATCACGCTCGATCATCGAGCGTGCGGAGGACCGCGCCGCGTCAGACGACGTCTGCGTGTCACCGGTCACATATTCAACACGGCGACCAAGGATACCGGTGCCGTCCAGTACTTGCGACGAGAAGGTGTTCAGCATCCCGCCATCGCCTTCGCCGTTCAAGTGCTGAACCGCCAGCTGGAACGCGCGCAATTCGTCCGCGCCTTCATCGGCGTAGGCGCCGGTCTGGGGCACGTTGAAGCCAAGCGTTACGGTGTCTTCACCCGGCGCGTTGGTGAATCCGGTGTGACCATCGGCCCAAACACGGCCGGTGAAAATGGTTGGTACTGCGAGGGCTGCGCCGGTGGCGACGCCCGTCTTGAGCATGCTACGACGGGTAAAATTACCTTTCGACATGTCTTCCTCCCTGAACTGTTGAAAGACCCGGACCTCCCAATCCGAGCAAGGGTAACTACTACCCACGGTGACGTTCGCAGCGTTGTAGATAATTATCAACGCGGGCGATTGAGTGAAATTTTGTTCTGTCACTAAATTTACAAAAATTTGAAAAACTGAAAAGAAAATTTCACAGCACACGTTTTTCACTTGGAAAAAAGGGCCGAAATGCAGGGCCATGTCCAACGTCGCGGCACACAAACCAGCGCCGAACGCGGCCCCGACCACTCCCGCGCGCGTCGTCGCGCCAAATCGGCGGGACTAAAATGCGTCAGACAGCGCGCGCGATCCAGATTGTGTGGCGGCTGCCCCGCTTGGCCCGACTGGCCCGCACCGCGTGGACCTGCGCATCGAAACCACACTGCGACAACCGTTTGGTAAATGCCGTGTCCGGATGCGCGGACCAGATCGCCAGTATCCCGCCATTCGCCAAAGCCCGGCGTGCCGCATTCAGCCCTTCGACGGCATAAAGCCCATCGTTCCCCGCCCGCGTCAGCCCATCGGGCCCATTATCCACGTCCAGCAAGATCGCGTCATAAGCCCCGCGCGCCGCCCGGATCAGGACCGCGACATCCTGCGTTTCGACGCTGACCCTGGGATCGGCAAGGCACTCCCCGAAAACCGGGGCCATGGGCCCCTGGGCCCACGACACCAGTTCGGGCACAATCTCGGCCACCGTGATCTGCGCGGTAGGGGGTGCTACCTCTTGAGCGGCGCGCAAGGTAAAGCCCATCCCAAGACCGCCGATCAACACCCGAGGAGCGGCGCGGTCGGTCAAATGCTCGAACGACAACGTCGCCAAGGCCTCTTCCGAGCCACTGAGGCGCGAATTCATCAACTCGTTCCCGCCCTCCAGGCGAATGGAATACTCGGTGCCACGCCGCAACAGGCGCAGGTCACCGCCCTGAGGCGTCTTTGCCGTGGCCAGATGAATCCAGGGTTGCATGCGGTATCCTCTCTCGGCGGGTCATACCGCCGTAGCGGATCTTGGCCCGCCCGCCTTCTGCCGGTTCTTGCAAGACCTCTGCGGCTGATGAGAGGCCCCTACCCCGTGCCTGTCAATCCTTGGCGTAGTAGCCCGAGGAATACCCGTCATAGCCGTATTGGCCGCCGTACCCATAGCTCTTCATCTTGCGCTGATCGACCTGCGTCAAGACGGTTCCATCCGCCGGATGTCCGACGGAATCCAGCATATCAAGACCCTGCCGAACTTGCGTGCGCGAGGTGTGGCCCCAGCGGATCGCAAAGATGGTCGCATCCGCATAGCGCGTCAAAACGCGGGCGTCCGGGACGGCAAGGACAGGGGGGCTGTCGATGATGATGTGGTCATAGGTATCGCGAAGGCGCGTAATCAGATCACCGAAGCGACGCGATTCAAAGAGGTCCGCCGCATTGTATTCGCCCCCCGACCCCATCAACACTTCGACGCCAAGATCCGCATCGAAAAGGTCGGCATTCTCAAGCCGGGCCTTGCCCAACAACACATCGAGCAGCTTCACGCCCTCGGGTCGCTCATCATCGACATAGGCCCGCAGGGTCTGGCGGCGAATATCAGCCTCGAGCAACAGAACCCGCCGACCTTCCAGCGATCCCATATAGCGCGCAAGCGACAGCGACATCGTCGTCTTGCCTTCGCCGGGGATGGACGACGTCACAAGGATCACCTGCGGCTCCTTGTCCGGGTTCACCATAAGGATCGATGTCCGCAGGTTTCGAACGGACTCGGCGAAAACCGAGTTCGGCTTGTCCTTGAGGTACTTCAAGACTTCCTTGCGGCCGCGCACCGCCATGGAGGGCAACGCACCAAGGACAGAGCTTCCGGTGATGCTGCGTACTTCATCGGTGGTGCGGAAACCGGCAAAACGCCACTCGCGGAACATTGCAATCGCAGCGCCGATCACGCCGCCAAGGAACAGGGCAACCGCCGTCAACCGCACGATACGCGGGCTCGACCGCCCGCGGGGCACGGCGGCGGACAGCACGCTGCTGTCGGCAGTTTCAAGACCCTGCTGAATGCTGGCCTCCTGAAGACGCGTCAGGAAGGTCTCGTAAAGAAGACGCGATGCCTCGACCTCGCGCTCCAGCTGCTGGATGGCGATCAACTCGTCCGATTGCAAGGCCAGCTGCGACGACAACTCATCAGCGGAGGCTTGCAGCGACGCCAGTTGGATCTGCGTGCGGCGAATGTCGTTTTCCAGGTCATCCGCGATCCCCTCCAAGGCCACACGGGTCGCCTCTTCTCCGAGGCGTCCGGCACGGTAGCGCTGGATGATCCCGATGAAGCGGGTGTCACGGGTGCCTTCGAGAAGCGTTACCAGCGCTTCGAAATCATCAGCCTCCGCAATCGCCACCTGAAGCGACCGGTCTTCCGCCAACCGGACCTGCGCATCTTCCACCCGCGAACGCAGATCGCGCAGCTGAATGTTTTGCGCCTGCAAAAGTTCCGCATCGATAACGTCGGATTCCTCCATCCGGCGGGCAAGATCCTGCTCCAGCGCTTCCACACTGGCCTCCAGCTCGGTCGTGCGCTCGGAAAGGAACTGGATGGCACGCTGCGCCTGATCCAGCTTTCTGCGGATCTGGTTGTCGATGTAGATCTCGGCCAAGGTGTTGACCATGTCCATGGATTTCGTGGGATCCGTTGTCGTGATCTCGACGTTGAACGCCATGGAAAGGCGGATGTTGCTGATCGACAAACGGCCAATCACCCGATCAATGACCCGGTTGCGCAGGCGATCCGGGTCCGGGGGCGTCGGCTCCCAATCGGTCCAGGACATCCGCAGCCGGGTCAGGAGGCCGGGCTCGGCCAGGAAGGGATTGAACTCGGGGTCTTCGGTCAGGTTCATCTCATCGACCAAGCGCCCGATCAGGGTGCGCGAGCGCAGGATTTCGAATTCGGTATTCATCGTGAAGGGGCTGACATCGCCACCGCCGAAAATGCTTTCGATATCGCCGATGACTTGCTGCTGCTGCGCATCCATCGCCAGCGTGACGCGCGCCGGATACATGGGAACCGCAACACGCGTGCCATAGAAAATCGCCAACGCACCGAAAATCGCAGCGACGAGCATGATCCAAAGCTTCCCGCGCCATAACACTCCCAGAAGGGCCATCAGGTCGATTTCGTCAGAGGCTTGATTGGACGTCGCTTCGGCTGCTCGGGTCATCATTTACTTCTGCTTTTTCGGGTTCCGACCGTGTTTATGCCGCCTCAGGAAACAATGCCAGAGCATTATCGCCCACCCATATCCAGCCCGCGCGACCGCCTGCATTACCCCGGTTCTCAAGCCAAGAGACTGATATCACTGAAAACAACAGCCCCGTTCCTGCACCACATCCATTTCTGAAAACAGATGAATTCAAGGCCGAAATGGAAAGGGATTACGATCCAACTGCCTTCCTTATTTGGCATCCATTCGAAAGCGCATCCGCAAAACGACTGCAAGAGGAACTCCACGTTGGATCAGCGGGCTTTTGCTTGCCCGCCGGGGACAAGGGAATATCCCGGCGAAGGCGACCGCCGCTGTCCGTCTGGTCGCGCGCCTGAAAAGAAAAGGCTTGGCGCGTCGCCCAAGGTGCATATCCTGCCAACAAGCGACAGGCCGTCGCCGATGGGAGGGGCCAAGATGCAGACGCACGTCAACGCGGGCTGGTCGAAAATACCAAGCTGGCTGACGTGGTACATTGATTACGGGACTGAAGGCCTTAGCGGGCCCGAGCGGCGGCAACGGCGTACACTCAAAACCCTTTCGGCGTTTATTCCGATGTCGGGTCTCTCCTATGCCTCGCTCTATCTTACCGTTGACCCCGCAGGCCTATGGCCCGTCGCGCTGGCCGTGTCGCTGTTTTGCCTGTTCGTGATCTGGCCGATGATCGCGGCACGTGATGAGTTGACCGCATGGCTCTTCGGGGCGGCGCTGGCTGTGGGTGTGCAGGCCCTGCTGGTCTGGCTCTTGGGGCCGGGATCGGGTTTGCACCTTTATTTCCTCGGCATTCCGGCGATCGCCATCGTCTGTTTCGGCACCAGGCGCATCGGATTGCTGATCGGTCTTGCAGCGATCTGCGCTGTGGCGCTTACCCTGTCGGAAACCATGTTGACGGGGCCTGCCGCGTTCATTTCGGTCGATGAATGGCTTCTGCGGTTTCTGCAAGTCAGCGCCTTTATTGTGGTCACGGGCTTTGTGACCTTTGGCGTCTATGTCGGGTTCCTGCACGCCGACCGGGCCGAGCGCGCGCTGGAGGTGGAATATGCCCGGTCCGAAGATCTGCTCTACAGCCTGCTCCCCCGGGAAATCGCCGGGCGCCTGAAGGCCGAGCCACATGCAACGATTGCCGACAGCCTGCCCGATGTTGCCATCGTCTTCGCGGACATCGCCGAGTTCACGCCGCTGGCGGCCCAACTCGATCCACAGCAGGTGGTTGGGTTGTTGAACACCGTCTTCACGAAGTTCGATGCCTTGGCCGACAGCCACCAGATGGAAAAGATCAAGACCATCGGGGATGCCTATATGGTCGCGGCGGGGATGCCGAACTCTGTCGTTGATCCGGCGCATCGGGCCGCCGCCATGGCCCTTGATATGTTGGAGGTCGCCCAGGCCGCTGACATACCGCTGCCCGAGGGGTTCGAGATCCGCGTGGGCCTGCATGTGGGACCCGTCGTGGCCGGTGTGATTGGCAATCGGAAGCTGTTTTACGACGTCTGGGGAGAGACGGTGAACACCGCCAGCCGGATGGAGAGTTACAGCGCCCCGGGTCGAATTCTGCTAACCCCGGCTGCGCGCGCGATGTTGGGCGACGATTTCACTTTTGAGCCGCGCGGAGAGATCGAAGTAAAGGGAATCGGCATTCTCGAAACATGGTGGTTGGTCGGCCGCGCCTGAGCGACGCAGCATAAATAAGACCTACAAGGATCAGCCGCCGCCCATTCGGCAGAGATCGGGACTTATCAGAAGGGTAATTCTGCGTCCCCTCTGGCAAGTCTCCAATTGGTATTGTATTGGACTTACATGAGCGACCAACCCCTCCCCTCTGTCATCGGCATCGACGGCGGCGGCACGCATTGCCGTTTTGCGCTAACGCACAGTGGCCACCGCTTCGATGTGACACTGGCCGCGGCCAATGCCTCAACCGACCCGGAAGGCACCCTCGCGACGCTGAAACAGGGGTTGGCGGCGCTGGCCAAAGCGGCAGACGTGCCGCTTGCCACGCTGGCGCAAGTGCCCGCGTATCTTGGCCTTGCCGGCGTCATGGATGCCCAGATGGGCGCAGAGATTGCGCGCGCGCTTCCGTTGCACCGCGCGGTGGTCGGCGATGACCGACGCACCGCGATGGTCGGCGCCCTCGGCGATGCCGATGGCTGCGTGATCGGCATCGGCACCGGGTCGTTCATGGGTCGCCGTACGGGCGGGGTCGACCGCTTGATCGGTGGTTGGGGCTTCGTCCTTGGCGACGACGCCTCGGGCGCGGTCCTTGGGCGGCAAGCCTTGCGCTGCGTGTTGGATGTTCACGACGGCCTGCGCGCGGCGACACCACTGACTCGGGCCCTCTCGGCGCGCGTGGGCTCGCCTGCTGACATCGTCGCCTTTGCCAGCCGCGCCAAACCCAGCGATTTCGCCGCATTAGCCCCCGACATCACCGCTGCCGCCCAAGAGGGCGACCCGGTGGCGCTAACCCTTATGCAGGAAGGCGCCCGGCACATCGACCACCGGTTGCGCCACCTCGGCTGGCAACACCCAGAGCGGATTTGCCCCCTTGGCGGTCTTGCCACCCACTACGCCCCGTACCTTTCGCCCGACCTCGCGGCACAATTGGCGGCCCCCGCAGGCACGGCTCTCGACGGTGCTCTCGCGCTGGCCGCGCAGATGGACCCGGCGCGATGACGATCACCGAATACCTGCGCGACGCCCCGCCTATCCTGTCCGGCACCGGCCCACGCTATATGCAACTGCGCGCCCGATTGAGCGATGCGATTGACGCGGGCATCCTCGCTCCCGGAAACGCCCTGCCGTCGGAACGTGCGATCTGCGCGCTCACGAACCTGTCTCGCGTGACGGTCCGAAAGGCCATACAGGCGTTGGTGGAATCGGGCGATGTGATCCAGCGCCAAGGTTCTGGTTCGTTCGTCACAGAAAAAGCCGAGCGGTTGCAGCAATCGCTGTCGCATCTGACCTCCTTTTCGGAAGAGATGGCGCGCCGCGGAATGACAACGAGCGTACAGGTGCTCGACCAAAGCGTCAGCCGCCCGTCGCGGGACGAGCGCGCGGCCCTAGGGCTCGGCGCGGATGATCTGGTCTCGCGGCTTTCGCGCCTGCGCATCGCAGACGGACGCCCTCTGGCCATCGAACGCGCCGCCCTGCCCCATGACATCTTGCCGAACCCGGCGGCGGTGACGGCCTCGCTCTATGATGTGATGGAACGTTCCAACAGACGACCCGTCCGGGCGACCCAGAAGATCTCGGCGATCAATCTGGCCGAATCCGATGCGGCGTTACTGCGGGTGCCCGTCGGGGCGGCGGGCCTGCAAATCGAGCGGTTGTCCTATCTCCCTTCGGACCGGGTCATCGAATTCACCACCTCCATTTTTCGCGGGGACGCCTACGATTTCGTGGCCGACCTGCGCCTGTAAACAAGAAAGGCAGCCAACCAATGACCGAGACGCTCACCCAAATGCGCCAAGAGGTGTTGGAGATCCCCGACGCGGTGGAGCGGTTGCTGTCACGCGGCACGCCCCACATCGCGCAAATTGCCAAGGCAGCCGCCGAGGCCGATCCCCGCTTTGCCGTGACGGTCGCACGCGGGTCCTCGGACCACGTCTGCACGTTCCTCAAATACGCGTTGGAGTTGGAACTGGGCCTGCCCGTCGCCTCCATCGGGCCGTCCATCGCCTCGATCTACGGCGCAGAGCTGAAGCTTGCGCAGTCGATCACCCTGTCGGTCTCACAGTCCGGCCAAAGCCCCGACATCGTTGCGATGACTGCTGCGGCAACCAAAAGCGGCAGCTTTACCGTCGCCATCACCAATGACGCCCGCGCGCGCTTATCCACGGCCAGCACCCAAACCATTGACATCCACGCAGGCCCCGAGCGGAGCGTCGCAGCGACCAAGACCTTCGTGACCTCTGCCGTTGCAGGCCTTGTTCTACTGGCGGAATGGAAGGGGTGCGACGCCCTCCGCACCGCCCTGCGCACCCTGCCCCAGCGTTTGTCGGACGCGACCAACCACGACTGGCCCGAATTGCGTGCGGCCATTGGCCCTGCCTCTTCACTGTTCACCCTGGGGCGCGGACCAGCTTGGGCGATCTCCAACGAAGCCGCGCTGAAGTTCAAGGAAACCTGCCAGATCCACGCCGAAAGCTATTCCTCCGCAGAAGTGCTGCATGGCCCCGTCTCCATCGTCGGCGGCGGCTTTCCGGTGTTGTGTTTCGCCAGCGCCGACGCGGCGGAGGCCTCCGTCACGGAGGTTGCGGACCAGTTGGCCGCCAAAGGCGCGCAAGTGTTTGTCACCTCGTCCACCGCCGACGTTGCCCATAGCCTGCCCCACGTGCGAACCGGCCACCGGCTGACCGACCCGCTGGCGCTGATCGTGTCCTTCTACACGATGATCGAAAAGGTCGCGGCCGAGCGTGGCGTGAACCCGGACGCCCCGAGGCATCTCAACAAAGTGACCCAAACCCTATGACAGATTCCCTGCAAGCCTTTATCGGCGCTGACATTTTTGATGGAGAGGTGCGGTGGACAGACCATGCGCTGATCGTCGATGGGGCGTTTATCCGAGGGATCGTGCCAGAGGGCGATGTCCCTGCGGGGGCAGAGGTTCTTCGCCTGCAGGGCGGCGTACTTTGCCCCGGCTTCGTGGATCTGCAAGTCAATGGCGGCGGCGGCATCATGCTAAACGATGACCAAAGCGTCGACACCCTGCGCGTCATGGCCGCCGCCCACGCGCGCCTTGGGGCAACCTCGATCCTGCCGACACTGATCACCGACACCCCCGCCCATACGGAGCGCGCGATCGACGCCGTTGACGCGGCGATCAAGCAAGGCGTGGCGGGCATTATCGGCCTGCACCTGGAAGGGCCGCACCTGTCCATCGCGCGCAAGGGGGCCCATGATCCGGAATTGATCCGGCCCATGGACGCAGCGGATCTGGACGTTCTGCTAAATGCGGCCGAGCGGTTGCCGATGTTGAAGATCACCGTGGCCCCCGAAACCGTCACGCCCGCCCAGATCGACCGGCTTTCACAAGCCGGAGTCCTCGTTTCATTGGGCCACAGCGATGCCTCCTTCGCGATGTGCGCGGCTGCGGCGGGTGCCGGAGCCCGTTGCGTGACACATCTGTTCAACGCCATGAGCCAGCTGACCAACCGCGAGCCAGGCCTGGTGGGCGCAGCGCTGACCAACGGGGCGTTGCATGCGGGGCTGATCGCCGATGGCGTGCACGTCCACCCCGAAACCCTGCGCGCCGCGATGGCCGCGAAAGCAGGCCCCGGGCGGATCTTTCTGGTTAGCGATGCCATGGCGGTCGCAGGGTCGGACCGGACCGAATTTCTGCTCAATGGCCGTAAAATAATCCGCCACGATGGGCGCCTGACCCTCGACAACGGCACACTTGCGGGGGCCGATCTGGACTTGGCAACGGCCGTGCGCAACCTCCAGGCGTGGGGCGTGGCAGACGAAGACGAGGCGCTTGCCATGGCAACGTCGATCCCCGGTTCCCTGTGCCCAGGCAGGCCGCCGCTTCTTGGCCATCTGACCCGCGGCGGGCGGGCGGATTTTCTGCACCTGTCAGACCGGGCTCTGGCCGTATGGCAAGCCGGACGCGCCGTGACATAGGCGCCGTGTCGCGAATTTGGGCCGCGCCTCAAAGCAGCAACCGCAGCGCCGCCCCCAAGACCGAGGCGACCAGCAGGATCCGCAGGATGCCCCAGCGAAGGCGGAACGCCAACACGCCGCTGAGGGCAAAAAGCCCCAAGGCGAGCCATTCGATGGTGGCCAGGGTGGGTTGCCACAGGATCAGCGGACCCACGTGTATGGGCTGGACCTCGGCGAACAGAACGTGAAGCGCGAACCAGATCGACAGGTTGAGGATCACGCCCACGACCGCCGCTGTGATCGCGTCGAGCGCGCCTTTCAGGCGCGGCTGGTTGGAAATCCACTCGATATACGGCGCGCCAGCGAAGATCCAAAGGAAGCAGGGCGCGAAGGTGACCCACAGGGCGACGAGGGCGGCAGAGAAGCCCAAGACCAGGCCCCCCTCCTTGAACCCCGCCAGAAAACCCACGAATTGGGTTACAAGAATGAGGGGGCCGGGGGTGGTCTCGGCAAGGCCCAGGGCATCGACCATCTCGCCCGCGCTGAGCCAGCCGAACTGAACCACCACGTCCTGAGCCATGTAAGCCAAGACAGCATAGGCGCCACCAAAGGTGACGACCGCCAGGGTCGAGAAGAATTGACCAACCTCGACAAGCAGTTGCGGCGCGCCAAGGGCCATGAGCGCCGCGAGGGGCAGAACCCAGATCGCCAACCAAAGGGCGATGGTGGCAAGCGTCTTGCGCGCAGAGACATGGGTCATGTCGGTGATCTGCGGGGCCTCGGTAGACGCGCCGATGGCCGCGCCGACAAGGGCCGCAAGCAGAACGATCACCGGGTAAGGCACCGTAAAAAAGAAGATCCCGATGAAGGCCAGCGCCGCGATGACCCAATGGGCGCGACGCGACAAGGCTTTGCGGCCCACACGCAAGAGCGCCTCGACCACGATCACGAGGACCGCCGCCTTCACGCCGTAAAACAGCGCCGCAACCAAGGGGACGTCACCAAAGAGAGCATAGACCGCGGCCAGTGCCATGATAACGACGGCGCCGGGCAGCACGAACAACAAGCCCGCAATCAACCCGCCAAGCGTCCCATGCAGACGCCACCCGGCATAGGTGGCAAGCTGCATCGCCTCAGGCCCCGGCAACAACATGCAAAAACTCAGCGCGTTGAGGAACTGGCGCTCTGACAGCCAGCCGCGCGCCTCGACCACCTCTTTATGCATCAGAGCGATTTGTGCCGCAGGCCCGCCAAACGACAAAAGGCCGATCCTGGCCCAGACGCGGGTAGCGTCCGCAAGGGAGGGGCGGGTGTTGGCATTCATCTCCTACGCTCCCTTGCCTATTCTGCTTCCCGGTGTGCCGGGCCAATCGTGGCCCCCGTCCACGGCATCTCGCGCCCAGCGGAAGAAGGCGTCGTAGAGCGTCATGCCTGCCTCCAGTTGTTCCAGATCATCGCGAAACATTCGTGACAGGCCCAGGGAAGCGGCCAGAAGGCCGGCGGCCTCCGGTGCCAGATCGTGGGCGTTGGTATCGGCGCCGCGCACGATTGTGGCAAGTCGTTCAAGAGCCGGGCTGGAAAGGCCAAGCTCGGCAATCATCGTGTCGAACGTGCAGGCGCCGCCGCGATGGCTCCAGAAGGTATCAGTAATGTCAAAAGGCGTTGCGCTGAAGCGCTCGGCCACGTTTGTGACTTGAGAGGGGGCTACGAAAAGGAATTGCGCATCCGGATCGATGAAGCGCCGGATCAGCCAAGGGCAGGCGATGCGGTCGATCTTGGGTCGGTGGCGGGTGACCCAACGCGTCCGTCCCTGCGGATCGCGGGGCGGCAACTTTTCCAACGGCACCATCGGCAGGCCGGCGTCGCGCCACGCGACGTGCCCGCCCTCCAGCACCTCGGCGCGGATACCAGCGGCGCGCAGCAAGGCCGCCGCCCCTTGGCTGATCTTGAGGCCCTTTTGGCAATAAACCACGACAGAGCGACCGGCCAGCGCAGGGACTAGATCCACCACATCGGCGAACGGATGCCGCACGGCGCCGGGGATCAAGCGGGGGTCATCGTCGACATCGTCGTCAAGGCGAACGTCAAGCAGCACGGGGCAATCGGGCGTGCCGATCAGCCGGGCCAACGTGGGGGTGGAAATCTCGTTATATGACGCCATTAAGCATCCTCCTTGAACAGGTGTGGAAGGATGCAAGATTGGGCTGGCGCCTCACGGGGGTCTTGCCCACCCCAGATCTCAATGGGTAGGGGCAATCGGTTTTGCTGTCAAATGGGGGTGCAAGGCCCCCGGGTGGGGCCTTGCCAGAGGCGCTTTACAGCGCGATGCGGTAGCGGGCGAAACCGTCTGGCCCGTCACCTGCCGCCTCGATCGAAACGCCCTCGGCCCCGTCCATGAACTGCGCCGCCGCAGGCCCCGTGTCGAAGAGAACGCTGGTGCCCTCCATCGGCGCGAAGGTCCAGTTAGCGTCGGCAGAGGGGCTGACGGTGCCCTGTTCGACGATGTAGCGCACGATCACGTCGCGGTTGGTATCGGGCCCTTCGAAGATGGTCGTCTCGGGCGAAGCGCCGGGGAAACTGCCGCCGCCGCCCGCGCGGTAGTTGTTTGTGGCGACGATGAATTCCTGTGCCTCGTCAATGGGTTCTCCCTCGTAGGTCAGGTTGATGATCCGATGCGCATCCGGGTTCACCACCTCACCGTCGTTGTTGTAGCGAGAGGGTTGCGACAGATCGATCTGGTAGGCGACCCCGTCGATCACATCGAAGTTGTAGGAGGGGAAATCAGGGTTCAGCAGCACCTGATCGACCTCGCCCGGTGTGATCTGGTTGAACATCCCCGCGCTGCGTTCCAGCCATTCGCGCACCTCCGCCCCGGTGATGCGCACGGCGCGCACGGTGTTGGGATAAAGGTACAGATCGGCCACGTTCTTGATCGCAATCGGCCCGGCGGCGACGTCGGTGTAATACTCCGGCCCCCCGCGCCCGCCTGCCTTGAAGGGGGCGGCCGCAGACAGGATCGGCAGGCCTTCGTGTTCCGTCCCCGCCATCATCTGGGCGATGTACCAGGTCTGCGCGTTTGACACGATCTGGACCGAGGGATCATCGGCGACCAGCGCGAAATAGCTGTGCAGCGGTGCATCGGTCTGGCCCACTTCGGCGCGGATATAGGCCAGCGTGGCCTCATGTTCGGCCTCGACGGAGGCCAGAACTTCGGCATCGCTTTCCACCAGTGGCGTCACGGAACGGTCTTCCTCGCGACGCGAGATCGGTCGTGCCTCGGACGTGTGCGACGCGATGCGCCAGGTATTGCCATCACGCTCCAGCATCAGGTCGACCAGCCCCATGTGACTGCCCCAGAACCCGGCCATGACGCCCGGTTTGCCCATGATTGTCCCCGCCTCGGTATCGACACCGGGGGTGTCGGCATAGTCCGGGCCAGGGAACACACGGTGATGGTGGCCGGTCAGGATCACGTCGATCCCATCAACGCCCGCCAGCGGGATGGACGCGTTCTCCATCATGTCGGAATGATCTGCCGCCCCGATGCCGGAATGGCTCAGCGCGATGATGATCTCGGCGCCGTCTTCGCGCATTTGCGGAACGTAAGCCTGCGCGCTCGCCACGATATCGCGAACCTCGACGTTGCCTTCCAGATGGCGGCGGTCCCAGGTCATGATCTGGGGCGGCACGAAACCGATCACGCCGATGCGGATCGGATGCGTTTCGCCCGCGCCATCGGTCAGCGTCCGATCGATCATCACATAGGGCGGCACCAGGGTCGTGTCATCCGTGGCGCTGGCCCCCATGCCCGTGGCAACGTTCGCGCATACGACAGGGAAGGCCGCGCCGGCGACAGAATTCATCAGGAACGACAGTCCGTAGTTGAATTCGTGGTTGCCAAGGGTCGAGGCCTCATACCCCAGCGTATTCATTGCGGCGATCATCGGGTGGACATCGCCCTCGGACATGCCCCGCTCGTAGGCCATGTAGTCGCCCATCGGGTTGCCTTGCAGGAAATCACCGTTGTCCAGAAGGATGGAGTTGGTGGATTCCGCCCGTACGCCGTCAATCAAGGACGCCGTGCGCGCAAGGCCCACGGTATCGACGGGGCGGTCGCCATAGTAGTCGTAGGGGTAGACGTGGACGTGGATATCCGTCGTCTCCATGATCCGCAGGTGTGCCTGTCCCGCCTGGGCGCGCAGGGAAAACGGGTGGAGGGCCACAAGCCCAGCGGTCGAGGCCAGGAAAGCGCGGCGGTCAAATAGAATCGGCATGGTTGAATATCCCCCTGTCTGACAGGCCCGAGACCGCATCGGCCCTACAGATATGTGTTTGATATCAATGAGGCCGTGGGGTGCATCGAGTGTCGGCACCGCCATTCTGGCGAGCCTTCGGGACAAGTATGGAACCGGGAAGACGTGCGGATCAAGTCCGTCGGCGGCGCAGCGCCTAGATGGAACTGAGCAGGATCGAGGTTTCGCTGTTCACGATCCCCTCGACCTCACGCACCTCGCGCAGGACCCGGTCGAAGTCGGCCAGGGATGCCGCCGTCATATGGGCAACCAGATCCCATTTGCCGTTCGTCGAATGCAGTTGCCGCAACTCCGGCAGGCCGCGCAGGCTGCGGATGGTCTTGGCGGTGGATTGGCCTGCGACCTCGATCATCATGATCGCCCGGACGCCGTCGCTGCCCACATCCTCCAGCGCACGGATGGTGAAGCCTAGAACGGCACCGGTATCCAATAGCCGGTCCAGCCGGTTCTGCACCGTGGCGCGCGAGACGCCCAGAAGCGTGGCGAGTTTCGCCACGGGCGCGCGACCGTCCTCGCGCAGGATGGTGATCAGGTCGCGGTCGAGTTTATCGAAGGCTTGCATGGCAAAACGTATATCATAGCTGCACAATATGTCTATTCAAGCATGCCGTTTCAAACAATGTGGCGAAGCACCCTGACGCGGGCGCATGTTACGCAACGAGTGCTACGTGCGGTTGAAGGAATGCCAGATGAAACAGATCACCCTCCTCGGCGTGCCGATGGAAGAGGGCGCGGGGCGGCGCGGCTGTGTCATGGGGCCAGCGGCCTACCGCACCGCTGGCCTGCGAGAAGAGCTTTGCGCGCTGGAGTACGACGTGGACGATCTGGGCGATGTCACCCCGTCCCCCGTCACGGACATTGCGACCGGGCACACCCATCTGAAGTACCTGCCCGACGTCGCGGGCTGGACCCGCGCGCTTCACGCCCACGCTCATACCTTGGCCCAAAAGGACAGCATCCCGATCTACATGGGCGGCGATCATGCGCTAAGCTTGGGAACAGTCACGGGCCACGTCGCCGCCGCCGCCGACCTCGGCCGTCCGCAATACGTGCTGTGGCTGGATGCGCATTCCGATTTCAATACGCCCCAGACCTCCCCCAGCGGCAACATGCACGGCATGCCGCTGGCCTTTGCCTGCGGTCTCCCCGGTTTTCCGGACCTTCTTGGCAAGCCGCTGCCAGCGACGCTCGACCCCAAGAAGCTGTGCCTTCTGGGCCTGCGGTCGGTGGACGGCGGAGAAAGGGCGCTGCTGCAAGCCTCGGGCGCGCGCGCCCACGACATGCGCGCAATCGATGAACGCGGCGTGGCGGCCCTGCTCTCGCCCTTCCTCGACGCGGTCGCGCGGACAAACGGCTTGCTGCACGTCAGCCTGGATGTCGATTTCATCGAGCCCGACATCGCCCCCGCCGTCGGCACGACCGTTCCCGGCGGGGCCACCTTCCGCGAGGCGCATCTGATCATGGAGATGTTGCACGACAGCAGCCTTCTGACGTCGCTGGATCTGGTGGAACTGAACCCGTTTCTTGATGATCGCGGCCGCACCGCACGCCTGATGGTGGATCTGACCGCCAGCCTTTTCGGGCGCCGAGTGCTCGACCGTTTCACATCCAGTTACTGATTTTTAACGCGCAATTTGATCCAGATACCGGTTCCCACTTTTTGGATTGCGCTTGGAGGATTCCCTCATGCCCCCCCTGCCCTCTGAACTTGCCTATGTCCCTTTCGTCTCGGTCCAGCACATGATGAACCTTGTCCATCACCTCGGGATCGAGACAGTCTTGCGCGCGCTGGCCGATGAGATCGAGGCCGACTTCAAGCGCTGGGAGATGTTTGACAAGACCCCCCGCGTGGCCAGCCATTCCGAGGTGGGCGTGATCGAGTTGATGCCAACCTCGGACGGCGAGATGTATGGCTTCAAATACGTCAACGGTCACCCCAAGAACACGCGCGAGGGCTTGCAGACGGTTACAGCCTTCGGGCTTCTGGCGGATGTGAACACGGGCTATCCGAAGCTGCTGTCTGAAATGACGCTGCTGACCGCCCTTCGCACGGCGGCGACCTCGGCCATGGCCGCGCGTCACCTCGCGCCCAAAGATGCCAGCACCATGGCGATGATCGGCAACGGCGCCCAGTCCGAGTTCCAGTGCCTTGCCTTCAAGGCGATTTGCGGTATCGACACGGTGCGCCTTTACGACACAGACCCTGCCGCCACCGCCAAGGCTGCCCGCAACCTTGTGGGGCATGGGCTGGACGTCATCCCCTGCACCAGCGCCGAGGACTGCATCGAGGGGGCGCAGATGATCACCACCTGCACTGCCGACAAACAGAACGCGACCATCCTGACCGACAACATGATCGGCCCCGGCGTCCACATCAATGCCATCGGCGGCGATTGCCCCGGCAAGACGGAACTGCACCGTGACATCCTGATGCGGTCATCGATTTTCGTGGAGTACCCCGAGCAGACTTGGGTTGAGGGCGAGATCCAGCAGCTTGATCGCACCCACCCTATCACCGAGTTGTGGCAGGTGATCGCGGGCCATGCGACGGGCCGCACGTCGCCGACCCAGATCACCCTGTTCGACAGCGTCGGCTTCGCGATCGAGG
Source organism: Gymnodinialimonas phycosphaerae (assembly GCF_019195455.1). Lineage (NCBI taxonomy): Bacteria > Pseudomonadati > Pseudomonadota > Alphaproteobacteria > Rhodobacterales > Paracoccaceae > Gymnodinialimonas > Gymnodinialimonas phycosphaerae. The sequence goes on along the minus strand of NZ_JAIMBW010000001.1, from coordinate 94,217 downwards.
ATTTCTCGGCTCTGCGCTACGTGGAGGGTGCGATCAAGGGCACCGAGTTCTTCACGATGCTGGATATGCTGGCCGATCCCGACGACCCGCGGGACCTGTTCGGGATGCTACAACGATCCACGGCCTAGGCCGGAGGGTCGGACAGTAGGTAGGCCTGCCCACTCTCGAAGCGCCAGCCGGAAGGGAGTTGACTGACGAGGTTCGTGAACGCGATGCCGCTGTAGGTGTCTGCCACTTCCATGCTCAACACATTGAGCACCGCGACAACGTCGACGAGTTCCCCGCAGAACACGAGCGTGAAATCGAACGACGCCGTGCCCGCGGTTTGGTCATGGGAGAAGGCGCATGAATTGGAGGTGATTTCCCTCACGGCTTGCCCGCGTTGAACACGCACCACATCATCATTTCACTGGTCTGGGTCACTCCCAGCGTGGTCACGTGCTCAATCGTACCCAGTGAACTGAACTCCCCAATGGCTTTTTGATGACTCGACTGATGCGACTCACTGTATGAATCCAGCATGGTAGCTGGAGGGTATGAGCAGTTGGGCCCCGACGAAGTACAAGACCGCAAATTGGTCATCTTACAATGACAGCTTGAAGCGGCGCGGATCGCTGTCGAACTGGTTTGATCCTGAGATGGGTTGGACGCCGCCGCCGAGCTGCAAGCGCGGTCGGCAACAACAATTCAGGGACGCCGCCACTCAGACTTGTCAGACGCTGAAGGTCTTATTTGGTATGCCGCTTCGGCAGACATTGTGACTGCTGGTGCCGCTTTTTCACCGGCGCAGCTTCTTGGCCGTTGTGTCCAGCCCCTCACCCATGGCCCGGTAAAATGCGGCATATCCGGCGACGCGCGCGCGTGGACCTGCTTCGGACGCAGGAATGGCTTGCAATGACTCTTCGATGTCCTCTGCGGCCCGTCTTGCCCGTGCGACGGACGCCTCGACCATGTTGGCGAAGGCGTGGTCGACCATCTGGAAGTAATCCTGCCGGTCGCCCGGCTTGGCGACGCGCTTGATCAGTTGCTGGCTCTCAAGCATCCGTACGCTGGAACTGACGCTGCCCCGGCTCACTTGCAAGGCATCTGCCAGTTGCCCGAAGGACACACGTTCACCGTCATAGAGCAGCATCGCCAGAACGCGGCCCGCGATCCGCGGCAACCCTTCGGTTTGCGCAATCACGCCGATCTTCTCGATGAAATCCGCGCGGGCCGACTCTGCGGCTTTCGCGTTTTCCACTTTACTCACGTCTGGCCTCCACGTCCGCGGGAATGTTGACAAACTAGCCCGCATCGCCGTATCTGTCTAGTGCGTTCAGTCAAAATTGAACGCACTGATTGCGAGTGCTACATGACAATGAACACCTTTTCAACCAAGGGCATCACCAAGGTTTACGGTGAAGGGCGGTCCGCCGTTCATGCGTTGCGTGGCGTGGATCTGGACATTCCAAAGGGGGAAATCGTGGTGCTTCTCGGGCCGTCTGGCAGCGGCAAATCGACATTGCTCAACATAATCGGCGGGCTGGACCGCGCGACGGAGGGCGATGCGTTCTTCCAGGATCAGAACCTGAGCGAGATGACGGACAAGCAGTTGACGCAATATCGGCGCAACCACGTGGGCTTCGTGTTCCAGTTCTACAACCTGATGCCAAGCCTCACCGCCCGCGAGAATGTAGAATTGGTGACCGAGATCGCCCGCGATCCAATGGACCCGGACGCGGCGCTGGCCATGGTCGGCCTGCGCGAGCGGGTCGATCACTTCCCGGCGCAGATGTCGGGCGGCGAGCAGCAGCGCGTGGCGATTGCCCGGGCTGTCGCGAAGAACCCCACGGTGCTGTTTTGTGACGAGCCGACGGGCGCCTTGGATAGCACCACCGGGCGCGCCGTGTTGAATGTGCTCAAGGACGTGAATGAGAAACTGGGGGCGACGGTGCTGATCGTGACCCATGCAGCAAGCCAAGCCGCCATGGCCGACCGGGTGATCCACTTCGCCGACGGCGCCATTCGGGAAATCGTGGTAAACGACAAGAAGCTGACCCCCGAAGAGATCACCTGGTGAGTCCGCTGGACCATAAGCTTCTGCGCGATCTGTGGCGCATGAAGGGGCAGGCCATTGCCATCGGGGTGGTGATTGCCGTGGGCGTCGGCATGTTGGTGATGATGCAAGGGCTGGTGACGTCGCTGAACGAGACGCGTGCCGCCTATTATGAACGCTACCGCCTGGCGCAGGTCTTCGCCCCGGTCACCCGCGCACCCGATCGCCTGGCCGCCCGGCTCGCTGCGATTGACGGCGTCAGCGCGGTGGAGCCGCGCGTGGTGGGCGCGGCATTGATCGACGTGGCGGATTTCGACCTGCCGGTGCAAGCGCAGGCCGTATCCCTGCCCGATCTGCGCGCGCCCCGCCTCAACGATGTGTTCCTGACTGACGGGCGGATGATCGACAGTGATCATTCCGACGAAATCCTGTTGCTGGAGGCCTTTGCCAACGCCCATAACCTCGAACCCGGGGACCGCATCAACGCTACGATGAACGGCGCGCGGCGCAACTTCCAGATCGTGGGCCTCGCGCAAGCGCCGGAGTTCCTCTACACCACCGCGCCGGGGGAGTTGATCCCCGACGATGCCCGCTTCGGCGTGATCTGGATGAGCCGATCCGCGCTTGCCGCCGCCTATGACATGGACGGCGCCTTCAACGAGGCGCTTCTGTCACTGTCGCGCGGTGCGAATGAACCCGCCGTGCTGGACGCCGTGGACCGCATCCTGGACCCCTATGGCGGCACCGGAGCCTATCCGCTGGCCGATCAGGCCTCCAACACATTCGTCAGCGAGGAAATCGGCGGGCTGGAGGCAGCGGCGGTCGGCGTGCCGCCCATCTTTCTGGCCGTGGCGGCCTTCCTTCTCTACATTGTGATCAACCGCATGGTGCAGTCCGAGCGCGAGGAAATCGGGCTGATGAAGGCCTTCGGCTATACCAACACCGAGGTCGGCGCCCATTACTTCAAGCTAGTCCTCGCCATTGCCATCGGCGGCGCGCTGGCCGGGTGCCTGATGGGCATCGCGGGCGGGCGGGCGCTGATTCAGGTCTATGTGGCCTATTTCAAGTTCCCGTTCCTGGTGTTCCAGCTGGACCCGGCCTCGTTCGTTACGGGCGTGGGCGTCAGCATCCTGTCGGCCTCGGCGGGGGGGCTTCTGGTCCTGCGCAGAATCTTTGCGCTCACCCCCGCTGCCGCCATGCGTGCCCCCGCGCCTGCCGATTACAGCCGCACGGGGGCCATCGGGACGGCACTGAACCGGTTCCTCGATCAACCCTCCCGTATGGTCTTGCGCCGGATCACCCGGCAACCAGGCCGAATGGCCGGCGCGATGATCGGCATCGCCTGCGGTATGGCACTGAGCGTGTCGATGATCACCATCTACGCGGGCTTTGACCGCACAATCGACCTGACATTCAACGTGATCGACCGCAGTGATGTGACCGTCAGCTTCACACATGCCGCCTCCGAGGCCACGATCTTCGAGCTGGCCCGGATGGACGGCGTCACCCTGGTGGAGCCGGTGCGCCACGTGCCCGCTGTGCTGCGCCACGGGTTGGCCACCCATCGCGGTGTAGTCAGCGGGTTAACCCCCGATGCCCGCCTCAGCCGCGCGCTGGACAGTGACCTTGCCGATATCCCGTTAGAGAACGGCGGCATCGTCCTATCCACCGCCCTGGCCGAAAATCTGGACATCGCGCCCGGTGACATCCTGACCGTGGAAGTCCGCGAAGGCCGCCAACCCGTGTTGCAAATTCCTGTCACGGCCGTCGCCGAAAGCCTTCTGGGCGCGCCGTCCTACATGGATCTGGAGGCACTCAACCGCGCCTTGCGTGAACCCAATCGTGTCTCGGGGGCGTATCTGTCGATTGACGAGGCCCATGCCACCGAGATCTACCGCGCCCTGCAAGACATGCCGACCGTCGCAGGGGTCAGCCTGAAATCCCAGGCGGAAATCGCCTTCCAGACCCTGATGAACACCGGCGCGGGCGCGATCCGCTACGTGATGGGGGCCATCGCCTTCGTCATCACATTCGGCATCGTCTACAACGCCGCCCGCATCGCCTATGCTGAACGGGCCCGCGATCTCGCCAGCCTGCGGGTGATCGGCTTCACCCGGGGGGAGGTGGCCTTCGTTCTCTTGGGTGAATTGGCCATTGTCACGCTCATCGCCCTGCCGATCGGAAGCATCCTGGGCTATTACCTGTCCTTCGGCATCGCGGCGGGCTTCTCTAGCGACCTCTACCAGATCCCTGCCATTTTTGACCCCGCAAGCTATGGCTTTGCGGCGATGGTCGTGCTGGGGGCGGCCATCGCCTCGGGCTGGCTGGTGAAACGAGATATCGACCAGGCAGACCTCGTCTCGGCCCTGAAAATAAGGGAGTAGCCGTTATGGCGAAAGCGAAGAAACGATCCCGTCTGATCCTGACCGCCGTCACGGTACTGCTCGTTGCGGGCGCCCTGACGGCTGCCTTCTGGCCGCAGCCCACGATGGTGGACATGGGCGTGGTGACACGCGGCACGATGCAGCTGACCATTGACGAAGAAGGCCGCACCCGGGTGCGCGATGCCTACATCGTCTCCACCCCCGTCGCCGGGCAATTGCAACGGGTCCGCGTCCAGCCGGGCGACCCGGTCGTGCGCGGCGAAACCATTGTGGCCCACATGCGCCCGACCAACCCCGCCGCGCTGGATGTGCGCACCCGCGAACAGGCCCAGGCCGTCGTGACCGCCGCAGAGGCGGCGCTTCGCGTGGCCCGCGCCGATCTGAATGCGGCACTCGCCAACCGTGACCTCGCCGATACGGAACTGTCGAGAGCCCAACAATTGTTGGATCGGGGCATCGTCAGCCAAGCCGCCCTTGATAGCGCCCGGCAGTCTGCCCGTGTGGCGCAGGCCAACGTGGACACCTCCGAGGCGGCGATTGCCATGCGAGAGGCCGAGATCGCCAATGCCCAGGCCCAACTCATCGGGTTCGACGACCCCCGACTTGCTGCCGCCATCGGCACGTCGGACGACGATATTCCGCTTTATGCGCCCACCGATGGCCGCATTCTGCGTGTCATCCAGGAAAGCGAAACCTCCCTGCCCGCCGGGGCACCGATCCTGGAGATCGGCAACATAGAAAGCGATCTGGAGGTCGTGGTCGAACTTCTGTCCACAGACGCGGTGCAGGTCGAAGTTGGCGACCCCGTCATCATCGCGGATTGGGGCGGGCCAACACAATTGGCCGGGGAAGTGACCCGCGTCGATCCATTCGGCGTGACCCAGTTCTCGGCCCTGGGTGTCGAAGAACAACGCGTGAATGCCGTTATCACCTTCAGCAGTCCGCCCGAGGACTATGCCGGCCTGGGTCACGGGTTCCGCGTGGAAACCCGCATCGTCGTCTGGCAAGAGGACGAGACCCTGATCGTGCCCGCCAGCGCCCTGTTCCGAAGCGGCGAGACCTGGGCCGTTTTCCTCGTCGTCGACGGCACGGCCCAACTCCGCCCCATCGAGATCGGCCCCAACAACGGCATCCAAGCGCAAGTCACCGGCGGCCTGTCCGAGAACGACCGCGTGATCCTCTACCCCTCATCCGGCCTGTCGGAAGGCATGAACGTCGCAGAACGCGTCGTGAATTGAGGGCACGCGCGCCCCTGGAAGGCCGACACTTCACCTTAGCTCAGAGCGGCAACCTTGCGATGAGTTCCGCCCTTCTCGGAGGCCACGGTCACGGTCACGGCGGCATCGGACCCCTTGGCCTTGACGAGCCATTCGACCTTCCGCGTCACGGGCGACCACTGCTGGCCCCAATTGGAATAAGCATAGCGCCGCTCGTTGCGCCCCGCGAGGTTGCCCAGTTTCACATCAGCGGGATTCATCACCACTTCAGCCCCCTCACATGCGATCTTGAGTTCCACGGGTTTGGCCACACCGTTCTTCACGGCCACGTCCGAAAGGTTGGTGGGCAGGTAGCCGTGGTTTGAGGCCACCGCCGTGACCCGGAACAGATCAGCGCCCAAGGCTTCGACGTCGACAGTGTCAACGGCCACACGCGGCGCCGCCGCGGCGTGCTTGAGGTTGAACATCACGTTGTTGTGGCACATTTCTTCCAGCAGCTTTCCGGGCGGGTTGCGGTAGCTCCAGATATAGACCATGCCGCCGACTTCCACGGGGCCAAGCTGCGGGTGATCGAAGGCTGTCCATGGGCGGAAACCGTGATCGCCCACGTTGTCGACCACCCATTTGTGCACAAGACGCTGCGTCGCCGCATCGCGCGGCCCAAGGTTGTAATACCCTTCCTTCGGCACACCCGCCGTGCGCTCCAGATCCCACAGCTCTGTCCCGAAGGTGATGATCCCCATCTCCTCGTAGGTCCAATCGGTCAGGGTGCCATGGCGGGCCTTGGACTTGTCGGGGGTGAATTCTTCGTAGACCGAAATCGTGGGGTAGCCCGTTAACCGTTCGCCAACTTCGCCAAGCGCCTTGTACAGCGCAAGATCCGGGGGGCTCATCTCACTATCCATTTGCAGCATGGAGGGACGCAGGATGATACCGCCATGGGTGTGGTAGGCGCACATGCCGGTGATGTTGGGGTGGGCCAGGATCACGTCGCGCATACCCGCTGTCTCAGGCTCTGAAAACGGATACTCCCCCGCGCCATATTCCTGCGGCGTCCAGTTGGTGGGGAAGTTGCGGTTCATGTTGCCGTCTTCCTGCATCTCGATATGCACATGAACGCCGTCGTAGTTGCGGATCATCCCTTCGGGGTAGAGGCGGAAATATTCGCCCCCCTCCTCGCCAGGTTCGCGCTGCACCATGATGTCGGGGTTCTCGCTGTCGCATTTCCACTCGCCCTTGGTGTCGGGCACGCGCATTTGCACGATATAACCGTCTCCGGTGATATCCTGGGGGATCAGGCCTTCCAGACGGTCCTCGCCGGGAAGGAATCGGCCGTTGCCGCACCAGGGATGATAGGGCGCGGTCATGGCGTTCTCGGCCCCGTCGGGATTGATGCGGGGGATGATGTAGAACACCATCTGATCGACAAGGCGCGTGACCTCCTCATCGCTGCCATAGTTGTTCAAGAGGTAGGCACAGGCATAGAGCGCCGTGGCGCTGGTTGCGTGTTCCTCCGCATGGATCTGCGCGTCGATGTAGAAGCCCGGCTTTTCCAGCCCGGGGCCGGTGTCAGGGTTGGTGATGGTGACGAACCAGACGTCGCGGCCTTGAAAGCTTTTCGCGATGGAGGTCAGCGTGCAAAGCTTCGGATAAGCCTTTGCCAGCGCCTGCAAATGCGCGGTCATGGCCTGAAAGGTGTGGTAGGTGTCGAAGGCGATATTGACGGTCATGAGATGGGCTCCTTCACGAGCGGCCGAAATGTTCCATGATGGCGGCGGCGTATTTGATGCCGAGGATGTATTTGTCGACGTGGATGTTCTCGTCGGGCGCGTGCAGGTTGCAGCCCGGATTGGCGAAACCTGTCAGCACGCAGGGGATCCAGACGTGTTTCAGGATCGCACCCTCGGCGCTGACACCGTTGACGATGGGCGGCTCGCCGTAGACCTCATGGGCGGCGGCGATGATGGATTGGCTGATGTCTTCGCGGGCCGAAATTTTGTAGGGCTCTTCAACGCGCGGCTCACCGATCACTTCGATGTTGTGGAAGCCTCGATGCTTGAGATGCGCTTTCAGTTTCGCCATCGCCTTGGCCGGAGAGATGTTGGGGATCAGACGGAAATCCATGCGCACGCGCGCCTCGGCCGGGACGATGGTTTTCGTGCCCTTGCCGGTGTAGCCGCCGGTGATGCCCTGGATGTTCGCCGTCGGCTCATAGGTGCGGGCGCGCAGGGCATCGATACCGTCGCGGCCTAGGGCAAACGCATCCACACCCATCTCATCCTTGAGCATATCAAAATCGATCCGCGCCGCCTTGTCTTCCAGATATCCCATGTCCTCGGACGTCGGCTCATACAGGCCCTCTGCCCAATCAGGGATAAGGATGTTCTTTTCGCGGTCCATGATCGTTGCCAGTGCGTGCACCAGATCCCAGACCGGGTTGGGTACAAGCGGCGCATTCAGGGAATGCACGTCCGTGCGCGGCCCACGCGCAACCAGTTCAACAAACAGCACGGACTTCAGGCCAAGGGACACATCCGGCACCTCTACCCCGATCTCCAAAGAGCCGTCGAGGCAATGCATCCCGTCGGCCTCCAGCATCTGCGCGTTCTTCTTTGCCCAAGGTCCGAGGTTGGGGGAGCCGATCTCCTCCTCTCCTTCTATAAGAAGTTTAAGGCCCACGGGCACTTCGCCGCGCACCGCAAGGAACGCCTTGGCGGCCTTGTTAAACGCCAGCACGCCGGATTTGTTGTCCGTCGCCCCGCGCCCGTAAAGCACGCCGTCCACCACCGCACCGGACCAAGGGCCGCCGTGGGTCCAGGCCTCGATCGGTTCGGGGGGCTGCACGTCGTAGTGGGAATAGCACAGCAGCGTCTTCTGCGACTTCGACGGCACCTCGCCATAGACAACGGGGGGGCCTGCTTCCAGTTCATGAAACTCCGCCGGAAGCCCGTCGCGGTGCATCATGTCGCGGATCAGCGCCGCGCAGTCGCGCAACCCAATGTCCTGGGCGGAGATGGAGGGTTGCTGCACGAACGCCTGCAAATCCGCGACAAACTCATCTGCGTGGGCGTCGATATAGGCGTAGATGGCCTGCATATCACTCATAGGGGATGCTCCTGTGACAGAGCCCACGCATTCAAGCGCTGGCCCGAGAGCGCCGGGTCGCGGCTGGTGGCAATGTGGACGAAGGCGGGGGCCAGGTGTTCCGGTTCGATCCACTGAGCTTTCAATTCGGGGGGATAATTCCGCTCGGACATGGGCGTGTGCATCGCTTTTCCGGGGGTAATGGTGCACGAGATGATGCCATGGGCCTCGCCTTCCATGGCGAGGCATTTGGAGAAACCTTCAAGGGCATGTTTGGCTGCGCAATAGGCGGTTTCGTCCACGAAGCCCTTGATGCCCGATTGCGATGACACAAAGATCAGCGCCCCACCTTTGGCTTTCATCGCGGGCCAGATCGCTTGGGACAGCTGAAAGCCCGCCTGAATGCCCACGTCCATCGTGGCCTGGAAGGTCGCCAGACTGACGTCCTCCAACGGCTCAGGCCGCAGGATCGCCGCGTTGTGGATAAGTGTATCGACCGGCCCGGGAAGCGCTGCAATGGCGCTTTGCGTGGCGCTTGCGTCGGCGAGATCCACGGTCATCAACATGGCCTTGCCGCCAATCTGATTGTTCACGGCGGCCAGACTGGCCTCATCCACATCCATCAGGATCAAGTCCGCCCCCTGTGCCGCAAAGACCCGCGCGATTGCAGCCCCCAGCCCCTGCCCGGCCCCGGTGATCAGCACCCGTTGATCCTTCAGCGCGGGCATCAAACCGCGCCTGACATGTCGAGGTCTTCCCACTTCCGGCTTTTGGTGGACGCGAAGACCGCGTCTACGACCATCTGGTTGCGCAAGCCGTCCACGAAGCTGGCGCCCTGCTTCAACCCGCGATCCTCCCGGATGGCGGCGCACAGCTCTTGCAGCGCCCCGGTGACAGAGACGTTCCAGATGCCCTTGTTCAGGCCTGCAAGCGCGGCGTTCGGGTCCTCCACGCTGATGTCCTCGAACGATTGCCCGGCGCGGGCGAAATACAGCTTCTCGTCGCTGTTGCTTAACGTGATGGTCCCCTTGGTGCCGAAAATCTGCGTCTCATTGCCCATGTTCGCGGCGGCCACACCGCTCATGAAGACCTGCGCCAGCGCGCCGGATCGCATCTCCAGCGTCATGTGCGACAGATCGTCGGATGTCGCGGTCCACGCCTCTCCGGTGTGTTTGCACACCCGGTCCGGCACGACGGTCAGCGCCTGCCCCACCACGGACGCGGGCTCGCCCAACCACCAGCGCAACATGTCGACCTGGTGAGAGCCGTTGGCCCCCATGCGCCCGCCGCCCATGGACGCATCAGACCACCAATCCCCCTTTGGGCGAGACGCAGGATTAGCCCAGGACGCGCCGATATTGGTGATATTCACATGCCGGATCTCGCCCAGATCGCCGCCGTGGATCAGCTCGGCAATCCGCATCCGCGTGGGGTTGAAGCGCAATTCGTGATCGATCATGTGCAGGCGGTTTGCCTTGCGCGCCGCGTCCAGCATCTGCCGCGCCTCGCCCGCGTTCATCGCGGTGGGCTTTTCGCACAACACATGGGCGCCCTTGGCGATCGCGGCCAGCGTCATCGGCGCATGCATCACCGTGGGCGTGGCAATGCACACCAGATCAAGCTTGTGATCCGCCAGCATCTTTTTCCAATCGTCATAGACAGCCGTGATGCCATAGGGCTCCGCCGCGGCTTGGGCGCTTTCCATCCGGCCCGAGGCGAGGGCAACGACCTGGGCGTCCTTGATATGAGCAAACGCAGGAAGATACGCGTCGCGCGCGAAACTCGCGCCGATGATACCGACATTGATCATGGGGTCTCCTTTGATTGGGTAAGCGCGCGGACCTCGTCGATGGTGACGGCCGCGCGGCGGCAAGAGGCCAGGATGCAGGCCTCCAGCATGAAAAGAGATTGCAAGTGGTCGCGCCCGGTGCATTCCGGCGGGGTTTCGCCCCGCAAGCCTTGGACAAAACTACGTAGAAGTGCCTCGGCGTCGGTAATCCACGCGACATGCTCGGGCAGTGGGATCGGCGTCAATTCCGGCTCCATCCGCTTAGCCCAGGCCAGATCGCCGAACATGGCGCGTTGCTCCACGATCCCTTCCGATCCATCGGTGCGCCATTTGAAGTTCATCGGATCATGGCCCGCCTGCCAGGTGCCTTGGTAGTTCACGCTCATCCCGTTCTCGAACGCGATCAGCGCCGAGACATTGGTGTCGCCCTTGTACATTGTCCAACTGGGGTTGAACGTGTGGGCTTGGATATGCGCGGGCTCGGTGTCGTAGACATAGCGCATCAGATCGAAGTGGTGGATCGACTGTTCCCACAGCATCGGGTGATCCATGGTCAGCGGGTATTTGTTCAGCCAATCCTGCGTGCCGTCGCGCCAACGCTCGTAGATGAAGCGTCCGAATTCTGGCGTACCGATAGCGCCGCTTTGCAACAGGCGGCGCATCTCCTGCGTGACGGCAAGGTAGCGGAAGTTGAGGCCCACAATCAGGGGCACGCCCGCGTCCTCGGCCATCTCGACGAAGCGCGCGGCGGTGACGACGCTATCTGAAAGCGGCTTTTCGGCAAGGATCGCAAGACCCGCCTTGCACGCGGCCTCCATCTGGCCTTCGCGCCCGCCCGGTGGCGTGGCCAGCAAGACGGCATCGGCTGCGGTGCCTATGATCTCGGTTATGTCCGCACCGATCGGCAAACCGGGGAACTGCTCTGCAGCCTTGGCGCGCGCGGCGGGATCGGGATCGCAAAGCGCCACGATCTCCAGATCGGGATTGGCCCGCACCACCTGTATCCAGGTGCGCGCGCGGGCACCGAGGCCCACAATGATCAGGCGCAGCGGTGTCATGGCGCGGCCTCCAACGGGATCAAGTGATCAAGGGCGTCGTCCATCACGGTCCATGCCGTATGCGTCAACGCGGTCTCAAACCCGCTGGACATGGGGGGGCGGATTGCGGCGTGGGGCGGGGATGCAAGGCGGATCGTTGTGCCCGGAACACGCGCCGCCACCGCCCGCGCCAGATCGAGGTCTCCCATGACAGGCGGCGCGCCTGCATGCAGGACAGGCTGCGCCCAATGATCCGTCATGAGCCGTGCGATGGCATCGGCCAGATCCGGCAACCACGCCCATTCGCGCCGCGCGTCGGGCGTCTGCACGGTGATAATACCGCTCGCGCGCGCCTCCGCTACCATCCGCGCGACAACGCAAAGGTGCTGACGGCTTTCGCGCACAGCCTCATGGGGGCCAAAAATATTTCCAAGTCGCAGGCTGAGCGTCTCGAAACCGGGCATCGCCGCTGACGCGGTCAGCAACTCGCCCGCATGTTTAGCCGCGCAATAGGTGCAATCAGCGGTCGGGCGCGTGGCCTCGGTCACGCAGCCGCCGGGGGTCGGCGTGTCATCGGGCTCGAACACGCCCATTGAACTGACGAAAAGGAAGCGCGACGCCCGCGCGCTTTGAGAAAACTCCAGCGTCGCGGTCAGAAGGTCCATGTTGCGGCGAATATGCGCGGCGCGGGTGATCCCCAGCCTCTCGGGCGAGGCGGTAATGGCTGCACCATGAACCACCGCAGCGCAGGGTCCCAGCGCGTCCAAGACCTGTGCAAGCTCGCCCTCCACCCTGCGGATCCCATTCAAACGGTCTGACGTTGCGGCATCGAACGCACGGTCCAACGCCACAACCTCCCGGCCCGCCCGGTGCAGCGCCAGCGCCAACTCGGAGCAGACAAAGCCGCCCGCCCCGGTCACGAGGATGGGACCTGTCGTCATGATGGCCTCTGCGGGCCCGCGATGCGGACAGCCTCGGCCACGGCATCGGCATGGGCGTCGCCCAAGTCGACGAACGGCGGGCGTACGCGGGCATAGTCGACCTCTCCGGTCTGGGCCGCGATGGCAGCCTTGATGGCGGGGATCAAAGGGATGCCTTCAAAGATGGTGCGCACCGCGCTGACCTGCGCATGTAACGCGTCGTGATTCGGGCCATTCAACCCATCGACCAAGGCACGAATGCCGGTGGGGTTCACGTTGAGGCTGGCGCTGATGCACCCTGCCCCGCCCGCCGCGATATTCTGCGGGATCATCGATTCCGAGGCCGAATAGGTATCGATCTGCGGAAATGCCGCGATCACGGCCGCAGTGTTGTCCCACTTGCCGGAGCTGTCCTTCAGGCCTGCGATCTGGTCGCCGAAACGAGCGATCAACCGCTCGATCAGAGGCAACGTAATCGCCACGCCGGACATTTGCGGGATGTGGTAGAGGTAGACGCGCAGATCCGGGCCCACGGCCTCGATCACCTGTGCATAGGCATTGAACACGCCCTCATCGCTGACGCCCTTGTAGTAGAACGGCGGCAACATCAGCACACCGCGACAGCCGCGTTGCGTTGCGTGGGCCGACAGGGCAATGGTTTCGGCGGCGTTGCAACAGCCCGTCCCGGGGATCAACAGCGACGCATCAAGGCCGCTGTCGATCAGGGCATCCAGCGCTTCCATACGCTCGGCCACCGACAGGGAATTGGCCTCACTCGTGGTGCCGAAGGGGGCAAGGCCATGGGCACCGTTCGCGATCAAGCGGTGGGCGTTGGCGACGAACCGTTCCGTGTCGACCGAAAGGTCGGCGGCAAAGGGCGTAATCGCGGGGACAAACAGTTCAATCTTGCGAGGCATCTTGGTCTCTTTCTTCTGGCACGGCAGTCAAGCGCGCTAGGGTTGGGCGACGAGGGTCATCGGCGCGATGGTGCGGAATTCGTCATCCTGTTGCGGTCCACCACGCCACATCAAGACGGCGAAATGGCCGGGCCTGTCCAGGACCGTCGCCCCCAGGTGCCAAACGCCGGGATTGTAGCTGATCCCCATGGTGCCGGGCATCAGGAAAGCCAGCGCACGTTCAGGCGCGGGCTGGCCCTGACCGTCCGAGGGCATCACCATCACCACGTAGCGCGCCACGTCGAGGGGCAGAAAACACTGGGCCGCGTGGGGATGCCGCTCGATCCCGCTGACCTCAACAGGAAGGCTTTGGGGCAGGACGTGATTGACGTGAAGCACCGGCGCACTGCCCGCGGGCCGGGTGTGAAGGGTATCGCTGTAGAACTGGCGCCTGCCGGGGACATCCGGGGGCACCACAAGGTGGCCATAGGGCGCAAAGGCCGCGGCGTCGGGGGGCAACAAGGGGACCTTCGGCGGCATCATGGGCGGGCCGGTGGCGGTTGGACCTCGCGCCAATGCTGCGCGATCTCGTCGCGGCGGCAGACCCAGACGTCATCATGTTTTGCAAGGTGATCCATGAATCGGATCAGCCCTGCCAGACGGCCCGGATGGCCGATGATCCGGCTGTGCAGGCCCACAGACATCATGCGGGGTTTGGCCTTTGCCTCGGCGTGCAGAACATCGAAACTGTCGATCAGGAAATCGCCGAAAGCTCCGCCCGAGAACACATCCCCCGACAGGAACTTCGCGTCATTGGTGACCATCGTATAGGGCACCACGAGGTGCGGCTGGCCCGCCACGTCTGTCCAATAGGGCAGATCGTCGTTGTAGGCGTCGCTGTCGTAGGCAAATCCCCCGTGGGCCACGACTAATCCCCGTGTCGCCGTCGACGCGGAGTAGCGACAGTAAAAGCCTTGCGGCGCGCGCCCGACGGTAGCCAGAAGACTGTCGTAGGCGCGGGCGATGTGATCAGCCTCGACCTCTGGGGTCTGGTGATAGGCCTCGATCCAGCGGTAGCCGTGGGCGCAGATATCCCACTGCGTCGCGGCGATGGCGGCGGCGATGTCTGGGGTCCGTTCCAACGCAAGGGCACTGGCGAAGATGGTCATCGGCAGGTTGCGGGCGCGGAACAGATCGTGGATCCGCCAAAAACCCACGCGACTGCCGTATTCATACATCGATTCCGCCGCCAGATCGCGCGACCCTTGCGGCACACGAGAGGCGCGGACTTCGCTAAGCGCGCTCTCGGATCGGCCATCGCCGTCACCGATGGAATACTCGGAGCCTTCTTCGACGTTGAGCACGAAGTTCACCGCAAGTCCCGCGCCGCCGGGCCAGCGGACATCGGGCGGATGCGCGCCGTATCCGGCCAGATCGCGGGCGCGGTTCAAAAGAGGGCTCCGGTTTCGAAAGGGTCAGTCACGGGGGCCCTCCACCTTGTTGAAGAAGCAGCACCAATCGCCCTGGTTCACGTTAGGCAACGCGCGCAGACCGAAGAACATGCCGTCGGCAGGGGCGTGCAGCACGCCGACCTCATCACCGAAGATGTTGATGATCCGCGCGATCGTGTCGCCCTTCTTCATCATCGTCAGGAAATCGACGCCCGGCTCCGGCAGGAAGATGCCCGACGCTGGTGCAAGCAGCGCCTCTTGCTGGCCCTTGGTTGCGTCACTCGGATAGGTCGCCGTGCCGTCCAGCATGTCGTAGTGGTAGCAGATGTTGAGGATGGATTTCGCCAGTTCCTTACCCACATACCGGAACCGCTCGGGCGACGTGTAGGAGCGCCCACCAAGCTCCACGGTGATGCCCACTTTTCCTGCGTTGTTCATCGCAGCCATCGGGCTTCCGGCCTTGGTGAAGTTGGACATGATGCAGCCCCAGCCCTCGCCCATGGCCTTCGCCAACTCGACGCTTTCGGGGCGCTCATCCACGAAAATCGCCTTGTCGAGGAAGCTATGCGCGCCACCGGAATGGATGGAGATTTCCAGATCCGCGACGTCTTTCATCGCTTGCCAATGGGCGTCGGCCACGCGGTCACTGAAGTAACCATCGGGCTTGCCGGGATAGATCCGGTTCATGTCGTAGGTGAAGGTATCGAGGGGGTTGCCCCGCTCTGCCGCTGAAAACGCCAATGGGTTCACGCAAGGCACCATGACGACCGCGCCGCGCAATTTGCTGGCGTCGATCTGCTTTGCGGCCAAGGCGCAGGCCAATGGCCCTTCAGGCTCATCCCCGTGAATGGCAGCGTTGACCCAGAACGTCGGCCCCGGCCCTGCGCCGTTGATCACGACGACGGGGATTTCCACCTTCACGCCGCCCGCAAGATCGCCCGCCGCAATCGCGCCGCGGACCATTTCGCCGGGCGCCGCCGTGGCCGTGCCGACCGTTACGCTTTCTCCGCTTTTCGTGCTCATACCGCTTCCGCCCCCGATGCCTCATAGGCCGCCAGTTGCTCGGGCGTATAGACCTGCATGAACTCGATCTCGATCCCGCCCGCATCATTGTCGAGGAACGCGACCCAGCCTTCAGGATGCGCATGGGATCCGGTCTTCTTGCAGGCCTTGCATTCACGCAGGGACGCGCCTTGTTCCTGCGCGTGGGCCAGAGCGTCGTCGATATTGTCGACCTCGTAGCAGATGTGGTGCAGGCCCTCGGCCCCACGCTCCTTGATCCAGGCGTCAAACCGCCCGCCTTCCTGAGTGGATTGGCACAGCTGGTATTCGATCCCGCCCAGATAGAACAAGGCGACCTTGTTGCCGGATTTGGGGAAATGAATGACTTCGGTATCGGCAGGCACGTGGAGGAATTTGGCGTAAGCCTCCAACGCCTTTTCCGCATCGCTAACGGCAAAGGCCATGTGCTTGATGCTTTTCACATTCGGGTTGTCAGATTTCACGTTCATGGTGCGGTCCTCTTATTCGGCGGGCTGTTTGTGCTCGGTGCGGAAGCTGTCCACGACCTTTGCCATGCGCTGCATGGCAATCTCGATCCGGTCGACGGGCTGGGTCATAGACATGCGCACGAAATCGTCGGTGTGATCACCGTAGATCGTGCCGGGGTACATCATCACCTGACCCTCGGCCAAAAGCCGTTCGCAGAAGGCACCGGCGGTGATGCCAAGACCAAGGGACGCAACATTGGCATAGACGTAGAAGGCCCCCTGCGGCTCCGCATATCCCATGCCGATGGCGTCCAGCCCCTTGCAGATCGCCGCGCGGCGGGCGTCATAGGTCTGGCGCATATCCTCCACGCATTGCTGAGAGCCCGTCATGGCGGCCAGCGCCGCGTGCTGGCTGACGGCGGCGGTGGAGATGGCGAAGGCGTGGTTGACCTCGGACATCGGCATGATGAGGTCACGCGGTCCGGCAAGGTATCCGATGCGCCAGCCGGTCATGGCATAGGCCTTGGAGAAGCCCGACAGCGTGATCGTGCGTTCTTTCATCCCGGGCAACGACGCCACCGGCAGGACCGTGTTGTTGCCGAAGGTCAGGCGGGCATAGATCTCGTCCGAGATCACGATCAGGTCGTGTTTCTTGGCGACCTCCGCAATCTTGCGCACCTCGTCGGGGGGCGTGACGGAGCCCGTGGGGTTGTTGGGATTGATCAGCACGAGGATCTTGGATTTCGGCGTGATGTGCGCCTCGACCATTTCGGCGGTCAGGGTGAAGTTCGTCTCCATCGTCATCGGCACTTGCACGACCACGGCGTCGGACATCTCGGCCGCTTGGCCGTAGGGGTTGTAGCCGGGGCATGGCACGATGATTTCGTCGCCCGGGTCCAGCAACGACAGCGCAATGATGAACATCCCCTGCTGGCCGCCGGGGGTGATCATGATCTCATCCGCCGCATAATCCGCACCGCCATATTCGCGGATATTGTCGGCAATCGCTTCGCGCAGCGGCAAAATGCCAAGCGGGTGCGTGTAATGGGTGGCGCCATTGGCCAGCGCGTCCTGGCCCGCCTTGATGATGTGGTCCGGCGTGTCCAGATCCGGGTCGCCGCGCCCCAGCTTGATCACGTCATCAAGGCCCTCCGCGATATCGAGCATCTTGGTGATCAGGGCGCCGTCGGACAGTTTGACCCGTTTGGCGAGACGCGCAGTGTTGTCAGTTGTCATGGTTCGGTGTCCTTCAGGCCGCCGCGAGGCTGTAGATGTCAGTGTATTTCCGGGTGAGATGCGCCAGGTAAGGCTCAGGATCCAGGGCACGGCCCGTGGCGTTTTCCAGCAATTCATCGCGGCTGAAGCGGCGCCCATGCTGCGCGACATTGTCGGTCAGCCAGGTGCGCAGCGGCGTATAGTCTCCACCGTCCAAGGCGGTCTGGATGCCGGGGTTCTTCGCTGTCGCCGTGTCGAATAACTGCGCAGCCATGATGTTGCCGATGGTATAATTGCAGAACGTCCCGATCTGGCCCGAGGACCAATGCACATCCTGCAAGACACCCTCTTTCCCATCATCGGGCACATCGACGCCCAGATACTCCTTCATGGTAGCGTTCCAGGCCTCGGGCAGGTCGGCCACGTCAAGCGATCCGTCAACCATCTTGGCCTCCAACTCGCAGCGCACCATGACGTGGAAGTCATAGGTCAGCTCGTCGGCCTCGACCCGCACGAAGGACGGCTCGGACCTGTTCACGGCGCGGTAGAATTCCTCTTCGCTCACATCATCGAGCGTGCCGGGATAGGCGTCGCGAATGTCATCCATGTGGTTGTTCCAGAACGCACGGGACCGGCCTACGTGGTTCTCCCACAAGCGTGATTGTGACTCGTGCGCACCGAAACTGACGCCCCCCACGGCGTAAAGGCTGATAAGGTCCGTGGCCAAAGGGGTGCGCGTGTAGGCCGGATCAACGCCCTGTTCATACATCGCGTGGCCCGCTTCATGCAGCGCGCCGAACAGCGACATCGGCATGTAGTTGCGATTGACCCGCGTGGTGATGCGCACGTCGTTGCGGGTGAACGACACCTCGAACGGGTGCACCGTCGTATCCAGACGACCCCGGTCGGTGTCATAGCCGATCTTCTTGGCCATATTCAGCGCGAATTCCATCTGACCATCCACAGGATAGTCGCGGAAAAGGAAATCCGAGCGCGGCTTTTCCGCCTCGCCAATCGCGCGCACCAGCGGGATCATCCCCTCGCGCAGGCGGGCGAACAGCTTGGCCAGACCCGCGTTCGTGGTCCCCGGCTCGAACCGGTACATCAGCGCATCATAAGGGTGGTCCTCAAAGCCGATGGCCTGCGCCATTTCCCGGTTGATATCGACCATCGTCGTCAAGGCCGGCGCGAAGAGCGAGAAATCAGCCTTTTCGCGCGCCTCGGCCCAGACTTCATGGGCGGAAGATCCCAATTCCGTTTTGCGGCGCAACAGTTCCGTCGGGATGCGTTCGTGGTAGTCGATCGCCTCCCGCACCTGGGCCACGATACGCGCTTCGGGGCTGTCGTCCGCCTTGTTCGCCACGTCCGATGCCGCGCCGTCCAGCGCACGCTTCGTCTCGTCCGAGCACAAAAGGTTGCGCGCCGCGACCGCAAGGGTCGCCAATTGCTTGGATCGCGTCTCGGCACCGCCCTTGGGCATCATGGTGCGCGCATCCCACGACAACACCGATCCTGCGTTGAGCAGATCGTTCACCCGGCCCGTCACTTCAATCAAATTATCATAGCTCATCTCGGGCCTTCCTTCGTTTCCAACCGTATGCGGAACGCCTTGGGTCCGGGACACCAATGGCCTTTGCGCTGGGTGCTTGACACTCCATTTCGCTCGTGTAACTCATTCCTACAAGCACAATGTCGACAATATACTGATGGCAAGGAAGCCACCGGGAGTCAAACCAAAACATTGTCTCTTTCTGCCGCCCCTGCCCGCAAAGGACGCGTTGCCTATGTCCAGTTTGAAAACCAATGAGGACGCCTTGGTCGAGATGGCCGTATCGGGTGTCATTACTACGCCTGCGGTTCGTCCCGGGCAGTACATCCCTCATCCCGATGGCACCGCGACGGTCCTGCCGGGGATGTACGGGATCACTTACAACGTACGCTGCGGCGATCGGGCCTTCGGGTGGGCGGGCGACCATGTGGAGCCGGGCGTGTCCATCGACGATGACACCGATCAGGGGCGCCACCACGCGCTGCACTACCTCAACTGTATCGGCAACGAGGCGATGGTGACGTCGGGCATGGCGGCGGGCGAACGCGGCATCGTGGTGGGTGAGCACGCGCGCATCCTTGTGCAATTCTCGCCTGAGGCGCACGAGCTGATGGCCCCCGGCGACCGCATTCAGGTGATGACCAAGGGGCAAGGTCTGGCGTTGACCGACTACCCCGGCGTGGCGCTGAAGAAGATGAGCCCGCGTCTGTTCCATGCCTTGGGGATCACCGAGGATAACGGCCGGTTGCACGTCAACGTCGCGATGGAGCTTCCCATACGCATCATGGGATCGGGGGCGGAACTGAACTCCGAATATGTCGATCAGGACCTGATGTCCGGCGACCGCGCGTTGATGGCGGAACTGGGCATCGACCAGATGCGCCTTGGCGATGTGATCGCCATCCGCCACGCCGACCATCACTGGGGCCGATCCTATCGGAAGGACGCGGTGTCCATTTGCCTCTGCATTCACGGCGACAGCGTGATGACAGGCCACGGCCCCGGCATCCTGACCCTGATGACCGCGCGAAACGGTGAGATTGATTTCACCATCGACCCCGCCGCCAACCTTGCCCAATTGCTGAATATCGGAGCCTGAGCCATGAGCATCCAAACCAACGCCGCCGATATCGTTACTGTCTCTGTCATGGGACAGGTTGCCAACCCCTCGCTCTCGGGCCTGCCCGCCGAGCCCTACCGCCTGGATGCGGACGGCAAAGCCTTCCTCTGGCCCACCTTCGGCGGCATCGTCTATAACGTCAGCGTCGGGGACTCAGCTTTTGGGTGGGCGGGCGATTGCATCCACCCCTCCGTCTCTATCGCCCATAAGGACGCCAACAAGAACCGAGGCCTCAACGTATTCGCCTGCGTCGGTAACGAGGCGATGATCGTCAGCGGTGCGGCCAAGGGCGCGCGCGGCGTTGTGACCGGCAAATCAGGACGGTTCAGCGATCAAGTGATCGTGCACTTCGACATGGAGACCCGGCGCAAGATCGCCGTCGATGACCAGATCCTGGTGAAAAGTGAAGGCGTGGGCCTTGCCGTGCCGGATCACCCCGATGTCGCGTTTAAATCACTGTCGCCCGCGTTGTTCGACAAGCTGCCCAAGCACACTGAAGGCAACGTTCTGAAGATGGGCGTCGTGGCGACCGTGCCGCCGCACTTCGTGGGCGCGGGCGCGGGGCTGACGTCGGAGGGCGGATCGCTGCACATCCAGTCCACCGACCGCGCGGCTCTGGCAGAACATGGGCTGGACGCCCTGCGCCTGGGTGATGTCGTGGCGATTCAGGACACCGACAGCCGCTATAACCACGGCTACCTACGCGGCGCGATGAGCATCGGCATCGTCGGCCAAACGGACGGCCCGCGCGCCGGATATGGCCCCGGCATGACCATCGTGATGACCGCGCCCGCAGGCCAATTGGGCTGCTTCGGCGCACCCGGCACGAACATCGCCGACATTCTGGGGTTGTCCGCATGAGCCAGAATATCCCCCAGCCCATTCCGATGACCAACGTCGACCGCGCCCAACTGCGCGCCTTCGTTTCCGAAGGGTTCGAAGCGTTGGGCCTGACGGCGGAAGACGCTCGCATCTTCGCCGACGCGCTGATCTTCTCGGAGTTGCGCTTTCACCCCGGCCAGGGCCAGGGAGTCGCCCGCCTGCGCCGCTATCACGAGCGCATCGGCAATGGCGAGGTCAACCCCCGCGCGGGCTGGTCTGTGATCAAGGAAGGCCCCGCACTGGCGCTGGTGGATGCACACAATGGAATCGGTACTGTCGCGGCGTCGAAGGCCATGGCGCTGGCGATCAAGAAAGCCAAGGAAGGCGGGATCGGCACCGTGATCGTGCGCAACTCGACCCACTATGGCTCTAGCGCGGTGCATGCCTGCCAAGCCCTGGATCATGGTTGCATCGGCATCGCCTTCACCAACGCAGGACCCGAAATGGCCCCCTGGGGCGGACGCGAAGGCGTCACAGGCACCAACCCATGGTCCATCGCCGCGCCGTCCGATCAAGGCTTTCCCACTGTGCTCGACATTGCGATCACGACCGCCGGTAAAGGCATGATGAACTGGCTGATCCGCGAGGGGAAAAAGATGCCTTTGGATTGGGCGATTACGCCCGAGGGGCATGAAACGGACGACCCGGCAGCCGCCCTGAAGGGGCCTTTGCTGGGGATCGGCGGGCACAAGGGATACGGTCTGGCCTTCATGACCGAGGCGCTGACGGGCGTTCTATCGGGTGGCGGCTTTGGCCTGACGCCCTATGCCGACCCCAAGAAGTTGGACGTGAGCCATTACTTCCAAGCCATTGATATTTCTTGGTTCATGGATCCTGAAGACTACGCCGCGCGCATGGGTGAATTCGTCCAGATGGCCAAGACCCGGGCGCTGCGTCCCGGCTTTGACGAGATCCTCGTGCCTGGTGAGCAAGAAGCGCGGCGCACCGCCACCAAGTCCGAAAACGGTGTACCCATCGATGACGTGGTGCTGGCCGACATGCAGGCGCTGGGACGGGAGTTGAACCTGAAAACCCCGCTTGAGGGCCTTGGCCCCTACACCGGCGGCACGTTGTGAAACCGCCCGAGCCAAAACCGCTGGACGCCAGCTTTCACGCCAGAGCCCGCGACCGTTTGCGCACCCGTGCAGAGGCGGCGGGACTGGACGGCCTGCTGCTGCTGCGCGCGCCCAACCTCGCCTATGCCACCGGTCTATTCCTGTCCGCCAACGAACGCCCCATGGGCGTATGGCTTCCAGTCGAAGGAGACCCAATCCTGATGCTACCGGGGCTGGAGCGGGAAAACGCGGAAGGCATCGGGATCAGTGACGCGCGCTTCTACGACGAATTCCCCGGAGAAATCCCCGCCGTCCTATGGATGCTGGACCAGATCGGGCGCAAACGCATCGCCATCGACGCGCTGGACGCCACCCTTCTGGACACCGCGCGCAACAAGCTGGAGCGTCTGGACCTGCACGACCATGCCATGGACGCGCGCACCATCAAAGAGCCGGAAGAAGTCGCCCTGACGGTGGAGGCCGCGTCCTTCGCAGACTTGTTTCTGCGCCGTATCCATGCCGCGAGTGCTGACATCATCAGCCAAGGCGGGACTGAGGCTGATCTGATGGCCGACGCGATGGCCCACGCGCGCGGCGCGCTGCTTGCCAAGCACAAGAAGGCTTTTGCGGGCACGCCTATGGGCATCACTGCCTCGGTCCATTCCGGCCCCCGCGCCGCCCTGCCCCACGGGGCGGTGCTGGAACGCACCCCGCAGCCGGGTGAAACCTTGATCGCAGGCATCGGCGCCAGCCTCGGCGGCTACCACGCCGAAAGCGGCGTAACGTTGATCGTGGGCGAGATCAGCCCCGAACAGCGCCGGATCATGACCGCGATGGAAGCCTGCAACGACGCCGCTGTCGCCGCCCTCGCGCGCCGCACGACCTGCACGCAGGCCAATGACGCGGCGCTCGACGCCCTGCGCAACGCGGGCCTGGGTGACGCGATCCGCCACCGGATCGGCCATGGAATGGGGTTGGAGGGCCACGAAGCCCCCTGGCTTGCCCCCGGAGACGCGACACCGATCCAGACCCACATGATTTTCTCCAATGAGCCCGGGGTCTACCGACCCGGCCTCGATGGCTACCGAACCATCAACACGATGATCGTGACCGAGGACAAGATAGACATCCCCTCTCGGTTCCAAGCCGATACACCGATTTCCGCCCGAACAATCCCCATCTGAGGAGCCTGCGCCATGCCCGAACCCGCCGCCTGGAAATATCAGAAGATCACCAAGCCGATGTTTGAGGCTCCGGCCGTCGATTGCGTCTTCCTCGGTCGCGTCATTACCTGCGTGGGCGATGAGGTGATCGAGGATGGTTTCGTGCACCTCAAGGACGGCAAGATCGCCGCCGTGGGCGCGCTGGGCGATGCCCCCTCCGGGATTGAGACGCTGGATACCCACGGCAAGACCCTGATGCCCGGCATGATGAACAGCCACGCGCATCTGTCATGGGACGGCATCCATGAACTCAGCCAGCAGTCCATGTTCGATGCCCCCGAAATTCGCGCCTACAAGGCAGCGGGCAACATGCTCAAATCGCTTCGCGCAGGGATAACGCTGGTCCGCGACCTCGGCGTGCACGACGCCAACCTCTTCACCAAGCAGGCCGTGGCGCAAGGCATCTTCCCCGGCCCGCGCCTTCTGGTATCGGGTGAGAGCATCATTCAGACCGGCGGCCACACCTACTGGGTCTGCCGTGAAGCCTCAGGCGCCGATGAGATGCGCCGCGCTGTGCGCGATCAGGTCAAGGGCGGCGCCGATCTGATCAAGATCATGGCTTGTCACGACACACTGGAATTCACCGATGATGAGCTTCACGCCGTCATTGACGAGGCCCACCGCAACCGCCTGCCGATCACGGCCCATGCGACGTACAACGACTGTATCGCCCGCGTGGCGGAGGCCGGCATTGACTGTGTCGAACACGGCGGGTCGATGACGGACGCGACGATCCAGCTGCTGCTCGACAAGAAACTGCCGATTGTCACGACGTTCTCGGCCCTTGTTATTCAGGCCAATGAAGAGATCGCTCGCGCCTTCGGCATCCCGGAATGGAAGATTGAAGAACGCAAAAAAGCTGTCGCCGACAAGTCCCGCTTCGACGGCTTGGTGCGCGCGGCGAATGCGGGCGTGCCGATTGTCTTTGGCACCGACGCAGGCAGCCCGGCGGTAGAGCATGACCGGATCGTGCCGGAACTGGGCTTTATGGTGGAGGTGGGCGTTTGCCCAGACAACCTCGACGCGTTGCGCGCCATTACTGCACGGGCCGCGGTGCTGAATGGGTTCGGCGACACGCTCGGCACGTTGGAGGCCGGAAAACTGGCCGACATGATCGTGGTGGACGGCAAGCCCGACCAAGACCTGAAAGCACTTGAGAAGGTCGAAATGACCTTCATCGATGGAAAGAGGATGCACTGATGGGATCGCTTCTGCACGACCGCACGGCCCCGCGCATCATCGAGGACGACGGCGCGTTTCGCACCAAGATGCTGGAGATCGCCAGCGGCCTCGACAACGTGATCGCGCTGGGGCGTGGTGACCCGGATTTCCATACGCCCAAGCACATCGTGGAGGCCGCGAAAAAGGCACTGGACGACAACCAGCACCACTACACTGGCCCCACCGGCCTGCCGCCCTTGCGCCAGGCCATCTGCGATAACCTGCGCGCGGAATACGGGCTGGATTACACGCCGGACGAGGTCATCGTGACGGCGGGTGTGCAGGAATCCATCATGCTGTGCATGTTGGGTCTGGTCGCGCCGGGAGACGAGGTTCTGATCACCTCGCCGCGCTTCACTACCTACGACACCGCCGTGCAGATGTGCGGCGGCGTGCCGATCCCGGTGCCGACGTATCCGAAGGACGATTTCGCGCTGGACGTGGATGAGATCGAGAAGCGCATCACCGACAAAACGCGCATGTTTGTCCTGGTCTCACCCAATAACCCCACGGGTGCTGTGACCCCACCTGATGTGATCCGCAAGATCGCGGACCTCGCGATCAAGCATGACATCCTGATCATCGCGGACGAGATCTATGCGGCCCTGATTTACCCCCCCCATGAGCATCTGTCGCTGGCGACTTTGCCGGGCATGAAAGAGCGGACGATCACGCTCAACGGCTTTTCTAAAACCTACGCGATGACCGGCTGGCGCGTCGGCTATATGGCAGCGCCCGCCGATTTCGTCGAAAAGCTGACCGAGCCGCGCCATACGCTCTCGATCAACACCTGCACCGTGTCCCAACACGCCGCATTGGCCGCGCTGACAGGCCCGCAGGATGAGATGCAGGCCACCTTCAAAGCCTACGCTGAACGGCGCGATTACCTGATGAGCGCGCTGTCTGACGCGGGCCTCAGCTACGGCGCGCCGGGCGGGGCGTTCTACATCTACACCAACATCGAGGCGACAGGCATGAAGGCCAAGGCCTTCTGCGAAACCCTGCTCCGTGAGACGGGCGTGATGGTGTTTCCAGGCGACATGTTCGGTGAGCCCGACAGCGATTTCATCCGCATCAGCTACCTGCAGCCCCTGCCGGTGATCAAAGAGGCGATGGGCCGTATCAAGCGATTCATCGCCAAGCACGGAGCCTCCGCATGAGCAACATGACCCCCGATCCAACAGAGAAATTCGTCGGCATTCAGGTCTCGCCCATCAGCTTTATCGACGAAGGCGTGGATGTGGTGCTCGATACCCTGAAAGACCGGGTGGGCGTCAACGTCCTGATGCTTGGCACCGTGTCGTGGCTTGGCCTCAAGACCGGGCGCAGCATTGCGCATAAACTGGACGGCTGGCCCGATCACGGCGTGCCCGAGCCGTTCACCATGAAGGGCGGCGCCTATTACAACCCCGATCCGCGTTATTACACGAAGACGCTGATCAAGGATTTCCGCGCCACGGATAAGGAGATGGAGGGGGTCGATATCCTCGATCTCGTTATCCCCGAAGCCCACAAGCGCGACATGAAAGTCTATGTCGAACTGATGGAGCCGTTCTTCAAATACGCGGGCCATGGGTCCGTGAACAACATCGAGATCCCCAATTTGGCGACCTGTATGGAGGTCGACGTCTTCGGCGTCCGCAAGGATGAGCCCTCCACCTCAAACCCCGATTACCGCAACTGGATGCACGCGATCATCGAAGACCAGGTGCGCAACTACGACATCGACGGGATCATGTGGTGCAACGAGCGCAACAGCCCGCTGGACCAGATGATGCAGGGCCAGGCGCCCGGCGATTTCTCGGACGCCGCGCGGTCGGAAGCGATTGCTCGCGGCATCGATGTAGAGGCCTGTCGCCGGGGCTGCATCGCAATGTACGACTTCATGCAGGACGCGCTTGGCGGCAAGGAGTTCGACGACGGTGCCTTCATCACCTTCATCCGCACCCTGCTCGCCAACCCCGAATTCCTGATCTGGGAAAGGTTTTGGCTGGAGCGCAACAAGGACCTGGACCGCGAACTTTACGGGCTGGTCAAATGGTGCAAACCCAACCTGCCGTTTGGCCTGAACGTCTGGAACCGCAATCATTTCAACCTCTTCCGCCGCGCCCAATGGCCGTGGGAGGAACAGACAATGTATGCCGATTGGGTCAAGCCGATCACCTATCAGCACCAATCCGGTGAGATCTGGCACAAGGAATTCGGCTTCTTCCAAAAGACCATCCTGCGCGATTTCGACCCCGCCGTGGCGATGCAGATCATGGACGGCATTCTTGGTATCAAGGGCTCCGGCATCGACACGGTGATCCAAGACGGCCTGGACCCCGATACCTACGTCTACGGCCAATGCGAGGCCGCGCTGACCGGCGTTCACGACAAGGCGAAGGTCTTCATGGGCCTTGGCATCGACGCGCCGCGCGTTCGGGCGGATCAGGCGAAATGCACGCCGGATATCGCCTATCGCTCGGTCATGGCAACGTACCGCGCGGGCGGGCACGGGGTGGTTTTGTCGCCCAACTATGCCTCCATGCATCTGACTAACCTGGACGGCGTGGCCAAGGCGCTGGAAGAGTTGGGCCTGAAATGAGCGCTCTGGACACCCTGATCATGGGCGGAGAGGTGCTGTTGCCCGATGGGCTGGCGCGCGTTGACCTCGGCCTGAAAGATGGCAAGGTCGCGGGCGTCTACGCGCCCGGCTCCGCACCAGAGGCAGAGGCCACCATCGACGCCAAGGGCAAAACCGTGCTGCCCGGCATCGTCGACATCCACTTTCACGTCCGCGCGCCCGCCTACCCCGAACGCGGCACCGTCCTGTCGGAAACTCGCGCCGCGGCGGCGGGCGGCGTCACCACCCTGTTCGAGATGCCAATCTCCAAACCCTGTTGTTCGACCCCAGAGGAACTCGCCCGCAGGCGCGATCACTTCGCGGAAAATGCCGTCATCGACTTCGCCCTCTATGCCGCGCCGGGCGATCTGACCGAGGCCAGCCGCGACAAGATGATGGCGATCGGCTGCATCGCCTGGAAGATCTTCACCACCCCCTCCCCCGCTGGCCGTGCCGATGAATTCGAAGGCCTGGCCTTCCCGGACGAGGCCGACCAGCTGCGCGCGCTTACGCTTTTGGCCGACACCGGCCTGCCCATCGTGGTCCATGCTGAAAGCGCGCAGCTTCTGGCGCATTTTGAGGAGGCCGCGAAGGCCCTAGACCCTTCTGATGCCGCCACGCACAACAAGTCGCGCCCGGCGATCTGCGAATCCGTCGCCGTCGCCAAGCTTTTGACAATGAACATGACCGCGCAGGCGAAACTGCACATTGCCCATGTCACCAACGCGCAAACGGTCGCCGTTCTGCGCGCCTTCAAGGGCACCAGCGACTTCACCGCTGAAACCTGCCCCCAATACCTCTTCACCACCGAAGATGACGTCGCGAAGGCGGGCATCTACGCCAAAGTGAACCCGCCGATCCGGTTCCAATCCGACCAGGACGCCCTGTGGGAGGCGATCGCCGACGGCACAATCAACTATGTCACCACCGACCATGCCCCCTTCGCCAAGGCCGAAAAACAGGCGGCCGAAGGGAATTTCCCTGCCGCCCCCCCTGGCGTGCCCGGGATCGAATTCATCGTGCCCGCGATGCTGGACGCCGTGGCGCAGGGCAAATTGACCTTGCAACACGCCCATGATCTGATGTGTGCCAATGGGGCGAAGCGATACGGGCTTTACCCGTCCAAGGGTGCCCTTTTGCCCGGAAGTGCGGCCGATGTGACCATCGCCGATCTAGCGGGCGAGACGACGTTTTCTCCCGAGACGCTGCACACCCATGCCCGCGAGGTGGCGCATCTGTTTTATGGGCGCCGCCTGCGCGGGCGCGTCACGCAGACGATCCTGGCCGGAAACACGGTGTTTCAGGATGGCACCGTGACCGGCTCACAGAGGGCCGGAGCATACGTCACGCCGCAGCGCGCGCGCTGACACACGAACCACCAAAACGGCAGGCCCCGCGTCGGGGCAGGCCCCACAGGAGCACCGGAATGCCCTCGCCGACCGAGATCATGCGCCCGACCGATACGGTTAGCTGGAAAAGCGGGCTGGCGACGATCAAGCGGGTCACGGCATTGGCATGGCGGACGCCCGGCATGGTCATCATCGCGATCGGCTCGACGATCATCGCGTCGGGCTTGCAGTTGCTGGTCCCTCTGCTTCTGGGCCGCGCGGTGGATCAAACGCAGACGCTTGTCTCCGATCCTGCCAATGCCGAGGCCGCGACCTCTGCCCTCTGGGCCACGGCGTGGCTGGTGCTTGGCGTCTGGATCGCGCGCGGGACGTTCACGGTCTTCCAGAACTACTTCAGCGAAAGTGTCGGCCACAACGTCGGCTACTCCCTGCGGCTGGCCTATTACGAGAAGATCCAGCGGCTCAGCTTCGGGTTTCACGACCGCATGCACTCGGGCGATCTGATCACGCTTGGCATGCTGGATCTGGAGGCGGTACGGATGTTCTTTTCCACCGGCCTTATTCGTATTGTCCTTCTGAGCATGCTGATCGGCATTGGCGGCTATCTGCTGCTGTCGACCGACCTTGTGCTGGGCCTTCTGGCGCTTAGCTTCGTGCCGTTCGTGGCGTGGCGGTCGTCCGTGACGCAACTGAAGCTGCGCGGGACGTGGCTGGAGCTGCAAAATCGCCTGTCCGTTCTTAGCCGCGTGATGGAGGAAAACCTGGGCGGTATCCGCGTCGTCCGCGCTTTTGCCGCCAAACCCCATGAGATGGCGAAATACGCTGTAGCCTCGGAAAGCGCGCTGGAGCTGGCGCACGAGCGCGTCGATATCCGGGTGCGCAACACCTCGATGATGACGTTCTCGTTCCTGGTCGCGATGGGGCTGGTTCTGTGGATCGGCGGCGGCAAGGTCATGGCCGATGAGATCACCGTCGGTACGCTGGCTTCGTTCTTGACCTTCATGACGATCCTGCAAATGCCGGTGCGGCAGCTGGGGATGCTGGTCAACTCTTTCGCCCGCACTGCTACCTGTGGCGAGCGGGTCTTTGCGCTGCTGGATCTGGACCTTGCCATCACCGATGCGGCCGGTGCGCAAGACGTGGAGATCAGCGAAGGCGTGCTGCGCTTTGACAACGTAGGCTTCACCTATCCCGGCGCGTCGAAGTCGACGCTGAAGGGTGTTAGCTTCACGGCAAAGCGCGGCGAGAC
Source organism: Gymnodinialimonas phycosphaerae (assembly GCF_019195455.1). Taxonomy (NCBI): domain Bacteria; kingdom Pseudomonadati; phylum Pseudomonadota; class Alphaproteobacteria; order Rhodobacterales; family Paracoccaceae; genus Gymnodinialimonas; species Gymnodinialimonas phycosphaerae. The sequence continues at coordinate 64,446 of NZ_JAIMBW010000001.1, read as the reverse complement.
CATCGGCCTGATCGGGCCACCCGGCAGCGGCAAGTCGACCATCGCGCACTTGATCCCGCGATTCTATGATGTGACGGAGGGCGCGATCACCATCGATGGGCAGGATATCCGCGATGTCACGCTGGCGTCCCTGCGCCATGCTGTCGTGGCGGTGCAGCAGGATGCCTTCCTGTTTACCACCAGCCTTGAGAACAACATCGCTTACGGAGATCCCTGGGCCCCGCCCTCGCAGATTGCGGACGCCAGCGCCTCGGCGCAATTGCACCAGTTCATCGCCACCCTGCCTGCGGGATACGAGACCGTGGTCGGCGAGCGCGGCGCGTCGCTTTCAGGTGGGCAGCGCCAGCGCATGACCATTGCGCGCACGCTGATGCTGCGACCCTCGGTCCTGATCTTCGATGATAGCACGGCAGCCGTGGACGCGGGCACCGAGCAGCGGATCAGAACCACCATCCAGGCCCAGGCGAGCGAGCGTGTGACGATCATCGTGGCGCACAGGTTGAACTCGTTGATGCACGCCGACCGCATCCTGTTCGTAGAGGACGGCCAGATCGTGGAGCAGGGCAGCCACGCCGAATTGCTGGCCCTAGGCGGCCGCTACCGCGCGCTGCATGATCTGCAGATCCGCCCGGAGGAGCCCACCCCATGAGCGAGGAACTTGAAGTCGAACGCGGCGATATCCGCGACAATGGCCGCCGCCCGCCGCGCGCCGTCGTAGGCTCTCAACGGGTCGAGGAAGAGATCTTCGGCCGCCTTTTCGACCGCACCATCGTGTCGCGGATCTGGGATTTCGTACGACCCTATCGAAGCAAGCTGATCATCTCGGTCATTGCCGTTCTGGTTTTCACGGCAACGCAAATCGCAATTCCGTTGATCATCAGCTATGCCATCGACAACGGCCTTGTGGCGGATGCGGCGGGGCAAGCCGCCCTGCGCACGGCTATGATCGCCTTCGCCTGCGCCATCGCGCTGAATTACGGCGCGGCCTGGGTGCAGGAAAGCGTCGTGGGCAAGGCGGCGGAGAACGTGTTGTTCGACATTCGCACCGCCATGTTCAGCCATTTGCAGGACGTGTCGCTCAGCTTCATGGACAAGACCGAAGTAGGCCGCCTGATGTCGCGCCTGCAAGGCGATGTGAACGCGATGCAGGAGTTTCTGGAGACCTCTGTGCTGTCGGTGGGCGATATCGTGCTTCTATTCGGCATCATCGCCTCCATGCTGTGGCTGAATGTGCAGCTTGGGCTTCTGACCCTGTGCGTGCTGCCGATCCTGTTTCTGGTGCGCATCGTCTGGTTGCCGCGCGCGCGCGTCGCGTTCATGGATGCCCATATCGCCAATTCCGTCACCAACGGCGCCCTGGCCGAGGCGATCCACGGCGTGCGCACGGTGCAGGGCATGGACCGACAGCAGGTGAATTTCGCGCTCTACACCGACAAGGCCCACGCCACCCTGATGGCGCATCGCACCGCGTCGAAGTTCGCGCAAGTCATGGTGCCCATCGTCGATAGCTTGACAGGCATCGCCATGGCGGTGGTCGTGGTCGTCGGCGGATCAATGGTGCTGGACCAACGGCTGGAGGTCGGCGTGATGGTCGCCTTCCTGTTCTACATCCAGCGCTTCTTCGATCCGATCCGGTCGCTGACCATGCAGTATTCGGTGATGCAGCGGGCCATGGCCTCGGGCCAGCGGTTGATCGATGTGCTCGATGTCCCGGTTGATATCGCCGACGCGCCTGACGCCGTGGACCTGCCCCACAGCACGAAAGGCGCGGTCGAGTTTCGCAACGTGACCTTCGGCTACAACCCGGCCCATCCGGTGCTGAAAAATGTCAGCTTCACCATCAACCCCGGCGAGACGGTGGCCCTTGTCGGCCCCACGGGATCGGGAAAATCCAGCGCGATGTCGCTGCTCAACCGCTTCTACGACGTCCAGGGCGGTCAAGTTCTGGTCGATGGCACCGACGTGCGCGACCTGACGCTGGCCTCGCTCGGGCGCGAAATCGCGATGGTCCTGCAAGAGCCATACCTGTTCAGCGGCACGCTTCTGGAAAACATCCGCTACAACAAGCAGGACGCGACCGAAGAAGACGTCATAGCCGCTGCCAAGGCCGTGGGCGCCCATGATTTCATCATGGCCCTCCCCTTGGGCTATCAGACGATGATGGGCGAGCGGGGCGGCACCCTGTCGTTGGGTCAGCGCCAATTGGTCAGCTTTGCACGCGCGCTGGTGGCCGATGCCCGGATCTTGGTTCTGGACGAAGCGACTGCCAGCATCGACAGCTATACCGAGATGCTTATCCAGAAGGCGCTTGTGACGCTGCTCAAGGGCCGCACGGGCCTTGTGATCGCCCATCGTCTCGCCACCATTCGAGACGCCGACAAGATCATCGTCCTGCAAGCGGGCGAGGTGTTGGAGCAGGGAAACCATGACGCGCTGATCGCCAATAAGGGCCTTTATGCGCAGCTCTACAGCGTCAATTATGGCTCCTTCGACGACCTGCCCACAGACGCGGGCGAGGCGCAATCGTCTTAGCCGTTTTCTTTCAAACGTGGGTCAAGGAAGTCGCGCAGCCAGTCACCGATGATATTGAAGGCCAGCACCGTCAGCACGATTGCGAGGCCCGGGAACACCGCCATCCACCACTTGTTGGACAACAGGTGATCGCGGCTTTCCGACAGCATGGAACCCCAAGTCGGCACATCGGGTGGCACGCCCAGGCCAAGGAACGACAGCGCCGCCTCCGACAGGATCACACCGGCCACGTTGAACGACGCGATGACGGTCAGCGGCGCGATGATGTTGGGCAAAATGGTGCGGAACAGGATGGAGAAAGTGCTGTCGCCCATGGCGCGTGCGGCCTCGACGTATTCCTTTTCCCGCAGACTGAGGGTCTGCGCGCGGACAATTCGGGCATAGGTGATCCACTGCCCGATCCCCAGAACAAGGATGATGTTCACCAGGCCCGGCCCCAGAACCACAAGAAACATGATCGCCAGAAGGATGAAGGGAAACGCCAGCTGGATATCGCCCAGACGCATGATCACATCATCAATCCACCCGCCGAAGTAGCCAGAGACAAGGCCCGCGATCGTGCCCAGCGTTCCGCCCACGGCAATCGCCGCCACGCCGACCAGCAATGACACCCGCGCGCCGTATAACAGCCGCGACAGCACGTCCCGGCCCAACTGGTCAGACCCCAGCCAATAGGTCAGGTCGCCCTGCCCCGGCATTCCGGGTTCACGCAGGCGCATGATCAGGTTCTGCCGATTGGGATCGAACGGCGCAAGCCACGGCCCGAAGATCGCCACGAAGGTGACCAGCAACAGGATCAGCATCCCGATCAGGGCCCACCGGCTGGTGAGCATGCTTTGGAACGCGCGGCGCAGCTCCTTGCGACGGTAGGACGAGGCCATGCCGCCTACCGCCTGGGTCGACGCGGCACTGGGCGCAGGTGTTGTTTCAGCCATGGCGCACGCCCCTATAGTTTCACGCGCGGATCAAGCCGCGCATAGATCAGATCGACGATCAGGTTCAAAAGGATGAAAATTCCCGCCAGCAAGATGACCGAGGCCTGCACGACCGGGATATCACGCTGGTTGATCGCGTTGAAAACCAGCCGCCCGATGCCGGGATAGGAGAACACCGTTTCCACCACCACGACACCGCCCAGAAGGAACCCGAACTCCAGCCCTATCATGGTGACAACGGGCAGCCAGGCGTTGCGCAGGGCGTGGTTCACGACCACGCGGCGCTCGGAAATGCCCTTGGACCGCGCGGTGCGCACGTAATCCTGTTGCAGCACCTCCAACATCGACGAGCGCACCAGCCGCGCGTTACGCGCCAGCGTGTAGGTGCCAACCGCCAGCGCGGGAAGCACCATGTGGTGCAAAGTGCTGGGAAGATTGGTGAAAGCCTCGCGGAACTCGCCTTCGAAAAGCGGCTCCAGGAATGGGACGTTGCCCGAAATTGGGAACCAGTCCAGATAGAGGCCGAAGTAGAGGAACATCATGATCCCCATCCAGAAATTCGGGATCGATTGCCCCAGCATCGCGACCGTCATGATCCCGCCATCAACCGGCTTGCCCCGATTCAGCGCCGCATAGATGCCCAGCGGGATCGACAGGCCGATCGCCAGCACGAGGGAAAAGAACGTCAACTCGATCGTGGCCGGCATCGCCTCCAGCACGACTTCCATGGCGGGCATGCGATAGCTCAGTGAATTGCCGAAATCGCCCTGAAACACGTTACCGATGTAGCTGAGGTATTGCACGTAAAGCGGGCGATCAAAGCCAAGGGCAATACGCGCGGCCTCGATCTCTTCGGTGGTGGCGTTCTCGGACACGAAAAGATACGTCGGATCGCCGCCGATCTGGAGTGAGATGAAGCTGATCAGCGTCACGCCGATCATCACGATGATACTTTGTAGCAAGCGCCGGACCAAGAATGTCCACATGTCCTAAAACCTCCGCCGCAGGCCGCGCGGCCCCGCCCAAGCCAAAGTTGCGCAATTGGGCATCATATCGATGCCCCCGACATCGCCGGTCTTTTGGTCGTCGTGCATTTCCAAATTCACTTCTCCGGGACGCTTGACAATCAATTGGACGATCTCTCACAGTAGGTTATAGATTGTCGACAGTATAACAACCAAATCATGCAGGTGCCAATGCGTCAAGCGGGCAAATCGGGAAACGCAGAGCGGTCAGGCCAATCGTTTGAGTTGCATGACCAAGGGGCACGGGTGATGAAAAAGACAGCAGATCGAACAGCGATCAATAGGGACCGACGCCATGGCGCCTGAACAAACGGACGCGCCCCTCCTGGAGGTCCGCGACCTGCAAACCACCTTCGACCTCAGCAAAAAGCTGTCGGTTTGCGCCGTCGACGGCGTCAGCTTCGACGTCCACGCCGGCGAGACGCTGGCCATCGTTGGCGAAAGCGGGTCAGGTAAATCCGTCACCAGCCTGTCGATCATGGGCCTTCTGCCGAAGGACGTGGGGCGCGTGTCGGGTGGCAGCATCAAGTTGCACGGGCAAGAGATCACCACCCTGAGCGAGCATGAGATGCGAGAGATTCGCGGCAAGGAGATCGGCATGATCTTCCAGGAGCCGATGACCAGCCTGAACCCGGTGCACACCGTGGGCCAGCAGATCGCGGAAATGGTGATCCGCCATGAAAAGCTCTCGCGCCAGAAAGCCCGCGCGCGCGCGATTGAAATGTTGCACCTCGTCGGCATTCCAGAGCCCACCACCCGCGTCGACAATTACCCGCACGAGATGTCGGGCGGCATGCGCCAGCGCGCGATGATCGCCATGGCGCTGGCCTGCGAGCCGCGCATCCTGATCGCGGACGAGCCGACGACGGCGCTTGACGTGACCATTCAGGCGCAAATGCTGGAACTGCTCGATGACCTGCAAAAAAAGCTCGGCATGGCGATCATCTTCATCACTCACGACCTAGGCGTAGTGGCCGAAGTCGCGGACAGGGTTGTCGTCATGTACGCCGCACAAGTGGTCGAAACGGCCAGCGTGGAGGACATCTTCAACAATCCGCGCATGCCCTACACGGCGGGGCTGATGAACTCGATCCCGCGCCTGGGATCCTCGATCAACAAGACCCGACTGGAAGCGATCCCCGGCACGGTGCCCGCCCTGACCAGCTTGCCGGACGGGTGCCGGTTCCACCCGCGCTGCGCCTTCGCGACCGACGTCTGCCGTGCTGCCTTGCCGCCGCTGGAAACCGCGACGCCAACCCACCAGATCCGCTGCGCCCGCTGGCGTGAATTATCCCTTAGCGACAGGCAAGCCTCATGAACGCCCCGCTTCTCAAGGTTGAAAACCTTCGCAAGTATTTCCCGATCCACGGCGGCGTGCTGCAACGGGTGGTCAACAACGTGAAGGCCGTTGATGACATTTCGTTCGACATCAACGCAGGCGAAGTTGTGGGCCTTGTGGGGGAAAGCGGCTCTGGCAAGACCACCGTGGGCCGCACCATTCTGCGGCTGGAAGAGGCCACGGAGGGCGGCGTGCAGTTCGACGGCACCGATGTCATGGGGCTGAATACAGCGGACCTGCGCAGCTACCGCAAGCGCATGCAGATCATCTTCCAGGACCCCTACGCCAGCCTTAACCCGCGCGAGAAGGTGCGCGATATCCTGACCCATCCCCTGCGACTGCACCGGATCGGCACCGTGTCCGAGCATGATGACCGCGCCGCGGCGCTGTTGGAAAAGGTTGGCCTGTCACGCGATCATCTGGACCGCTTCCCACACGAGTTCTCCGGCGGTCAGCGGCAGCGCATCGGCATCGCCCGTGCCCTGGCGGTGGAGCCGGAGTTCATCGTCGCCGATGAGCCCGTCTCGGCGCTGGATGTGTCGATCCAGGCGCAGGTCATCAACCTTCTGGAAGACCTCAAGACCGACCTCAACCTGACAATGCTGTTCATCGCCCATGACCTGGGTGTGGTCGAGCATATCTGCGACCGGGTCATTGTGATGTACCTAGGCCGTGTGATGGAAATCGCCTCGGTCGCCGATCTGTATGCGCGGCCCAATCACCCCTATACCAAGGCGTTGTTGTCCGCCGTGCCGATCCCCAGCCCCGGCAAGCGCCGCGACCGGGTGATCCTGAAGGGCGATATACCAAGCCCGATCAACCCGCCGTCGGGCTGTGTGTTCCGCACCCGGTGCCCTCTGGCTACCGAGGATTGCGCCAATATCGTGCCGCCCCTGAAGTCCGTGGGCGAGGGCCACACCAGCGCATGCATCCACACCACCTGAGCTTACACCGCTTCGCCGGCCACAAAATGCAGCGATCGGCGGAATCCGTGCCAGCATAGGCCCACTTGCCCGCATGAATGCTTGACAAGTCTTTTGTCGGTGAAGCAGTGTCTACTTATGGATTGTCGACAACACACAACAGAACGGTATGCAGCGCCTCTGCTGGCGCCTGTTCTGAAGATTGTCCCGGATTGTATGCAATCGACCCTTCTATTGCTGATCATGGTTGCACAAAGCGTGAAGCGCTCTTTTAAGTATCGCCACTCTACTCTTGGCCCCCTTTCCGGCGCGATTTCCGCGTCCGTGGGTCAAAGGGCAGGAAGCAGACACTTGAAAGGCACTTTCCGATGACAATGGCGACACCAAAGGCTTCGGCCAACCCGACGGTCCACGATATGCAACCGATCGAGAACGTGCCCTTGCGCGTTCAAGTGGCCGACCGGCTTCGCAGTGCGATTCTCAGCGGCCGCCTCAAGCCCGGAACCGGACTGGTGGAAACCGCCCTCGCCGAACAGATGAACGTATCGCGCGCGCCAATTCGTGAAGCGATCCAGATCCTCGAAAACGACGGCCTGGTGGAAACCATCGCCTACAAGGGCAAGCGCGTGAAACCATTGACCGCCCGCGAGGTGGGCGAGACCTATTCCCTGCGCGAGGTGTTCGAGGTGATGGCCGTGCGCCGTATCCTGGAAAACGGCGCGCCGCTTGATGACTTGCGCGCCCATTGCGATGAGATGATCGCCGCCGCCGAGGCCGATGACTTCGCCGCCCTCGTGGCGGCCGACGAAGCCTTCCACCACGCCCTGATCCGGCTGGCCGACCATGACCTGCTGCTGGCGTCGTGGAAGAACCTTTACCTGCGCATTCACCAGATCATGGCGCTGCGCAACCGCGACGAACGCAACCTTGCCGAGGTTGCCAGCAATCACCCGCCCATCGTGCAAGCCATTGCCGACGGAGATGCCGACCGCGCCATCAAACTGATTTCTGACCACACCCGCATTCTGGCCGCCTTTGACCCGGCGACCATTGCCGAAGCCCTGTAACCTTCGAAGACCAGACAAGACGCGCCTGCCGCCGATGGATGGACTTCGAGGTTGCCACAACCCGGACTGAAAAGACTGCCAAACAGCGAAACAGTCCCCGAAGACCACTCAACAGGTGAAAGGAAAGCGAATGCCTAGACTACACCATATGCTTGCAGCCAGTGCTGCAAGTCTTGCCCTGACCACGGGGGCTTTTGCGCAAGTGGAAAACACGATTGTCGTGGGCCTCAGCACCGACATCAGCACGCTGGACCCTGCTCCAATCTCGTCGCGGGACAACTCCAACGTCGCGCGCCACATCTTCGGGACGCTCTACACGATGAGCGGCTCGGGCGAGGCCGTGCCGGTCCTGGCCAACAACCTCGAAATCACCGAGGATGGGATGGGCTATATCTACACCCTCAACGAGGGGCTGACCTGCCACGACGGCGAAGCCTTGACCGCCGAAGATGCGGCCTACTCGTTCAATCGCGCCGCTGACCCGGAAAACGCCTTCACCGGCAACACCCCCGGATTCGTGTTCTCCTCCATCGATTTCCAAAGCGCCGAAGCGCTGGACGAATTGCGGGTGCAGGTCAACCTTGGCGCCCCCAACCCCATCGCCTTCGGCTTGATCGCCGAAGTGATGATCCACTGCATGGACAGCTACGAGGCGATGACCCTCGATGAGGCTGCCAGTAACCCCGTGGGGTCCGGCCCTTACCGCCTTGTCGAATGGCGTCGCGGCTCCGAGGTCGTGCTGGAAGCCGTTGAAGGCGCTGACGTCGGCGTGCAGAATATCATCTGGCGGATCATCCCCGAAGCCTCGACCCGGGCGGCAGAGCTGATGGCGGGCAACGTCGACATCATCACCAACGTGGCCCCCGATCAGATGGACGTCATCAACGCCTCTGGCGTGGCGGAAGTGAACCCGATCCAGGGCACCCGTCGCATGTACGTCGGCTTCAACCTGTCCGAGACCATGGCACAGGAACCCGGTGGTGACGCGATCCAGGATCCGAACGTGCGCCGCGCCCTGCAATATGCGGTCGACGTGCCGACGATCTGCTCCGCGCTCCTGAACTTCGAATGTGAGCGAATGACGGGCATTGTGAACCCGTCCAATGCCCACCCGGACATCGAGCCTTACCCCTACGATCCCGAACTGGCCGAACAGCTTCTGGACGAGGCCGGCTGGCCCCGTGGCGATGATGGCACCCGTTTCTCCATCGCGTTCCAGGCGGGCCAGGGCCGTTACCTGAACGACGCCAACGTGGTGCAGGCGATTGCCCAGATGCTGGGGGATGTGGGTCTGGATGTAGATTTGCAGATCATGGAATGGTCCAGCGTCTACATTCCGATCATCCGCGAGCGCAACGCAGGGCCCCTCTACTTCATCGGGTCCGGTGGCGCACTCTGGAGCCCGCTTTACGACATGACGGACCTCGCGGCCGTGGACTCCGGCACCAACTACACCCACTGGGATGATCCGCGCTGGTTTGACCGGTGGGAAGACATCCGCAACGCCGAGTCCGAAGAGGAAACGCGGCAGATCGTGAATGAGATGTTGCAGGTCTTCTACGACGATGGCCCCTGGCTGCACCTCTACTTCCAGCCCGACTTCTATGGCGTGTCCAACCGCGTCAACTGGAGCCCGCGCCCGGATGAAAAGGTCTACCTGTTCGACGCGACACTCAACTAAACAGGCGAAACCTCTCCCGCTTGTGAAGGATGGGCGTCGGATCTTCGGATCCGGCGCCCATTTTCCTTGGCATCACGGGACGCGCGTCAGCTGATCCCGCCATCCACGCTCAGGATTTGGCCCGAGATCCAACTCGCTTGATCCGAGGTCAAAAAAGCGGCGGCGGCAGCGATATCTTCGGGCGTACCCAGGCGCCGGGTGTGGATCCGTTCCACCAGCGCTGCCTGCTTGTCAGGGCCGAGGGCGTCCCATTGGGCGTGCGTTGCGGGGTTGGAGAGGATGAATCCCGGTGCAATGGAATTCACGCAGATCCCGTGCCGTGCCAACTCCTGGCTCAGCTGTTTGGTCAGTCCAACCAGCGCGTGTTTGGCGGCAGTATAGGCGTGAATACCCGTCAGGCTGGGGCGCAGGCCGGCGCCGGAACTGATAGTGACAATCCGCCCCCACTCCGCCGCCTTCATGGCTGGCACAAGGGCCTGCGACAAGTACAGCGTCGCATCCACGTTGATCGCAAACAGGCTTCGCCATGCGGCAGGGTCCACGTCCTCCAACGGCGTGCCGACCTGACCGCGCACACCGCCCGCCGCGTTGACGAGGATATCTACCGCCCCGTGGTCGACGGCGATCCGGGCGATCATCTGCTTGACTTCTGTCGGATCACCCAAGTCGGCCCCAAGGGCGGGAAGACCCAACCGCCGCGCCGCGTCCTCGAACCCCGCGCCGGGCAGGTCGCTGACCACAACCTGCGCGCCCTCATCGTGCAGGCGTTGCGCAATGGCGGCCCCGATACCGCCTACTACGCCAGTCACAAGGGCCAGCCGCGCGGTCATGTCCACCCCTCTGTCAGGGCGTGAAATGTCGCCTCCGACATCTCTCTGCGGTCGTCCTCTATGTCATGGATCAACGCGACCAGCCGCGTCAGAAGTGGCACCGCGATCCCGTGCCGCGCTGCGATCTCCACCACCGCGCCCACCTGCGCGTCGACCTCGGTCCGCCGCTTGCGCACGGCCAGGTCGCGGTAAATACCGGAATGGGACTTGGCAGTCGTCGCATTGAACGCGGCGAGATCGGCGATGCTTCGGCGCGCCTCCGCCTCCGTCGCGCGGGGCATGAAGGCGGCGGGCTCGAACCCGTTGAACGCCTTGGGCGTGACCCCTTCCGCCTGCGCGACCCGCATCACTTCGCGCCCCAGACCGATCAGCGCGGGCCCCCGCGAAGGATCGGCGAAATTTGCACTCATGCTGTCAGGCGTCAGGGCCGTGGCGAACAGCATCGCGCCATACCCCAGCTTGCCCCAGAGGTAAGCCCAAATGTCCTCAGTCAGCACGGCGGCGGGCTCGAACACTTGCAGCAGCTCGAACATGTCCTGCGTGCGAGGGCGGACAGTGCCGTCAATCTCCCCCACCACGACCGCGCCGCGATTGCCGAACAGGATGCGCCCTGGCCCCAGCCAATCCGCACCGAAATTGACGAAGGCCCCCATTGTGCGCCCTGCCCCGGCCGCGCGCGCGATGACATGTTCGTTCAACCCGTTCTGCGCCGACAGGACATAGCCGTCCTCGGCCAAATGCGGCAGAAGCTGCGCCATGGCGGCCTCGGTCCCGTGGGCCTTCACCGCCAGCACAATGCGCTGGAATGTACCCAAGACCTGATCCGGCGTGACGCAGGGCACCACTTGTCGGAACGTGTCCACCGGGCCTTCGACGCACAATCCCGTGCCCGCGCAGGCCGCCGCATGCTCTGCCACTATATCCACCATTAAGACCGGCACACCCGCCCGTGCCCAATAGGCCCCCAGAAGGCCACCGATGGCCCCCGCGCCCCAGATCAGGACCGGCTCATCCATGGCTCAAATCCGGCCACGGCCCCTCCAGCACCGCGCGGGTTTCCGCCACGCCAGTATCCCAGATCGCCTGCATTTCGCTGTCGGGGCGCTGCCAGCGCCCGCCAAAGGACCCATCCTCCAGCAACGCGCGCACTTGCGCGGGGGACGAGGCCTTCATCAGGTCCATATCGACCATCGGCTTGTCGCCTGCGGGCGCAGCGGCATGGGCCAGCCGCGTCCAGGGGAAATTCTCCATCCAGTTCGCGTGGGAGGCGGTGACGTCCGTTTCCTGCGCCTTGGCCCAAGTCTGCGGCGCATTCCACCAGTTGTGAAATTTCACCGATAGCCCGTCGTGCTCTGCCATTAGTTCTTGCGCCAGCGCACCAACTGGGTTGTTCCCGCCGTGCCCGTTCACGATCAGCACGCGCCGGAACCCGGACTGCGCAAGCGATCCCACGACATCGCGCACCACCGCCAGAAGCGTCTCGACCCGCAGGGAAATCGTGCCGGGATAGGCGGTGAAATAGGGCGCCAAGCCGTAGGGCATCACCGGGAAGACGGGAACACCCAAAGGGTCCGCCGCCTCGGCCGCCACACGCTCGGCCAGAATACTGTCCACGCAAAGCGACAATTGCGCGTGCTGCTCGGTCGAGCCGATGGGCAGAATGCAACGCGGATCGCGCGCGACCGCGGCCTCCACATCGCGCCAGTTCATATTCGATACCTTCATCACGCCACCCCTTTCGTGCTGCCCCTGCGATGTCGACAATCTACTTTCCCACCCGTACGATGCCAGCGCAATGTTGTCATCCCGTCGGAGATTGCCCCATGGCCTATGCGCGCAACTACGATGGCCCCGGCTTTGCCACCGATCTGGCCGCGCTGTTCCGCCATCAACTGAATGCCTGTGCGCTTCAACCCGGCGAGCTCTGCGTCTGTGTCACCGATACCGCCTGGATGCCCGCCTATGCCGCAGCCTGCATGGGCGCGGCCGAAGCGTTGGAGGCAAAGGCCGTGCAGGTGACATTCGGCTGGAACAAGCCGCCCGACGCCCGCGCCCTTGCCGCCCTGTGCGAGGTCGCTGACCTCATCGTCTACATGACCGCCCACACCCTGCACTATCGCCCCGAGATCGCCGCCGCCCTTGCACGCGGCGCGCGGGTCCTTTGCTGCATGGAGCCCCCCCATGTGCTGGACCGCCTGCGCCATGACGCGGGCGTGCGCGGCTCGGCCCTCGCGGGGGCCCGCTTGCTGGACGCGGCCTCAAGGCTGCACCTGACATCGGCCGCAGGAACCGACCTGACCATGGATCTGAACGGGCGGCGGGGGCTGGCCAATCATGGGGTCGCCGATACCGCCGGTCATTTGGATTTCTGGGGTCTTGGGGCCGTGCAAACCGCCCAAAACGAGGGCACGACCGAAGGCATTCTGGTGCTGGACGTGGGCGATTGCGTCTTTCACCTGGCCCGGTTCATCGAGGCCCCCGTGCGTCTGATCTTCGAGGCGGGCCGCGTCGTGTCCATCCAAGGCGGCCTTGACGCCTTCCTGATTCGAGAAGCGCTGGCAGCAGCCGGGGACGACGGCGCATGGGCCGCAGGACACATCGCCTGGGGCGTGGACCCACGCGCGATCTGGACGCAACCGATCAATCAGACGCCCAACTCCGGGGGCGGTGGCGCGGATATCGAAAGCTTCGCGGGCGCCTTTCAGGTTCAACTCGGCAGCAACGATGATGTCGCCTTTGGGGGCGCAAATCGCAGCCGCGCGCATCTTGGCCTGTGTATGCGCGGGGCGACCGCCCATCTCGACGACGCATTGATCATTTCCGATGGCAAACTGACCGAAGCGCTGACCGGTTCGTAAGGCTGCCTCCTTTCAAGATCAATCATCACCGTTTCATGTTTGCGCCGGTTCAGCCATTTGCGCGGCGATACCCGGCGTCTGCCGCGAATTCCAGCCCCCCAACATCGATCATTGATACCCCCGATTCCCGTGCTTTGCCGTTCGGAGGTTCTTCTTCAACACCTTGGTTTTGTTGCTGAAAGAAGTTCGCCCATGCTGCGACGCCTCGGCTGGTGGCCCTATCGCGGATGTTTCCAAAGATGCGGTACAGTCTTTAAACATGTCCCTTCTTTCCTATCCCATCACCTTGATATCCTTGGACAAGGACGTCACGATATCGGAACCTAAACGACCCTCGCCGATGGTCCACTTCGGGCTGGGTTTTTGTCCGAGAGAAAGAACCATGCACGCGGTCATCAAACAGATTCTCCACAATCGCTATTTACACCTGCTGGTCGGCGTATTGATCATCGTCAGCGCCTCGACCGAAATGGTGGAGGACTTCCGCGCCTGGGAGGAACACGACGGGCTTCAACCATACCATGGCGTCGCCCTCATCGGGATATGGCATGTAATCAAGGCGCTGGCCGAAATCTACGAATCCATAGTCGTGATCGAAGAGGACCAATCGCAAGCCGGGCCCCGGACCTAACGGCTACGGAACTGGCCCTTTGCTACGTACCGCACGCCGTTGACGACGCCGAAGCACGCGAAAAGGACCACACCGCCCACAACAGGTGCCGCCAGGATCTCCACAATGGTGATCGTCCAGACGGAAACCCTGTTTTCCTCGGAAATGAAATCGCCCCAATTCCACCAGTAGCTGAGCGCGTAGTAGGCGCCATAGATGATCCACAGAGCCGAGAGCAAAAGCCACCCATTTATCAATTTGCGTCGCATCTATGCCCCTTCCGCGATCGGCGCATGGGCGCGCAACGCCTCTGCGACCGCAATTTCCCGCATTTCGAACGGACGCGGCGGACGCGAGACGAGCTTGCGAAACGCGCGCATCGAAATGGCGCCGGGGTGGGTTTGAGCAGCGAACACTTCAGCGGCAGCGGCCCAGTGTCGTGCCGCCAGATCATCCGTTTCCGCGACATCGGCCAATAGGACTTCTCGATAAAGCGCATCATGCTCGCTGACCTGCTCACCGCGGGCGGCGAAGGCTGCGGCAATTAACTCCGCTGCACGGGAACTGTCGCCTTCGGCCCGCGCCAGCCGCCCCATGTTAAGGTTATTGATGAAAATCAGATGTCTGGAGGGGTTCGGATCCGCCTCCAACGCGGCGCGGATCGACAGTTGTTTGGCAAGCGCGACCTCTGGCTTGCCAACGCGGAAGTCGGCCAGCGCTGAGATGTTGCGCAAGTAAAGGCCCATCGCGCTGGTGTCGTCGGCATCCGCCGCCGCTTGAAACGTCGAGGCCGCCCCTTGCGCGCTGCCCGCCAGGGTCTCTCCCCAGGCGCGGTTCAGGTTACTGTCCTCTCCACCGATCCGCGCCAGTTCTGCGAAGGATTGTGCAATGATCAGGATCGTGGCCAGCGCCGACGTCGCGAAGGCCTTGTCCCCGGGCCGCTCGACCGCAAGCCGCGCCAGATGGATCGCCAGATCCGCGTCACGTGCCGCCAGCGCGCGCCAGGCAAACCGCGCCAGTGTACCCGCGTCGGCGCTATCGATCAGGAACGGCAACCCGCTCCACCCCCATTGCGCCGCATAAGGCGCGACCGCGTCCGGCTTGAAATCACCGCCTTCGAACCGAACGTTGGGCGGCAGGTAAATCTGGCCATTCGGGGCCGCCACGCCCTGCGGAATGCCGCTGCCCAGTAGCGCCAGTTTGCTCTGCATCTGAACGCTCATGGACCCCGGCGGGAACCGCGCTGCGCCTGCCATGGTGCGAGGCATCGTGGCGATCACCTCTACGCCCAGATCGTCAGGCAGCACATATGCGCCGCATGAGAACCCAAGGCTTATTCGCGCAGGCAGCATCGCTGCTAGGCGCGCCAGCAGAAGGCAATCGGCGCGGGTCAGATCCTCTGCCGTGTGGGGCATCAGGATCAGAATGCGGTCAGGGTTGTGCTTTGTCACCCGCAAGGCGACCCGGTCTGCAAGGATACGCGCGGGATCGCCGAAAAGCTCGAAATCGATCCAAGAGCCGATGTGCTCAGCCGCAACCCCTTCAGCGTTGGGCAGCAGAACGGGAGGCAGATCCGACAGCAGGCCTTCGATGGTTTCGCCGATCTGCGCAGTCACCTGATGGGCGGCTGCAAAGGGCGCAAGCCCTCGCCGCGTCAGGTCGACGATCAGGCTCTGTGCCGCGCACCGCGCAAGAGCATCGCGCAACTGATCTTCCGACCAGATCTCAACGACCTCAGGGCCGCCCGCACATCCTTGGGTGTCATGCATCCTGATCTTTGCCGACAAACGTCATATAGGCGGCGACATGGTTCACGCCGTCGATCCCCAGCAACCTTTCCAGTTCTTCATCGCGGTACCCGCCTACCGGCAGCGCGTCATAGCCCATCCCCCGGCTGGCGATGATCGCGTTCTGCGCAGCGTGCCCGGCTTCCATAAGCGCAAAGCGATAGCCGCGATTGCCATATTTCAGAACCAGCCGCGCCGGGATCATCGTGAACATCACCTGAACCGAGGTGTCGACCGGCAGATCCGGCTGCACCACGATCTTCGAAAGCCGCTCGGTCTGATCGCCCGGCACATGCAAGCGCAGTCCATGCTCCAGCGGGTCATAATGGTAAATGCCCGCGTCCAGCCCCGTGACGTCCTTGCAATGGACATAGACCTCCAACGGATACAGGGCCCCGCCCGACGGAACCACGCGAAACGGACGATCGGCCTGCGCCTCTTCCGCGCTGCGGTTCTGGCCCGCGCAACTGTAAAGCAGCGTCGCAAGTTCGGTCAGTGTCAGCGCGGGGGCCACAAGGTTTTGCGGCGTGCTGCGCTCCAGCATCGCCTCGGCCAAGTCCCGTTTCGGGCTTTTCAGCGCATCGGGCGCCGGCAAGGGGATGACGGATTGCGATTCCGCCCGGAACGACAGCGGCATCTGCCGCATCGTCTCGGCGATCACGGTGGAGGGCGCATAGAGGTCCGAACTGGTGATCTTGGAGTTCATGTTGAAAAGCTCCCAGATCTCTCCTTCGCCCCCCAACAGCTCGTGCGCGATGGTAATTTGGTCGGTGTCCATATCTCTGCTCATGGGAAGGGGTGCGGATAATCGTTGAGGGTCGCATCGGGCTGTGCCTCCTGCCGCTCGGCCAGACGCTTCAGAAGGCGCGGGTTCGTCCGGCTGCGCAGGTTGTGGCCCATGAACAGCGGGTTATAGCCCGGCACCAACGCACGCGTGACATGGAACCCGAATTCCGCCACATCAGGCGTCGTCAGGTCGACGAATAGCGGCGTGTAGCCGGTTGCCCTTACGCGCGCGTCGGCGTCAAGCAACTGTGCCTCTGGGGTGTCGCCATTGATGCCCGTGATCGTATCATAGGCCACCTTGTCGCCGGACCAGAGGAACTTCGTCCGGTGACGGTTGGCGATGTCGCACCACAACAGCAGGTGCGTTTCCTGGTCCACCACGTTCGAGAATTCGGCGTCGGGCGTGAAATCCCGGCGGCTGAAATTCAGCCGCGCCATCCAGCGGAAGGTATGGACCAGCTCTTCCAGCGCCTTGCGTACGGCGTCGGCGGGATCCGCCCCGGCCGAGGCGGCAAGAGAGAACGCCGGCATTCGCCCGCTGTCGATGGATTGGGCGGCGATGCATACGGGAATACCGTGATCTGTCGGCACGAAACCGATGCGCACGCTGGCCCCGGTGGCGGTGATCCGGCGCAGGATCTCCGTGCTGTCGGGCGGCAAGGCATCCGTCGCGATCTCCGTCAGGGGGGTGCGGGTCTGCCAAAGGGATGTAAAGGCGTCGCGCTCCACCACCTCCATCAATCCGCCTAGTCGCGCTGCCGCCTGCGAGCTATGGCAGGCCAGCCCGGTGGAAATCGGCTGAAACAGTGGCGTCTCGCCCGTGGCCAGTTCGTAGTACCATGGCACGAAGACGCCTGCGCAGGGCACATGCGTCTCCTCTCCATCGAGCGTTTGGGCCGGGCACCAGCGGATCAGGGCTGCGTCATCCACCGCATCGAAGGGAAAGTCGTCGGAGGCGGTGATCTCCTCGGGGTACAGCGACAAAAGCGACAGGTCGACGGTGTCGAAGGGCGCCTCGGCGCGAGTGCACATGGGGTAATCCGTCGGTTCGTAGATCGCGGCGCAATAGCGTTCGATCCCCTCCCCCACCGCCTTGATCCAGGCACCATCGCGGTCCAGCGACGCACCACCCACGTGGCGAAAATTGT
The DNA here is from genome assembly GCF_019195455.1 of Gymnodinialimonas phycosphaerae. Classification (NCBI taxonomy): domain Bacteria; kingdom Pseudomonadati; phylum Pseudomonadota; class Alphaproteobacteria; order Rhodobacterales; family Paracoccaceae; genus Gymnodinialimonas; species Gymnodinialimonas phycosphaerae. The sequence goes on along the minus strand of NZ_JAIMBW010000001.1, from coordinate 46,925 downwards.
CCGGGCCGCCGAAGGCTGCGGTATCGCAGGCCATCGCGGCATATTGGAACAGGTCCGCATATCCAGCCAGCCGCGGCTGTTCCCAGACCCCGTTCAGGATGCCCGAAACAGGGTTGATCAATTCGCCGTTGGTCCATTTCGCCGGGAACTTCAGCCCGGGATTAAATGCTTTTGTCATCGGTATTCATTGATCAAGGCGGCGTTGCGGTCCTCGGAATCGACGACCATCGGGGCGGAGTGGCGCTTGATTGGGCTGCACACCGGGCACCTTGGCAGACGCAGTACGCCATGGCGGGTCACCGTGCCGGTGCCAATCGGGTCAGCGACGATATGATCCGGACGCATCGCCGGAAGCGCGCCGACGGCTTGGCGCAGAATTTCTGCGGTCGCCAGGGACGCGGCAGTATCCAACAGCATCGGGTGCCAGCCGAACGCGTGGGGCACCTCGGGCCGGTATTCTTCATCGTCACGGTCCAGCGTCATGACGTTGGCGTTGATACGCCCCCGCGTACATTCCAGGCAGGCATTCTCGAACGGGCGCACGTAGGGGCCCATGGCGATTCTGTTGTCTTTAAGCGAGATCGGCAGGAAATTCAGTCGGTTGTCGACGCAGAACTCGTTCCAGGGGCGCAGATGGGTCTCTGCGCCGATATCTGTTGCGGCGACGAGCAGACTCAGCGTGCCGTCCTCGGCGTCGGGCACGTCCAGGCCCGAGATCTCACGCCAGGGCGCAGGTGCCAGCGTCTGGATCGCGGGGCCGCGCAGCTTCGGGTCATCGATCCATTGGTCGATGGTCAGGCCCGCCGCCGTCAATGCTTTGGCCACCCGCTCGGTCAGGTGATTGCGGCCCACCATCGTCAGGTGAAGGCGCGTGGCGCCGTCCTCGATCGCGGTGCGCGATTGGCCGTAGTCCATCCAGAAGACCGTTTCGGGATCGTCGAGGTCGACTGTATCCGGGACCAGGAACCGGGCCATTTTCATCTGCTCGATCAGACCTGAGACCGCCTCTGCGGCGGCAGGGTCGAGCTTGGCAAGGAACGTCTCCGGGTCCAGGCCCGGCGCCTTGAACGCTTGCAGTATGTCGATGCAGGCCTTCGCCTGGAAGGGGGCGTTGAGCCGGACGAGGGTCGTGCCCCTCTTCAAGGTTGCGCCGCCGGTATCGTCGAACAGCACAAGGACAGGGGTCGCGATCAATTTCATGTGGGAAGGGGCCTTTGCGAAGGAGGGTGAACCGCGCGCCAAAGCAAGACGCGCGGTTCTGTTTGCGGTTCAGGCGATGCGGCGGGACCGGCTATCGACCGATTGCGCAGCCGCGCAGCAGCACGAGGCCGGCGTACAGCAGCAGCAGGCATCCCCAGCGTGGGCCGTGGCCACCAGCGACGGCGCCAGCGAGCCGAGTTCGAAGGTGTTTTCATGCGTTGTCTGGAACGCAAGGTGCAGCGATTGGATATCTGCGTGGGTCAGGTTTTGCAGATGTTCGGGCAGTGGCGAGTCGGGATCACGCAACGACGCGTTCAAACGCACAGCGTCGCCTTCGGTCAGCGCCCGTGCGGCATCGGTCAGCAGTGCAGCCGCGTCTTCGGAAAGCGAGTCGTCGATCGCAGTCGCCGGATCTGACGTGTTGTTCGCCAACGCCGGGGACGCCATGGCGGCAAGGCCGATGGCGGCGGTGGTGCCCCCGACAAACATGTCGCGGCGATTAATGGGTTGTTCTTCCATAGGCATATCTCCTCTTGTTATGGCACGGAGTGGACAGACTTCCGCAGCGTCAGCATGGCGTAGCAAACGCTTCGTTCACAAGGAACAAATTGCGAAGAAGCCAGTTGTTGTTTTTGGCTTTTGTTAATCAATGATCTGCGCACCCCTACAAGGGACCGGCTTTTCGATATTCTCATAGTGAAAGCTATGATAATTCCGCAACATACGCCCCTCTTCACCCACTTTTCGCGCACGTAACTTAATAAATCGTTTCTTCCCACAAATCGACGTGCACCGGGATCGCTGGCTCAATTCTGCATCTCCCAAAGACCAAGTCGCATCTGCCATCTTCAACATAACGTATCGGGCAAATAGACGACCCACTTTTCGCTTGCCGAGGAAGGGACCCCGCCAGGAAAAGATTGACCGCCGCGGCGATCTGATCTTGGACTTCATCCTCACTCACGTGGGTACAACGGCCCATGAAAAGCTCCACTTGGAGGCTTCCATGAAAGATTTTCGGCAGCAGTTGTGCCATGGTTTCCGGATTATCAAAGTGCAACCTCCCGGCGTCGTGCTGTTGCTTCAGCCATGTCTCAAGCATTGGTTGAATCCGCTCAGGACCAGCCTGCCATAGCTTCTCTGCTTCTGCGGGATCCGCCCCGCCCGGTGCGATGAATTTCCCGAGAACGGCGATCACTTCGGCGGACACCATCTGTGGCACGAATGCCATTGCAACTACCGACAAGAAGTTGCGTGGATTGTCCGGCAATGCCGCGATCAAACTGGGCCCCGCCGACGAAACTGTTTGCAGTGTCAGAACGGAGGTTGCGGTTCACGCTGACCCGACAGTGACGCGCCGTTCTGAAGCCGCCACAGATCACGCCGCTGGCCTTGCAGGCTGGGGCCGGTCTCGCTGCAAATCGGCCAGATTGTGGAGGCGGGCCAGATGCTGGCGACGATTGAAAAAAGACGATCGCGAACTTGGCCTGCATCTTCGCCAAGGCACAGGCGCCTCTCGCCAACGCGCCAGAGGAGACAGCCCGTTAAAATTACCTTTCCGCGCGCGGATGCAACGGCACAACCGAAGCCTAGACTTGGTCGAGGAAAGCCTAGCCGACACATCCCTGCGCGCGCCTTTTGACGGCATCGTCAACGGCGTGGAGGTGCAGGGGCTTGGCGACACACCGGTCTGCGGAGCTTTCGACACCCAGTGCACCCAGCGCAGAGATCATGGTGTTCTCGCCCGCTTAAGGACGACAGAAGCTACATCCATTTCCGATCCGTTGCGCTGAGCGCAGTAAAGAAAGACCCCCTGATTGTCCGGGACGGACTTGACGCGGGCGAGCGTGTCGTGACCCTCGGCGTGCCCTTTCTTGATGAGGGGCAGAACGTCACGATGCCGCCCGGTACGTCGTGACAGGCGACATCCGCGTGTCGCATGAAACATCGGGCGATCTGTAGAGTGTGGCGGAGCATGAGAACCTACTGATCGAAGTCCCGGTCCTTGGGCTGATCTGCCTTGGCGACAAGATTCCTGAATGTCGCCTTGGCCATCGTTCTTGGCATACAGATGCAGGATGATCACGACATCAAGCGACTTGGCCCGGTCCTACAGGATGCCGTCGATGGTTTCATCACCGATCAGCCCATCGGCATTGAGGCCCATTTCAGCACGTTCCAACCGGAATTCGCCAGCGCAAACGTCAACACCGCATTGACCAACATGGCACAAATCTTTGCTGTTGTGGTTGCGGTCATGCTTTTGTTCATGTGCGAGCGCGAGGCGCTGGTGATCGCCTCCATCATGCCCTTCGTGGTAAGCTTCTCATTCGTATTGATGGGGCCGGTAGGGGTGGAATTGCCGGAGGTTTCAATCGCTGCAATCAACATCAGCCTCGGGCTTCTTGTCGATAACGGCGTGGCCATCGTGGAGGACCTGGGACGCCGCATCCGCGCGGGCGAGGAACGAACGGACGCGCCCCTGGTCGCGGGCAAACAGTACACGATACCGCTTCTGATCGCGTCGATCATCACCGTCTCGGCCTTCTTGCCGTTGTTCCTGCCTGACGGGCTCGGGGGGCAATATCGCTACTCACTTGGGATCGTCGTGATGTTGATGCTGACAGGCAGCTTTCTGTCAGCCTTCTACCTGCTGCCGCGCCTGGCGGTTTGGATCATTCCCACGCCCACGGCCAGGAAAACCCGGCGCGGCCTTTTCGACAGGCTGGCCAAGGGCTACGCGCAGGTCGTGCACGGGACTTTCCATGCGCCCTTGGGGTCATCGTGGTCGTGCTTGGAACCGTCGTGGCCTATGCATCACAGATGCCGCGCGTGGCCAGCCAGATCTCCCCCTGTCGGAACCTGCGCAGATCATGGCCCAAGTCGATCTGCCCCGCGACACGGAGATCGCCGTGACTTAAGCCACCACCTTGCGGCTGACGGAATGGTTGGACGCACATGAAGAGGTCACGGGCACGACCACATTCAGCAGATCCGGAGGGCCGCGGTTTGTCCTGTCGCTTGGTCCCGCAGGCGCGAGTCCCGCCTCGGCGTTTACGGTCATCAACACGACGATTTTCGAGGCCACTACCGCCGAGATCGTGCAGAACCGCCACGACTGGGGCGCGCGCAAACGGTCCCGGCCCATCGTGCTGACCCAGCCGATTGAAGGAATCCGTTCAGCACAACCGTCGCGTATTCGTGAACCCGGCCCCTAACCCGAAACAATCGCCCACAAGAACCGAAGGACGACCAGGATCAGGAAGCATCCGAATGCGAATTGAAGCGTGCGACCTGAAAGGCCATGGGCCAGCGCCACGCCGAACCGTGTCGTCACCAAACTCGTGGGGATCGTCAGTGCGAACGCCACGAGCGAGACGAATCCAAGAGAGCCCGGCGGCAACCCCAGCTGCCCCAGCCCGGCAAAGACGTAGCCGATCGCGCCAGGGACCGAGATCAACACGCCAACGCCCGCCGAAGTCGCGATCGCGCGGTGAATCGGTGTTCCAAAGAGCGTCATAAAAAGGTTCGAGATCGCCCCGCCGCCGATGCCCATGATGGCAGAGACAAGGCCGATAACCCCGCCCGCAAGGCGCATCGCGAAAAGGCCCGGCAAGCTATCGCCCAACTGCCAACCCGTGCCCCCGGTCAGCAACTTCAAGGCGACAATCGACGCGACGATGGCGAAGACCGCCTGGAACACGACCGGCGATGCAAATCGTGCAACGATGGCGCCAATGACCACGCCCAGAAGGATCGGGACCGCCCACATCCGAAGGATCTCGGCATCAAGTGCGCCCTTTGCATAGTGCCCTCGGGCAGAGCTGATCGAGGTTGGCACGATCACCGCAAGCGAAGTGCCCACAGCCAACGGCATTGCGACCTCGGGATCATAGCCCAAACCGCCGAAGATATCGAAGAAGATCGGGACCGAAATGGCCCCGCCCCCAACCCCGAAAAGGCCGGCCAGAAATCCTATCGCCATCCCCGCAAAAGCAAGGGCGGCGATGAGACCGATCAGGGTCCAGGGATCGGCAAACAGCTCCAACTCAATCTGCGGACAGTAGACGTGTCAGGGTTGCGCCGTCAAAGCCGCCAAGGTCGCGGTCAAGCGCTTCGGCGTAGCTTTTTCGCGCCGCCTGCGAGAGCGGCAAGTCCGCACCGACCAGTGCAGCCTGACGCAGGGCCAGATCAAGGTCCTTGGCAAGCCCGGCGATGTCGAAGGTGCCGGGTTGATCCGTCCCGTTGAGGGTATCAATCACCACTTGCGCCCGGTTCTTGAGAACGGCCGGGCCAGCCGAACTGTCGGAGATAACGGAAATTGCAGTCTCGGCATCGATGCCAGAGCCTTTCAGAACCGCGAGCGCTTCGGCCAGGGTCTTCCAATAGAGCGCCAAGGGCAGGTTCACCGCAAGTTTCATGCTCGCCCCCGTGCCGACCAGCCCCATGTGTTCGACGCGTTTGCACAACTGTTCCAGCACCGGGCGGGCGCGGGCGACGGCGGCGTCTGTGCCGCCTGCCATCCCCAGCAACATCCCCTTTAGGGCCGGGCCCACCGTGCCCCCGACCGGGCAATCCACGAACTCGGCGCCGGCATCCGCGACACGTGCACCGACCTCCCGGCTTTCGTCGGGTAGCAGCGTTGACAGGTCGATCACCAGCTTTCCGGTAATACCGGCCTTGCTCAGCCCAGAGACGACAGCCTGCACCGCTTCGGCATTGGTAAGCGATATCAGGATGATATCAGCCGACACCAGATCCGTCAGATCAGCGGCGCGCCTGGCGCCTGCTGCCACGGCGGCATCCGCTCGCGCAGGGGTCCGGTTCCAAACGACCACCGACTGGCCCTGTTCGATCAGACGCTTGGCGAAGGCAGTGCCCATCCGCCCGGTGCCCACAATCGCGATTGTCGTTGTCATGCCGTTATCTCCTTGTCCAAGCCAAGCAAATGCAAGGTGGTTTCTCCCGCCCGAATGCGTTCTATCATCCCGGCTTCCTTTCGGATCCGTGCATCGACTGCCCGAAGGGTAATTTCGACCGCGCCCGCTGGTACGATGATCACCGCGTCCGCATCGGCCACAACGATATCTCCGGGTGACACCAGCGCGCCACCGATCTTCAACGGCGCGTCAAGCGTAACAGCATCAACTTTCTTCGTGCCCCGGATATTCAATCCACGGGCAAAGACCGGCAGTCCAAGGGCCACGATCTCGGTGCTGTCGCGCACCGCGCCGTCGATGATCACACCCGCTATACCGCGCACCTGGCAAGCGATTGACATCACCTCACCAAACGGACCGCTCTCAATGCTGCCGCCATAGTCAATGACAAGCACCTCGCCCGCTTCCGCCGCCGCTATGGCACGGTGGAGCGCCAGGTTGTCACCCGGTAGACAGCGGACCGTCCTCGCGGGGCCACCAACCCGCAACCCTGAATCAATCGGGCGGATCGGGGCGTCGACAAGACGTGCTTCAGGGGCAGCCTCGCCGATCGTTGCCGTCCCCGCGCGCGCCAGACGAAGACCGGCGTTCACGTGGCCATTTCGCCAATGCGCACCTGCATCGGCTCCAGCCCATCGACCGAGCAATCCAGCACATCACCCGTCACCACGGGACCAACACCGGCTGGCGTACCAGTCATGATAATGTCACCCGGCATCAGCTTGTGCTGCTCGGACAGCTTTGCGATGATTTCGTCGATCTTCCAGATCAGCAGCGAGATATCCGCATCCTGCTTGGTTTCTCCGTTGACCTTCAGCTTCACATGACCGCTGGTCATGACGCCTATCTTGCTTACCGGGGTAATCGGCCCCACGGGGGCGGAATGGTCGAACGCCTTGGTGATTTCCCAAGGCATGCCCTTTTCCATCACCGACACCTGATGATCGCGCCGGGTCATATCAAGACCGACCGCGTAGCCGTAGATATGCGAGGACGCATCCGCTTCCGAGATGTTGTAGCCACCCGATTTCAGCGCCACGACCAGTTCACACTCGTAGTGGAAGTTGTTGGTGAACACGGGGTACGGGATTTCACCTCCGTTGCGGACCAGCGCATCCTTGGGCTTCATGAAAATGACGGGCGGGTCACGCTCATCCTGCTGCATCTCCCGGACGTGGGCGATGTAATTCTTGCCGATGCAGTAGATCCGACGCACCGGAAACTTTTCGTCCGTGCCCACGACATCCAGATACGCAGGCGCGGGCGGTGTGACGGTGAATTCAACCATGGGGGCAGTCCTTCAATGAGCTGTTTGCTGACGTTGCGGCGACGTTCGTCAATCGATGGCTTCATATATTCTAGGAGAAGTATTCCTCAAGCAATACATTATATCGACCTCATGCCTATTTCATATATTATCTTGCATTGATGCTCAAACCATATAGCATTTGCGCATGGGCACAGTTCCGTCTTGAGCGAGCGGAGAGCGCCCGATTGACAACTGGGAGGTTACTCAAATGACTATTCGTACCAAGATGTCCCGCCGACAGTTCGGCGCCCTGACGATGGGAGGCGCGGCCGTTGCAACGCTTGGCACCCCTGCTATCCTGCGTGCCCAAACCGCGATCACATTTGCCGTACCGAACCCCTCGGCGCTGACATGGCTGCCGTATTGGGTGGCCGTCGGCGAAGGCTATTTCGGCGAAGAGGGATTCGACCCGACACTACAAGCGATTGACGGGTCGTCCGCCGTATTGCAGGCAATGGCTGCGGGGCAGGCCCAGATCGGCGCGCCCGGACCGGGACCCACGCTTGGCGCGCGCTCGCGCGGGATTGATGTCATGTTCCTCTATAACCTCTATCCGAAATCCGTCTTCGGTCTACTTGTAAAGTCTGACAGTGGCATCACCAGCCCGGATCAACTCGCGGGGTCGGTCATCGGTGTCGGCACCGCTGACGGCGCTGAAGTCTCGTTCACGACGGCAATCATGTCCGATCTTGGTATGACGGCAGGAGAGGACTTCGAATACCTGCCGGTTGGGGATGGCGGCACGGCAGCCGTCGCGTTCCTGCGCGATGAAGTCAGTTCCTATGCGGGGGCGGTGTCCGACGCGGCCATTCTTGCCTCTCGTGGGATCGAGCTCACGGAAATCACGCCCGAGGCGTATCTGGGCTTCTTCGGCAACGGAATTGCCATGCTGGAAAGCACGATGGCCGAAATGCCTGACCTCGCACCGTCCTTTGGCCGGGCCTTGGTGCGTGGCATGCGTTTTGCCATCGACCCTGCAAACAAGGAGACCTGCCTTGCCCATTGTGCTGCGGGCAACCCCCAAGAGGGTGAGCAGGACTATGCCTCTTCGCTGTTTGATGGCGTCGTCAACAGGATGACACCGACGGCGGCCTACATGGATCAGGGGTTTGGATATCAGCCGGCCGAACACTGGCAGGCGATCCATGACTCGGCCGTCAGTTCTGGCGCGCTTTCCGAGCCCTTGGCGGACCTTGATTCGGTCTACACGAACGAGTTCGTGGCGGGCTGGAACGCATAAGGGCAATGGTTCAAGCTCACCCAAACGACGCTCGACAGTCCTTGCCCGTGGCGAGGACTGTCTACGAGATCGAGCGCCTTTCAAAGACCTATGCCCGCAACGCACTGGTGGCGCTGCGCGACGTTCACCTGACCATTCACAAAGGCGAGTTCGTATCCGTTATTGGCTCGTCCGGGTGCGGAAAATCGACACTTCTCAAGATCATGGCAGGTCTCATGCCCCCCACAACCGGGCGTGTGGTCCTTGAGGGAACGCCCGTTGTCGGGCCTCGGCCGGACATCGGGATGATGTTCCAGCAAGCCACATTGCTGCCATGGAAGACCACCCTTGAAAACGTCCTGATGCCGATCGAGCTGCGCGAAGGGCGCGCGACGGCAAGGCGCGCCAAGGACAAGGCAATGGACCTGCTGGAACTGGTGGGGCTTGGCGATTTTGCGCATGTCTATCCCGGAGAACTCTCTGGCGGGATGGCGCAACGCGCCTCCATCTGTCGGATGCTGATCTCCGATCCCGCCATGCTCCTGCTCGACGAGCCCTTTTCCGCGCTCGATGAATTGACCCGCGACTTCATGAACATGGAATTGCAACGCATATGCCTTGAACGCGGCTCCACGGCATTTCTCGTGACCCATTCGCTGGCAGAGGCGGTCCTACTCTCGGACCGGATCCTCGTGATGCAGGCGCGGCCCGGGCACGTGGTCGAAGATATCACCATCGACCTGCCCCGCCCCAGAACGCTCGACATGGTTAACACGCCGGAATTCGGCGACATCGTCGGGCATATCCGCGATCTCTTGGGAAAGGAGGCCAACGAATGACCGATGCGACCAGCACAGGCCTGCCGTCGACCGCTGAAGACACCGTCTGGGTCGAACGCGAAGCCTTCATCGACCGGATCCCGCGATGGCTGGCGATGACCCTGCTTTTCGTGGCCGTTGTGGGGTTGTGGGATCTTGTCACGCGCATGGGGTGGGTGTCGGCGATTATCCTTCCGACCCCGGCCGAGACCCTGAGCGACGTGATCTTCGTCGGACAGAACATCGCGTCAGGCGGCTATATGCTCGAAGCGCTCTGGACCACGACCCTGACCGTCTTCTACGCCTTCGCGATCGCCATCGGGATCGGTGCCTCGCTTGGCATCCTTGTCGGCGAGACCAAGTTCGGCGAGCGCGCCGTGATGCCCTATCTCGTGGCCATCGATACCATGCCCAAAGTAGCCTTTGCCCCGCTCTTCATTGCGTGGCTTGGGTTCGATATTGCCTCCAAGGTGGCGCTTGCGGCCTTCATTGCGACCTTTCCCATCGTCGTCTCTACCGCCGCCGGGCTATACGCGGCGACAGAGAATGAACGGATGCTTTTCAAATCGGTTGGCGCCACGCGGGTACAGATCCTGATGCGGTTGAAGATTCCCACAGGCCTGCCCTACTTCTTCACCGGCCTGAAGATCGCGGCCGTTGGCGTTATGGCCGGTGCCATCACGGGCGAATTTTTGGGGGGCGGCCAAGGTTTTGGGGCCTTGATCCGCCAATCGGCCAGCACATTGGACACACCCCGTGTCTTTTCGCTCATCCTGTACCTGAGTCTCCTTGGGTTAGCGCTTTACTTCATCGTCGTGGGATTGCAGCGTCGCTTCGTATTTTGGAACAAGTCGAGCGGCCCCGGGGGAATGATGTAGCATGAGCAAGACTTCGGGGCCCCCGAATCTGTCGGAACGGGCCTATGACAAGATCCGCCGCGACATCCTGAATTGCATCCTGGTCCCTGACGAACGGCTGCAGATCGATGCCGTGTCCAAGCGATATGACATCGGCGCGGTTCCCATCCGCGAGGCCCTCAACCGGCTGTCCTCCGAGGGGCTGGTTGAGCGGCGTAGCCATCGCGGGTTCTGCGTTGCGGCGATCTCGTTGGCGGATATGACCGAACTGGTCCAGACGCGCATCTGGCTTGAAACGCTTGCGCTGCGGCAATCGATTGAGAACATGGACGAAGCACTGGAGGAGGCGTTGGTCCTCAGCTACCACCGCCTGGCGCGCACCCAGCGCTTGATGAAGGAAGATGTCGACGCGAAGGCCAGCGAGAAAAGGGAGCGGCTGCACAAAGCGTTCCATATGCTTCTTCTGGATAATTGCGGGTCGTCTCTGCTGCTTGGCTTTTGTTCGCAACTCATGGATCAGTCGGTGCGCTACCGGAACCTGTCGATGAACACCGCGCCCAGTCGGTTGCGGCGCGAAGGGGCCGCCGCAGAGCACAAGTCGATCCTGGATGCCGTCCTGGACCAAGACGCCGACCTGGCGTGCAAACTTCTAGAAGATCACTATCGGATAACGCTTGAGGGACTGGAGAAACAAGCGCTTCCGGCGATGTGACCCGGTTCCTCCAGTCTTCTTGGATCGTGGGCGCGCCATCCTCTGATGACCCTGTCTGGATTAGCCACGAAGGACGCGCCGATGGGACCTGTCACAGTTCTGTGCCGGTCCAGTGCCGGTGTCGGCGGCGCAATTAGCGATTCCCCCAACCTTGCCAGTTGCAGCCCGACAAACCGCCCGGTCGCTAGCGTCGCCTTGCGATCAGCCGTCTCAACCCGACAATGATCACCGTCAGAACAACAAGTAGGAAGACGCCGCCAAAAACGGCGGTCTGTATTCGTTTCGGACCGGGCGCGGAGACGTTGGCCAAGGCTCTTGCGGCACGTGCACGTAGGGCCGACTGCCACCCGGTATTCGGCGGGGCGAGATAGGGGAACGCGGCAAGCGGTGGATGCGTAGCGGTATCCGCGCCGTCGGGCACCTCTTGGGCAGTGGTCCCGTGGATGAGCAGGCCGTAGACCGCATCAACGACGTCTTGATCCAGCGGCCGTCCGCCGCAGTGCGTCGCCGACGTGCCGGACAGCAGCGCGGTTTCAAGGTCGAAATACCGCGCCCCGGAACAGGGTAGCCTTGGGTCAATCGTCAGAAAATCATCCGCAAGCAGGCCGGCAAGGGCATCCTTGTCGGTTTGATACGGCTGTGGATCGTAGGCGTCATATCGGTCGAGATCCGCGCGCAGAAGCCCCGCGATCTGGTCCCGGAAGGCCGCGGACATGTAGGGGGCGGGTTCACGGTTCAGCCCGTCCCTCATGTCATCGTTTCCGGGCATATGAAGCGCGATGTTTGCGATCTCTGGCCGCCCGATGCGATCCTGAATCTCTCCCGCGCCAGTGTGGACATCCGCGCCGACGGCCAGCACGCTGTCGCGCAGATCCGGCAGCACACTTGCAATGTCGATCTCAAGTACAAGGGCATAGACGTTCAGCCCAAAAATCATGTTGGATTCATATGGAGCCGGGATCGTTGTCCCGCTTTGCAAGGCGACAGCCCATCGGCCGTTCAGCACGAATGGGTCAGAGCGCAGCCCGGCAAAAATTCTCAATTCCGCGGGATCGCTGACTGCCGAAAACGCCGTCTCGATCTGGCGACCGGAGGACGTCGTGCATCGGGCCCCAGTGTCATGCCACGTGCAGCTGATCCGAAACGGGGCATCGCCTACTGGCTGAAACCGCACGCTTTCTTCATCGGGTGCCACACTGTCGATGAAGATGTTGAACGTCGCATCAGACGCGGGGCGCGCGCCATCGGTCGCGGCGGTCACCGTGTTGAGGATGATCACCAGCCTTTGCGCGTCCTCGGCGGCGGTAAAGGCATAGAGGTCTGTCAGATCGGTGGCGGGTTGATCGACTGACATGCCCCCATCGATGTGATCGGTCGCCACTGCCGCCGACGCGGCAAGGGTAGCGCATGCGACAAGCGAAAGAAGCACCGCGTGGTGGGGCGCGCGCTTCACCGGTTCAGAGGCTCTTGAGATATTCAAGCAGGGCACGGCGATCTTCCTCGCCCAGATCGACCCCGTATTCATGCCCGGTATTCGCATTCCCCGGAAGCGTCGTATCCAAAACAAAATCCGTGCCGTCGCCATCCTCGACGAAGCCCACATGCTCTGGGTCGAACCGTGCATCGCTGACGGCAAAGCTTGTGGGACGCTCTGCCGCGGGACGCAACAAGGCATCCAACGTCGGAACCGATCCGTTGTGCAGGAACGGGCCTGTCGCCCAACTGCCATTGAGCGGTCGGGCCCGATATTGGGCAGTTTGCAACGTGATCCGGCACGTCTCTTCCGAGCCATGGAAATCGAAATGATCGCGCACAAGCACATCGAAAAGCGCAGAGGCATCATTGCTGGTTGCGGCGAGGCGTGCGGCGATCTCATCCTCGGACAAGCCCTGCGCGGCAAGCGCGTCGATCATGGTGTTGTAATCGGGGGGCGTGACATCATCTTCGACCTCGAACCCAAGCGTGGAACGGATCGAATTTCCCAGCCCGACAAGCCGCCTGTGGATGCTGTTGCCAAGCGCGTCCCCGCGCGCCTCGACAATCGCGCTGCCATCATCGCCGATGTGATTCAGCATGACCCCGGCCACGACATGGGCCAGGACGGCGTTACCGTGGGACACGTCACAGAATTCCGGGCCACCGATGATGCCGACGGAACGCCCCTCGATCGGGCCGGTCACGACCTCGCGCTCGGCGAAGCTCAAGGCGGCGGAGGGATCGGTGCCGAGTGTTTCCAGATCGAAGGTCTGGATCGGGATGGAGGCCAAATCGCCCCGATTTTCCCGGTCTATCACGGCGTGACAGCTGGCGCATTCAGCCTGATAGATCGCCGCCCCCGCCGTGACGAGGTCATCATCCAGCGCGGGCAGCACGCCAGCTGCGACGAAATCCTCCCATGCCGGAGAGGTCAGCGTCTGAAGCCGTTCTTCCAACGCCATCAGATGGGTCACGTTCACCGAGGAATTGTACCCTGGTGGTAGCATTCCCTGGCCAAGGTCGACCTGCCCGAAGACACCAAGCACCTGGCCGACATTGCGCGCGATAGCGCCCGCTCCGGCATTGGGCACGACGCCGTTGTATTGAACGAATTCAAGATAAGGCGCATCCCACAAGACGGGATAGCTGACGGGGGCATCGGGGCGACGGGCGTTCTCAGGACGCTCCAGCATGCCCGCCGTGACCTGGTTCAGGATCACGTTGAGGGCGTCGACGCGCCCCGGCCCCGGCATGATTTCGGTATGGTTACGGGCTTGCCACTGTGCGCGGTCCGCGATGATCTGGCGAAGTCGCGCCAGCACCTGATCCGGCTCTGTCACAAGGTGCTCGCGCTCGGTCAACCGATCAACGAAGCGCGCCAGGCGATCCTCGTCCTGCGCGGTCTGTGTAAGCGCCGCTTCCAGATCGGTCATGAACGTCCAGAAATCGAAATGCGACACGCCCCCATCCAGCAACGTAACGGACGAGCCTACCCGAACCTCGGTCACGTGGCAGGCCGAGCAATTCATGCCAAGCTGCGGCTCTGAACCAAGCCGCCCGGTATCGACGGTCAGCCCGATGGGAAGGCCTTCGGGGTTGGCATCGGGGTCGTCCCAGAAGATCAGCCCCATGGCGCGAAGATAGTCGCGATCCAGAAAGGGCGCGTCGCTACCGGGTTGCTCCAGCGACATGAAATAGTCCAGCGGCAGGATCGGAGAGCCCTGTGGCGCGAAGTAGAAAAAGGCGCGGTCGGCATCCGTCCATCCCTGATCTACGACAACCACGTCGTTGTCGTAAGCATCAGCAAGGACGGGAGAAACAACCGATAGGAGGGAAAGAAAGCTCCCATAGACGCCGTCGAGTACTTTCATACTTCATCCTTTGCAAATAAGTGCAGAACATTCCTAGAACGCGGGCCCTGAAAAGGAAAGAGGTCGTGCGCGGTGAATTCGAACGGCGTTTTGCAAAAAATCTTTCTCACACAGTCCAAGTACTGCCACCGTTCCACCAAGACGGTCGGCGTGCGACAACGCCCCGTGGCAAGGGTGTTGCGCGTCGAAGACTGCGCGCTAACCCGATGCAATGCGCGGCGACTATCTGCTTCCCGCCTGATCCTGCCAGCCGTCGGCCCGACACCACCGCCATCAGGATCGCCGCCAACAAACAGCTGATTACAGAATTAGTCTTGAAGATCGATTAATCAGCAGAAACCGCCATCTTCTGGTTTTCGCTCCCGAGCCGGCGTTGTTGCAAAACTCTGACTTATGAGGAATCACAACACGAATCCAGTCGGTTAAGTGAGCTTCATGACAAAGCCACCTCCCGCCCGCTACCGCACCACGAACTGGTCCGATTACAACGCCGCGCTCAGGAAGCGCGGCTCGCTGCTGGTTTGACGCGACAAAGATATGACTTGGCTTGCACCGCATGAAGGACGCCCAGGTCGTCCGCCGGTCTTCTCGGACGCGGCAATCCAGTTTTGCCTTTCGATCAAGGTGCTGTTCAGGCTCCCACTTCGATAGGCTGCCGAGATCGTCCGCGTCGCCTGACATCAATGGGCTAGAGGGCCGTCACGCCTCATGCCGTCGTTCTGCAACAATGCCTTGTTGGTGTTACATCCTTTCAAAACGCGATCGTCATACGAATGCATCGAAGTGTATAATCAAAAGAGTGGCTTGCAGTCTGATAAAACAACTGCCTTGCGCTAGTTTTCAGACACCCAAGTTGCGTGGCACAGAAAAAAATACCCATTGTGTGATGACATGATATCAGCGATTAGAGTACCAGTGCTTTTTCTGACGTCAGCAGGCACAGTAGCTTACAAAGGACTTGACCAATGAACCATTTCTACACGCACGTTGCAGCTTTAGCGTTGGTAGGCTTGGTTGCCATTCCCGCTTCAGCGGATCAGACGTTTTCCATTCTGCAGGAATTACCAGCCATCACGCATGTGGACATTGGTGCACAAGGTTCGTCGCATGGTGACGTAATGGCATTTGAGGCGGAATTTACTGCAGATGATGGCACATCTGGTGAGATGCATGGCGTCATCATTACAGTTTCAATTCCAATCGGCGAAAATGAATTGTTTCTGGACCGTATCGCGCAGATTGTCGTAAATTTTGGTAATACAGATACACTGGTGATAGCTGGAACGGCAGCATATCCTAATGGGCAAGCTGAAATGGCGCCAGATTCG
Source organism: Gymnodinialimonas phycosphaerae (assembly GCF_019195455.1). Lineage (NCBI taxonomy): Bacteria > Pseudomonadati > Pseudomonadota > Alphaproteobacteria > Rhodobacterales > Paracoccaceae > Gymnodinialimonas > Gymnodinialimonas phycosphaerae. Next base: position 31,195 of record NZ_JAIMBW010000001.1, on the reverse strand, counting down.
CCGCATGTCAGGGCTGTAATTGGCGGTACGGGCCGATTCATTGGAGCACGCGGTCAAATGGTGACGACACGGCGCGATGCCGGTCACTACGAACATACGTTCACATTGGTGGACTGACAGGGCGTTGTTGCAAAACTCTGACTTATGAGGACTCACAACACGAATCCAGTCGGTTAAGTGAGCTTCATGACAAAGCCACCTCCCGCCCGCTACCGCACCACGAACTGGTCCGATTACAACGCCGCGCTCAGGAAGCGCGGCTCGCTGCTGGTTTGACGCGACAAAGATATGACTTGGCTTGCACCGCATGAAGGACGCCCAGGTCGTCCGCCGGTCTTCTCGGACGCGGCAATCCAGTTTTGCCTTTCGATCAAGGTGCTGTTCAGGCTCCCGCTGCGACAGGCTGCCGGGATGGCCGCGTCGCCTGACATCAATGGGCTAGAGGGCCGTCACGCCTCATGCCGTCGTTCTGCAACAATGCCCCCCCGTTGGCCCAGCGGCATTACTCTTTCCCGGCAGGGGGCGCACCGCGACATTAGCCGTGTCGTTTGTCGGTTTTGTCAGAACCCTGAAATACCCGAATTTTCTGTGACAGGGTGATAAGGAAAATCCCGCGCCGCGCGGGGTAGGCCGGGGGGTGGGCCGGGTGTCCGGACTAACTCTTGCCTCCAGCAAATCCGCACCCCTTCCGTGCAGCCCCTACCAAGTCGCCGCCACGCCCAACACCTATCAAGTCCTCAACCCGCCCACCTTCTAGACTACGGTGGTCACGTCCGGGCCACGTCCGGGCCACGTCCGGGGCGTAGGGCAGCAAGACAGCAAGACAGCAAGACAGCAAGACAGCAAGACAGCAAGACACCAAGACACCAAGACACCAAGACACCAAGACACCAAGACACCAAGACACCAAGACACCAAGACACCAAGACACCAAGACACCAAGACACCAAGACACCAAGACACCAAGACACCAAGACACCAAGACACCAAGACACCAAGACACCAAGACACCAAGACACCAAGACACCAAGACACCAAGACACCAAGACACCAAGACACCAAGACAAGATACGCGACATAACGTCAAGCAAGGTGGCGCACCCCCCTCCTGCCGGGACCAACGCAACACGCGAAGGGGGCACATAAGGGGGCAGGCCCACTATGTCATTACAACTACCATTTAAAATCAGATACCTAATGATGCCGATTGGCGGAGGGGACGAGACTGGAATCCAACGTTCTCCGGGCTCTAAGTCATTGTTTTAATTGATGTGAAGGCTGGTCCGAATTTTCATCTACTGAAATCGCGACTGGCAGCTAACCATGGGTTTGCGAAAATATCCAATTGAGACAAACGGTAAGATATCTCGGCGGCTAGCCGAGGGCTCTCTTCTCAGCAGACAAAATGAATTTTCGACGGGATGCGGGGCCGGATCGGCCCCGCAATATCGTCGGTGCAATTGGGATTACGATGGATCGCGCAAAGCAGTAACGGTCAGACGACCATTGACGCGCTCTGCCTCGAACTCGATCGCCTGTCCAACGCTCAGGCCGTCCAGCATCTCGGGATCGGCGACACGAAACACCATTGTCATGGCCTCCATCTCGAGGTTCGGAATCGCGTCATGCGCGATGGTGAGCCTTTGCGGATCGGTGGTGATTTCTTCCACGACGCCCCGCACGAAGCCCTCTGCAGATGCAGGCAGAGCGATAAGGCCGAGGGCTGCGGCAAACGCCGCGGTCTTAAGGGTCTTCATTTGTTTACTCCTCGCAGATCAGTTGACGTTCAGCGGTCCGTGCATGCCCGCTTCCATGTGGCCGGGGATCAGGCAGGCGAACTGGAACGTTCCGGCCTGACTGAATGTCCAGATCAGTTCACCAGTCTCACCCGGAGCGAGCGAGACGGCGTTCGGATCGTGATGCTTCATATCGGGGTTCATCATCATGACTTGCATGTGCTCCATGTTCGCCTCGACCGTATCGATGACCATTTCGTGGTCGAGCACCCCGCGGTTGGTGACGACAAAGCGCACCGTCTCGCCGCGCGCGATCGTCAGTTCGGCAGGCGAGAATGCCATGCCGCCACTATCGGGCTCGAACATGTCGACTTCGATCGTCCGGGTTACATCGGCCGCATTGCCCGGGCGACCGATCTCCCAGTCGTCGGCATGGGCATGCCCGCCGTCGGCGGCTGCGACACTGCTCATGAGAAGCAAGGCAAGAATGGAAAGAGAAGCGCGTTTCATTGGGTCTCCGTAGCTGAGAAGTTCAAGCCCGCGATCGCGGGGTAAGTGTGGTCCTGGGGCTGTCGTTGCGCGCAATCTCGGGCAGGTCGCCTGTCCATTCGTGCGCCTCGGTTCCTGGCGGGTTCTCGTACCAGCCGGGATCGCTGTAGTCGCCGGGCGCGATGTCGGGCCGGACCTTCACGACCGAGAACATGCCGCCCATTTCCAAGGGGCCATGCGGTCCCCATCCGGTCATCATCGGCACCGTGTTGGCGGGCAGTGGCATTTCCATCTCACCCATCTCGGCCATGCCGGCACTCCCCATGGCCATGTATCCGCGCTGGTGCTGGCGGATCAGTTCGACCGAACGGCGCTGGTCCGCACCGATCATCGTGGGGATGTCGTGGCCCATCGCGTTCATCGTGTGGTGCGATTTGTGGCAGTGGATTGCCCAGTCGCCTGGATGGATCGCATCGAACTCATAAGCGCGCATCGCTCCCACCGGGATATCGATGGAGACCTCGGGCCAGCGCGCTTCCGGCCGGACCCACCCGCCATCTGTGCCCGTCACCTCGAAGTCGTAGCCGTGCATGTGGATCGGGTGGTTGGTCATCGTCAGGTTGCCCACCCGCACCCGCACCCGGTCGCCCTGACGCACGACAAGTGGGTCGATGTCGGGGAAGATCCGGCTGTTCCAGCACCAGAGATTGAAGTCCAGCATCGTCATCGTGCGCGGGACCGCAGAGCCCGGCGTGATGTCGAAAGCGTTGAGCAGAAAGGCGAAGTCTCGGTCCACGGCCATGAAGGACGGATCCCGCGGATGCACGATGAAGAGCCCCATCATGCCCATCGCCATCTGTACCATTTCATCGGCATGCGGGTGGTACATGAACGTGCCCGACTTGATCAGGTCGAACTCGTAAACGAAGGTCTTGCCGGGCGGGATGCCGGGATGGCTGAGCCCCCCCACACCGTCCATGCCCGATGGCAGGATCAGCCCGTGCCAGTGGACCGAGGTGTGTTCGGGCAGGTGATTGGTGACGAAGATGCGCACCCGGTCGCCCTCCACCGCCTCGATGGTCGGGCCGATCGAGCTGCCATTGTAGCCCCAGAGCCGCGCGACGGTCCCTTCAGCGAGCTCCCGTTCCACCGGTTCGGCGATCAGGTGGAACTCTTTCACGTTCCCGTTCATCCGCCAGGGCACGGACCAGCCGTTCAGGGTCACGACCGGGTTGTAGTCTGGCCCTGAACTCGGGCGCGGGGGGACCTGTGTCGCCGCGGCTCCGGCCACCGGGGCTTCGGGTGTCTGCGCGGTTGAAGTCCGGGCAAGGAGCGAGGCGCCGACGAGGGTGGCACCTGCACCAAGCATTTGACGTCTGTTCATCCTGTTGTCCTTTCTCAATGTCCGGGTGCGCCGCCAGCGGCCATTTCCGGAGCGGCACCGCCGCCGCCGCCCTCACCGCCGCCGCCATAGAGCGCTGCCGTCATGAGCGCCTCTGCTCTCCAGTAGTCTGCCCGCGCCGACACCTCCGCCATCTGAGCCGCCTGCCGCGCCCGGATGGCATCGAGAAGTTCGGTGTAGGACTCGATCATCCCGTTGTAGGCACGCAGCGTCTCGCTCTCGACGAGCGCCCGCATGGGTACGAGGTTGTCGCGGTAGTGGCGCGCAATCTGATGCGCACCGGCCAGTTCGGCCTGAGCAGCGCGTGCCTCGGACCTTACAGTTACGGCGCGTTCCGCAAGCTGGTGTGCCGCGCGCAGATAAGCCATCTCGGCACGTCGCAGTCTCGCTTCGCCGCTGTCGAAGATGGGAATTGCGAACTCGAGCTCGACCTGCGGTGTCGTTTCGCGTTCGATTCCTGCGCCAGTGTCCTCGCGCTCGAGTTCGAAGCCTGCGATCAGCTCGAGATCGGTGACAGACCTCGTTGCATTCACCAGCCCGTGCTCCTGAGCGACAGCCTCCAGTTCCAGTCGGGCGAGGATGAGATCCACACGCCGCGCGAGAGCCTGAGCTTCAGCGTCCCGGGGCGCACCGGCCCGGCCTGGCAGTGCCGGCAAGGCGTCCGGCACATAGTACTCGGTCTCAGTACCCCAGAGACCCATCAATCGGGTAAGCCGTTCCTTCGCGATCTGAGCATCCAGACGCGCACGCGCCCTCTGCCCAGCCAACTCCGCGAACAGGGCCTGATCACGCGCCTGTGCCGCCCGGTTCAAGAAGCCCGTCTCTCCAAGCTCACGCGCGAGGTCGGACTGCGCGTTGGCCGTGGCTTCCGCGTCTCGTACGACACTGGCGGCCTCGAAGGCCGCCACAGCCTCGATCCAGGCAAGCCGGGTTTCCGTCGCGACCCTCAGCGTTTCCTCGGCAGCGCGCAACTGCGCTTGCCTGAACCTTGTCTCCGCAATCCGACTGCGGCGTTCGCTTGTCGTCAGGGCCAGAATATTGTTGGCGATCATTCCCTCGAGCGCACGCCATGCGAGACCCTCGGCATTGATACCAAGAAGACCAAGAGACACCGTCGGGTTGGGTTGCAGCGTCGTTTGCCAGATATCTGCAGCCGTCATGCCCAGCTCGGCGTAGCTCGCCTGCAACCCGCGATTGTTCAGAAGAGCGACCTGGACCGCCGTGTCGGCTGACAACGTCCGGCCGTGGACCATCTGGTGCACGCGTTCGGAATTCGCGCGGATAGACTCGGCATCCTGCAAGAAGACTGTTTGTGCTCGGGTCGCCGCAGAAGTCGTGTTGCGAACCGTCTCGAAACCCGGTTCGCGCGCAGCAAGTCCAGCAGTCAGTTCGGGATTGGCACATGCCGACAAGGCCATGGCACTCAACGATAAAAAAAGGCCGGCCCGCTTCATTCGAGTGCTCCTTCAGGCGCTTGTGAGCGATTCAAGTCGCTCCAGTCGCCCGGCTGAACGACAGGACGGGCCTCGAAGTCGGGGAAGAGTGCCACAAGGGCAGACCTGCTCTGAACCGATTGATTGTTCGCGGCGCCAAGGCCGAGGACTTCCTGGTCAGGCAGGACAGATGGCGGCGCGCACGCAGCCAAAGCGAGCGGCAGCAGTGCCGCATGAACTATCTTCATGTTGGTATCCGATCGTCTGAGTGAGAAAAGACGGCCCCACAAAGAGCCGCACTCCGGCGTCGCCGGTTATCAGCGATCAGACATCAGGGGGGCGATACAGGCTTTCGGGGCGGCTCAGACAGGAGATGCTGGTGTCTGCCGGCCTATTGGCGACGGGAACCGCCACCTGTTCTCTCGGGTTCTCGACTGAAGAAATGTAGACGGAGCAGAGATGCTGGGAACACTCTGCAAAGCCGAGGTCCGCGGCCAAAGGAATAGCTTCTTGGTCAGGCACTTCGGCGTGTAGCGCGACATGTCCGCCGTGATCATGCTCCGCGAGCCGCCCTTCTGACCCCGTCGCGTCGCAATGAACGGCGTGGTGCGCAACGGCACCGCCGACGCTGGTCGCCAGCGCAAAAACTGCAACCAAAAGTGCGCGAAGAAGACGAATCATACTGCTGTCTGTGAAGAGCCTGCAGCGCACGAAAGCGCGTAGTTCGCTGATCGCGCAAGCAGAATCCGGCATCAAAAACCGCGCATAACAAAGGCGTGATCGATTGGCCTGACTTCGCCCCCCTCCCACACCTGAATGACGTTACGTTGGATCTTCGAGAGCGAGAAGATCAGTGTTCGCCCCCACGCCATGTCGAGGAGGAATGAACGCAAGATGCGACGATGGGCCAGATCAGCTTTCCGATAGAAGGTGTCAGAAAGTGAGCATGCAACGCTTCTTCTCCCCCGAGATGCCGTTCTCGCGATTTGCATGGAACACCATGCTTGTCAGCCTCGCAGGGCTGCTGCCGCTCCTTGCGATCTTCGTCGCGCTGACGCCAGGCTTCGCGACCGCATTGTCCGAGAACCAACAGGCGCTCGAGCGGTTCCTGCGCCAGGTTGTCACCAACGGCCTACCGGTGGTCTTCGTTGTGAATTATCTCGCCTTCTTCCTCTACGCCTCGACCAACGCGCGCGGAAACCTTGAGCGACGACCAGGCTTGGTCCTGTTCCTTGACGTTGCCGCAAGGCTCGTTGCCTTCATCGTGCTGCACATCTTGATCTACGTGCTTTCCGCTGACTGGTTCGGGTCTTTCGGAGGCAGTCGCGCAACGGCGGTTCGCGTTGTGGCGCCAACCCTCGCGCGCTCGGCTTTCTTCGAGAATATCTCGGGGGTCTATCTCTACGCGACGCTGGTCAGCGCAATTCCACTCTATGTCTCCGTGATCGAGGGTTGGCTCGCGCAGCGCCGATCATTTGCGCATAGCCGTTCTCGGGGAACCGCTGTGTTCTTGTCGCTCGTGCTCTTCGGCGCAGTCGTCGTGCTTTTGACCGGCATCGGCCATCTTGTGTCCGCGCTCCAATCATCCAGCTGATGCATTTACGCAGCCCAGTTGAGGATTGGGCCACGCATAACGCGAAATTCATATGGCCATCGTTGCTACCCGGGGCCAGATTGTTCACTCTGGGAACAACAAAAAAATCTACTGGCAGAGGGCAGTACGCGTGAAGTCGAGACATCTTGCGCAAGGAAGTCTGGTATTGGTCCTTGGCGGATGTTCGCCATCGTTCGATCAGGGAGGCCGCGAAACTGAACCTGCCGCAGCGCCAGTGCCCGAAGCCGTCATCCAACTCGCAGCCCCTTACCAGGATCTCACGACGGCCCGCCTTCAAGCGGAGGACGGATGCTACTGGTATCTCCATTCGGGGCCCGTTGAAACGACCCTCCTGCCGCTTCGAACGGTAGAGGGCCGCCCGATCTGCACGGCATCCAGCCCGGCAGTTTCCGGCTAATTCAAGTTGGCGACGGCGCGGTTGAACGGGCTCACGTCCGTTCGTATCCCTCGGGCGCCGGGCACTTCAGGTCCGTGAGCCGAGGGAATTCTCGGCCGGGTAAAGACGCGCAGTGACACCGATTGCGACTTGATCGAATAGTCCGTTGATATGCGCCATGACCATTCGGACGCAGCCCGAGCTGGCTCTCGATCCAATCGATCTTGGATACGGCGTACCATGTATACGAAGATAAGTGTCCCGTTCACCCACATAGAGATATAGCGCGCGAGATCCCAAAGCGTTGCTCGGTCCGGGCTCCATCCCGTCTTCGTACTGCGCGTAAAGATCGGGCTCGCGCTCGATCATGGAACGGGTCGGCGTCCAGTGCGGCCAGCGGACCTTGCGGCGGATCGTGTAGGTGCCAGGCTCATAGAGATCGCCACGCCCGATAGCCACTCCATATCGCATGGCCGTTCCGCCTTCTTCGATGTGGTAAAGGTAGCGCGCGACCGCGTCGACATGGATGTCTCCCGGTCTCAAACCATCGTTTGCGATCACCCGGGTTGGCAGGAAGCGCGGATGAAGGCCCCACGGGTTTGACGTGGCCGGATCGTAGTTCACAGGCGTGACCTGCGCATCCCATTCGGCTTTCTGTGCCTCGCTCGGCCAGGTGCTGGCAACCAGCGGACCGTTGATGGGCGGCGAGAACAAAGCGGCCGTAGAAGCGATGAAATGGCGGCGGGTCAGCATCGCGCGTAACTCCGGTCAGTGGATGGCAGGCTTGCGGTCATTCGGACCCATCACGCACCTGCGCGACCAAGGCCTGCAACTGCTCCTGTTCGACGAGACCCGGAACGAGCGCGTCGCCGATCACGAAGGACGGAGTGCCGTTGAACCCCAGGGCCTGGCTGAGGCGCATGGAGGTTGCGATATGCTCTTCGATTTCGGGCGCCGCCATGTCCCGACGGAGCTGCACGAGATCGAGCCCGACTTCTTCGGCCACCCGCATGACGGCTGCTTCCTCCGCCCGGCCGTTCATCCCCATCAGAGCCCAGTGGAATTCCTCGTAAAGGTCCTGTTCGCGCGCGGCGAGTGCCGCCCGTGCGGCAAAGACGGATCCCTCGCCCAGAATGGGCCACTCGCGATAGACGAGTCGAACGTTTGGATCGGCGGCCAACAAGGCCTCGATCTCCGGTTTTACCCGCCTGCAGTAGGGGCAATTGTAGTCGAAGAACTCGACGATGGTGACGTCGCCATCCGGATTTCCGAGTACGGGCGCGTTCGGATCCCGTTCGAGAAGATCGCGCTCGTCCTCCAGAACCTGCGCTTGTGCCTCGGCCTGTGCGTCGGCCTCCTGACGTTGCAGGATGGCGACGGCCTCCATCACGATTTGCGGGTTCTCGCGTATGGTCTCGAGGACCAGCTCGCGTACCCGATCCTCCGACAGGTCGTCCGCGGACGCGGCGACTGGCAGAAAAACAGCCAATACCGTGGCGCAGAGAATGGATTTCTTCATTGGGTCAACTCCCTTCGTTGGCGAAGCTCGCCTCCGTACGGGCAGCCTGCGCGGCACGCGCGCGCTCCGGCCACGTCGATCGGATGTAGGCGAGAATGGTCCAGATTTCCTGATCGCTCAGCTGCCCGGAGAAGCCGGGCATGCCGCTGTCGAACTCGATGCCCTGCGTGGCCAGCGTCTCACGGCCGCCAAGCTTCGTGTATTGGAACAGGACACTGTCGGGGTGGTGCCATGTATGCCCGGTCTCGTCGTGAGGGGGCGCCGGCAACCGGCCGTCGGGCCCCGGGCTTTGCCAGTCAGGCTGCCCTTCCAGGTTTGCGCCATGACAGGACGCGCAGTACTCGCCGTAGAGCACCTCACCTTGTGCCAGGTCGAGACCTTCTGGAATGACCATTGCAGCCTCAGACTCCGAGCCCCCGCCCGTCCACCAGAAAGCAACCAGCGCGACGGAGACGATGGCGGCAGCAGCTACCGCGACGACACTCCTCCGCATCAGGTCACCCTGACCCAAGTCGTCATCCCTGACGCGGCATGGGAAAGCATGTGGCAGTGAAACAGCCAGTCGCCGGGATTATGCGCCGAAAACGCGATCTCGCGCGTCTCGCCCCCGAATGTCAGGACGGTATCCCGGAGCGGTCCCAGCGTGCCGTCTGCCGCGATCTCGCGGAAGTGCATCCCGTGGAGGTGCATGGCATGCGGAAAGGAGGTGTCATTGACGATTTCAAGACGGACCGGCTCATCGCGTGCCAGAACGGCCAGTGGGTCATCCGTCATACCGATGACGTCATTGAAGGCCCAGAACTGGTTGGCATCTACCAGTTGGCGAAAGGTTCTCCGCTCCCCGTTGAACTGGGCCGACTGCAGGCGGCCCATCGCGCCCCCACCCATGTGAAGGCGCACATGCCGGGCTTGTGAGAGATCCGGAGGAGCCATGTTGGCGTTTGGGGCCAACGCCTGCGGAGCATCCCTGCGCGCGCCGGACGATGCCCCGACCACCGGGAAGGCCGACTGAACGAACCCCTCGCCATTGTCGACACGAACCAGATAGGCCGTCTCACCTTGCTCCGCCACGACGTCCACAAGGAGGTCGGCCCGCTGCCCCGGCCCGAGCAAAACCGTATCGGACACGGGCTGCGGCGCCTCCAGCGGCATGCCGTCGAGCGCCATCACCCAGCCTTCGAGGCCGGCCAGCGCCAGTTCGAAGATCCTGGCATTTGCCGCGTTCACGAGGCGAAGCCGCAGCCGCTCATGGCGGCGCACATCGAGGCTGTGCCCGTATTGTCCGTTCGTCGCGATGAAGTTCCCGACCCGGCCCCCGTGACTGCGATCATGGCGCGAGGTGAAGTCGGGATCGATCTGGGCAGTGTCAGGGTTCAGGAGCCAGTCGTCGAGGATCAGGACCTCGTCGCGATACACGTCGGGCCCCTCCGGCTCTTCGACCACGAGCGCTCCGTAAAGACCGCGCGCGACCTGTTCAACGGAGCGATTGTGGGCGTGGTACCAGTAGGTGCCGGCATCGGGCGCGACGAAATCAATGTCGAAGGACGCGCCTGGGGCGACGGCCTCCTGCGTCAGGCCCGCGACACCGTCCATCGCATTGTCGATCCGGACGCCGTGCCAGTGGAGCGACGTGGCCTGAGGCAGTTCATTGACCAGCCGGCGCGTGACACGACCGCCCTGCCGAACCCGGATCACCGGTCCCGGCATGGAGCCGTCAAAGCCCCAGATGGCGGTCTGCGGATAGTCCGGCGGCGCCAGTTGCAGGCTGGCTTCGCGGGCCGTCAGCGGCACGGCCGAGTTGCTCTGCGCGAACAGATTGGACGGTGCGGTCGAGGCGAACCCCGCGGCCGCACCGATCTTCAGGATATCGCGTCTTGAGTAGATCATGTCATCTTCCTCGGGGGCGCACGCCAGGATCGGATCGCGCCATCTCAGTCGGCCTCGCCTTCCGTCGTATTCACACCTGCCATCTCGATCCCGGCGACATCGCTGTCGAGCAGGTATGTAGCCATCGCTTCGAGATCCGCGGGTGTCAGGAAGCTCGTCCCGTACATGACGACCTCTCCCATCGAGCCTCCGAAAGCGTCGCCGGAGGGCGTGATGCCCGTTCTGAGAGCGTAGGCGAGGTTGGAGACGGTCCAGCCGCCCGCAATCAGGTCGGGGGATCTGATCGACGGAGCGTCGTTGCCGCCGGGAAGCGCATCGTTGCCGGCGAACACGGCGTCGAGCACGCGCGCACCCGCAAGGTTCCGCTCCGTATGGCAGGCGCCGCAATGCGTCGCGCCCCGAACCAGTTCCCGCCCGCGGTTCCACATCTCACTCTGCCCATCGACCGGCTCCGTCTCAGGATCATCGAGATAGGCCGCCCGCCAGAGCTTCAGACCCCAGCGCTGATCGAAAGGGAACACCACGTCATGCGAGGGCGCATTTTCGGCCACCGGAGGAACAGTCTGGAATGCGGCCCAGAGGTCGGCAATTTCCTGGTCGGAAAAGTCAGCGTAGAACGGATAGGTGAATGTCGGATAGTAGGGCGCGCCATCCGGCCCGATGCCTTGCCGCACCGCGCGCGCAAAGTCCTCGACAGTCCACGCTCCGATGCCAAAGTCGGGGTCAGTGGTAATATTCGGCGGATAGAACGTGCCGAAATCAGTTGGAAGCGGCGCGCCGCCGGCAAGCGGCGCGCCTCCGTCCTCGAAGTTGGTGTGACAGGCAATGCAGCCGCTGGCGCGGGCCAGATAGGCCCCGCGCTCGATATCTCCGACCAGCTCGATCGGTTCCGGCTCTACCCCAACCGGCCATGCGGCCAGCGCAGCGACGGTGGCGACACCAAGCACCGCAGTCGCTGCGCCGAATTTCAGGACCGGTCGCATCGTCACTCGTCCTCGGCGCGAAACCGGGTGTGGCAGGCCGAACAGACCTGGCTCGCCATCGCGAAGGCCGCATCGGCGGGCATGGCGCCGATATCAGCGGCCGTCATGCCACTCATCATGCCGCCGCCCATCATGCCGCTGCCACTGCCCATCATGGCGCTGCCGTTTCCACCCATCATGCTGCCGCCGCCCATCATGGTGCCGGTAGACATCCCACCTTGCTCATGAGCGAGGCCGTTGTCTGCGGCTAGGGCGAGACCGCGTGCGGCCACCTGCATCTGCTCAGCGAGGGCGGCGAACCTGTCCCACTCCTCCCAGATCAGATCGCGGGCCTCGGAGGGATCGCCGTTGCTGCCTTCGGGGAACAGGTCCGTCATTGCGCTGCCGGAATGCGCCCCGATGGTTTCCGCCGCGCGCCTCAAGGCGTCTGGATCGTATTCGCGTTCGCCGCGCATCATGGGGGCGACGGCCTGCACCGCATCGCCCATAGCCTTCATGCCTTCCATGCGCTCCAGGACGACGCCGGTGGCGCCCGTGTGCGCCAGCGCCGCCGCACCGGCGATGACACTGGCAAGAGCAATGCTCGTCAGTCTGATGTTCATGGGGTTTCTCCTCGTCTCGGGGGTCGAAATTCTTGAAAGACTCACGACCCATTTCGGGGAGGCGGTAGATCAAAAGGTATCGTCAAGCTTTGGCCATCGCTTCTAGTCAAAGCAAAGCGATGGACGAATTCCGCAACTTGGATTTCGAACCGGGGACTATTCAGAAACACGGATACGGTCTTGCAATCGAGCCCCGGATGACAATGCCGGTCCACCGCTGCGTTTTCATCCTCGGCATGGCCTCGATGAGCGTCCGCATGGTCGTGCAAGTGTACTTGCTCGAACACTCCGCCCATTGCGGCAGCGGTATCGGGCAAAGACGAGAGGGCCATCGACAGCATGACGCAGACGACGAGAATGGCTCTGGCCAAGGTGCGATGCCCGGTTCGCATCAATTGATCCCGTTCGCACGCTGCAGTTCACGGACATACGCGGTGATGGCCATGACATCGGCGCGCGTGACGCCTTCAACCGGCGGCATGTTCCCGAAATTCCAATGATGCGCCCTCACGCCGTTCTGGGCAGCCAGAAGAAACGCGGCATCTGCGTGGTGGCTGGGTTCATAGATACGGTGAACGAGCGCCGGCCCGATCCCCTGACGTCCGGCCGCGTTCTCGCCATGACACTGGGCGCACAGACCCTCGAACCCGCGTTGCCCGATCTGCGCCTGTCCCGAGAGTGTTTCAGGCACCTGCACCTCGACCATGGGCGAGCCTTGTGCGACAGCCACTGCGTCCGAGGCAGCCGTTGGATTTTGCTCGTTGCCGCCCGGCGCGAATAGCCACCAGCCAACTCCGACGAAAGCCGCAATGAATGCGATCGCGACCGTGACAGTCTTTGAATTCATTCTGCTCTCACATCTTGTCGTGTGCTCGGTTTGGCGCCCATGAATTTCTTACCCGCTTCGCGCTATCCATCAACCTGACAAGGCGGTGATTTTTGTATCGGTATGTATCCTTGACCTACCGGCGGTGATGGACTGCAAATGGTTTCGACGGTTCGGGAACGTTTTGATGGCCGACAGGCGCACACTTCTCTTGATGCTTGTTGCAGGCGGCGCCGTGATCGGCGGATTTCGCGTGCTGCCTTCCCTGTTCGAAGGTTTGCCCGAGTTTGAACCCCTCGATGACCCGCCGGGATTTCGACGGGTCGCGGGCGGATCCGTCTCTTCGGGCCTCAATCCGTTTGCGGGTCTGAGCGTTGGCGGATCAGAGGAAACACCGGCGCGAGTGAGCCCTGACAGCCTCCGCGCAGATCTGTGTTCGCATCTCTTCGGGACTGCGGCGAGATCCGAAGGCGTGGTCCCGATTGCGTCTTTCGCCGACTACTACTGTCCATATTGCAGGGTGCAGACCAAGCGTCTGTCAGAACTGGGATCCGAACTTGGCTCAGAGGTCGCCATCGAGTGGCATGAGCTGCCGCTTCTTGGCGAAACCTCGATCCTTGCAGCGCGCGCTGCGCTCGCCGCAAAGCGCCAGGACACCTACATAGCGTTCCATGAGAGCCTTCTGACAAGCCCGTTCCGCGCGAACGCGGAATACCTGTCCCTGCTGTCCGAGCGGATTGGCGTAGACCACGATCGACTGATCGCAGACATGGAGAGCGAAAGCGTCTCTCGCGAACTTGAAATCAGTGCCGCGCTCTCGCGCCTGTTCGCTTTCGTGGGGACGCCTGCAATGGTGGTCGGCCGTACCGTGATCCAGGGAGAGATCTCGGATCGAACCTTGCGCCGGATCATCAGCATGGAGCGAGAGGAAGGCTGGTCCTCGGTATGCTGACCCGTTTCAGGGCAGACTGTCTCCGCATTCTGGCGGGCGCCATGCTCGCGGCCATCTTCCTTTCCGCCGCCTCGTCCCAAGTCGGCGCCGCCAGTTCTGATCCCGTCACGACACCGGCAGTGACCGCGCGGCTGCTGACCGTCGAGAACGGGATTGCGCCAGGGGCCGGCACGCTTTCGGCCGGGTTGGCGCTGGATCTCGCCGAGGGCTGGAAGACCTACTGGCGCACGCCCGGGGAGGTTGGCTTTCCACCGGAGATCGACTGGTCGGGATCGCAGAATATTGCGTCGATCGATTTCCAGTGGCCGGCGCCGGACCGCTTCACCGCATTCGGCATCGAGAACTTCGGCTATCACGACGAGGTTGTCTTTCCGATCCGCATAACGCTGGAGGAACCGGGCGCGCCGGTTCGGCTTTCTGCGGACGTGACGCTGCTCACGTGCTCGGACATCTGCGTTCCACAGGAGTTCACCTTGTCCCTCGATGTGCCGACCGGAATCGGTATTGACGAGGCGAGCGCGGCACGCATCACGGCGTTTGCCGATCGGGTTCCTGTCGATGCATCGGCGACAGGTATCACCGACATCTCCGCTTATGTGGATCCGGCCATGAGCGCGGTGGTGGTCTCGATGCGCGCCGAAGCGCCCTTCACCGCACCGGACATCTTTGCCGAGCTTGGGCCGTTTGCCTCTCTCGGCCGCCCGGACATCCGCCTTGGCGAAGATGGATATCTCCTCTGGGCCCGCGTTCCGATCCTCTCTGCGCCGGACAGCCCTTTGCAGGACATCTCGGTGACGGTGACTGACGCGGGCGGGTTCGCCGTAAGCGCAGCCCCCCGATCCCTTTCGGAACCGCCTGAACCGCCATTCGCTGTCGCGACCTCAGGCGTCAATCTTGCGGCGCTGGTCTGGATCGCTGCCACCGCGTTCATTGGAGGCCTCGTTCTCAACGCGATGCCTTGTGTCCTTCCAGTTCTGTCGATCAAGCTCGCTTCCGCCATGCGGCTGGGTGGCGACGACAGGATTGCGGTCCGACAGGGGTTTCTCGCTTCGGCCGCGGGCGCGATGGCATTCATGTGGGGCCTCGCTGCCGTTCTTTTCGTGCTGCGGGAGATCGGCGTCACGGTGGGATGGGGCCTTCAATTCCAGAACCCGCTCTTCCTCTCCCTGATGTTGCTGGTTGTTGGGGTATTCGCAGCCAATCTCGCAGGCGCGTTCGAGATTGTGCTGCCGTCTCGCCTGCAGACGCGGCTGGCGAATGCAGGCTCAGAGCAAGGCCTGTCCGGGGATTTTGCCGCGGGGGCTTTCGCAGCCATCCTCGCGACCCCGTGTTCGGCCCCCTTCCTCGGAACGGCCGTCGCCTTCGCGCTGGCAGGTCGCGGCATCGACATCGCGGTCGTCTTCACGTTCCTCGGCCTTGGACTGGCAGCCCCGTACCTGGTCATCGCCGCGCGGCCCGGATTGGTCCGGCGCCTCCCGAAACCAGGGAGGTGGATGAGCCTGCTACGCGCGGTTCTCGGTCTCCTGCTCGGCGGGACCGCTCTTTGGCTGGTGTGGGTCATGATTGGCGTTGCAGGACCGATCGCGACCCTCGCGTCCGTTTCACTGACCGCCGTCATCGTCGGGGTTCTATCTATACGCGGTCTGAGCGGTACGGTGCGGAGTGCAACCGCAGCCGCTCTCGCCTTCGTGATGCTGTTGGCCACCGGAACCCTTTCCGATCACCTTTCGTCGCCAGGAATGATTGCATCCGAGTCGGGCGGAATTGCCTGGCTCCCGTTTGAACGGGCCGAAATCGCCCGACGCATCTCCACGGGGGAAGTCGTCTTCGTCGACGTGACGGCGGACTGGTGCCTGACATGCAAGGCCAACAAGGCGCTTGTGCTGGACCGAGACCCGGTCGCGGCTTTGTTGGTCTCTCCCGGGGTCGTAGCGATGCAGGCCGACTGGACCCGCCCGGACGAGGCGATTTCCCGCTATCTCGAGGGCTTCGGCCGCTTCGGTATCCCGTTCAACGTCGTCTATGGGCGGGGTGCGCCGGAGGGTATCGTTCTGCCGGAACTGCTGACAGCCGACGCAGTCATGGACGCCCTGGATCGGGCCGGAACCCGCGAGTTCAGCCGAACCGAGTGACCGGCCCGACGGGGTGATGCTTCAGCGTTCCAGCGCCTTCTTCCGGCGTTCGAATTCCTCTTCGTCGATCTCGCCCGCGGCGAAGCGCTCGCGCAGGATATCGACTGCATCGCGCCCTCCACGAGAGCCACCGGCCTGGTTGTCGGTGAACCATTTCACGGCAAGAACGATCAAGACGATGACGACGCCCCAGAAAAGAAGCATCATCAGGCCGCCCACCATGCCGTAGCCGCCGCCCCACATCATGTGATCATACCTCCCCTGCCAATCCGCCGGAGGATCGGCGGCCACTGCCGTCGGAAGCATGGCGAACGTCGCCATTATCGCTATCGATCTCAGCATTCTTCCACTCCTCTTTCGCCGATGACGTCTTGTGAGATCGCCTGCCCGCGAGCGGGACGACCATGGTCGCCACGAGTCCGCCGTCCCTGCGGTTCGCGAGATGGATCTCGCCGCCATGCGCACGGACGATGGATCGGGCAATGGAAAGCCCCAGACCATGCCCGCCGGTCTCAAGCGAACGCGAGCCTTCGAGCCGGAAGAACGGATCGAAGACCTGCTCGAGCTTGTCGGACGGGATGCCCGGGCCCCTGTCGCGTATCTCGATAAAGAGGGTATCGTCCTCGGACCGCCAGGCGATCTCGGCGCTCCCCCCGTAGCGGAGCGCGTTCTCCGCGACGTTTCGCACAGCGCGGCGAAACGAGACCGGGCGCAGACGCGCATGAACGTCGGGGCCACCCTGGATCTTCGGCGGGTCCAGCATGTCGGATGCCAGGTCGTGAAGAAACGTACCGACATCGACCTCTCGCGGCTCTTCAGTTCCGGTCAGGTCCTCGGCGAAGCTCAACGTCGCCTCCGCCATGGTCTGCATTTCCTCGATCGACTCGATCAGGCTTTCTCGGGTCTCGTCGTCGTCCACCATCTCGGCACGCACCCTGAGCGCTGTAAGCGGGGAGCGCAGATCATGGCCCACGGCGGCAAGAACACGCGTCCTGTCGGCCACGTATCTGGTCAGGCGTTCCTGCATCAGATTGAACGCCCGCGTCAGGTCCTCGACCTCTGCGGGACCCACGAGAGGCAACGGTACCGCGTCTTCACCTCGCCCGAGCCGCTCGGCCGCACCGGCCAGCTTGCGCAATGGCCCGGTAAGGCGCGTGACCAGAAACCAGCACACCGTGACGAGGATGAGCGCCGCCGTCAGCGCGAAGGTGAACGTGGAAAACAGGGGCCATTGCAGCGGCGGCCGCTCGAACCGGGTCCCGACGTTCAGCCACTGCCCTCCGGCGAGCGCAATGGACAGCGTCATTTCCAGCGCCGCCATTTCGCCCCGCATCATCGAGCGGTGCATTTCCGCCATCTCCGGCGAGAGGTTGGGCAGCGGCAGGACCGGCGTCTCGATATCATCGAGTTGGACACGGATATCGCGGCTGTAGCTGTCGCCAAGAAGGGCCCGCACGCGGGCTTCCACGGGCGCCGCATGGTGGTGGTCCGGCTCGGTCACGCTCGGTGCGTCGGATAATTCGAAACGGACGAGCGGCGAGTTCGCGGCACGCAGGATCGACGCCTGAAGGTCGGGCGGCGCTTCTTCCAAGAGACGGGCGACGTTGGCGGCCCTGCCGGCGGCCTCGAAGCCAAGCGCCGCGCGGATCGCCAGGCTGCGCTCGTCCACGAAGAGCCACAGGCTGATGGCCTGCGCAACGACGAGTGCGGCGACGATCAGAATGACCAGTTGTGCGCGCAGGCTTCGGAACGGCCGTCTCATTCGACGACCTCGACATCCGTTGCGAGGCAGTAGCCGCCGTTTCGGACCGTCGTGATGATCCTCGGCCGCAGGGGGTCGGGCTCGATCTTGCGCCGGAGCCTGCTGATCTGGTTGTCGATGGTCCGGTCCATGGGGCCGGCGGCCCGGCCCGAGGTCAGGTCGAGCAGCTGATCCCGGCTCAGGACCTTCCGGGGGCGCTCCAGGAGGACCGTCAGCAGGCGAAAGTCCGCGGTCGTCAGCAGCAGACGTTCCCCGCCTGGCGTCTCGATCGCATGTCCATCCGTGTCGAGGGTCATGCCGGCGAAGCGCACGCGTTTTCCTGCGAGTTCCCCGGCGTGGTTCTCGGCGGATGAACTCCTGCGCAACACGGCCTTGATGCGCGCCAGCAGCTCACGGGGGTTGAAGGGCTTCGGCAGGTAGTCGTCCGCACCGAGTTCCAGGCCTACAATCCGGTCCGTCTCCTTGCCGAGCGCGGTCAACATGATGATTGGGAGACTCGATTGCCTCGCAAGCCTTCGGCAGATGGAAAGACCGTCCTCGCCCGGCATCATCACATCCAGCACCAGCAGATCGTAATGGCCAGAGGCCAATTGGGCGTCCATTTCGACCGCGTCCTTGGCCGCGGTTGCGCGCATGCCGTTTTTTTCCAGGAACCGGGTGACCGACTCCCGGATCTGCCTGTGGTCATCCACGACCAGGATATGAGGGCTGCTGGACATCATTTTCTTGTTTAACGAACGGGCTTTCCACGGTCAGAGGCTGTTTTGTCTCCATTTGTATCAGATCGGCTGCCTGCGACACGCGGATACAAATCCCTGAATGACGCCCGTTCCGATTTGCGCTGTGACTACCGACATGAGGCGTGCAAGGCAAAACGGAGGATATTCGAATGACGTTGCGTGGAAAGATGGCAGCTTCCGCGGTGGCAGTCCTGTTGGCGGCAGGAGCGGCAATGGCGGACAGCGGGCCGCATCATGGGGATGCTCGCGGCGCGGGCATGGGCGGCGAGCACGATATGATGGAGATGATGATGCGCATGCACGGCATGATGGGCGCTGATGGCGCAATGCCGGGCAATGGATGATGGGCGCGAACCACGGTGCTATCGATCATTTGAAGGGCGTGTGGGACCGCGCCGCTCTGGTTCAGGGCGTCCATGATGACCTCCCACAACCCTGCCAGCGTCCAGCGCCGGAATTGACGGTAAACGCTCGACCATTTTCCGAACTCATCAGGCAGGTCGCGCCAAGGAGCACCCGTCCGCGCGATCCAGAAAACACCATCCAAAACAAGGCGATGGTTGGTGGGTTTGCGCCCATTCGGGGCGCGGGCGGCCAGAATGAAGCGTTCAAAAAACGTCCACTCTTCGTCCGACATCAGGTCTCGTGCCAAGCTGGTCTCCGTCGTAGATACCAGCTTGAATCACGCTCGACGCACGATGGGAATCCCTTTTGTCAACACGGCCTAGCACGATAGTTGGATGGATTTAGCAATTGGGCCACTACGAAGTACAAGACCACGAACAGGTCGTCCTATAACGAAGTGTTGAAGCAACGGGGCTCGCTGACGATCTGGTTCGATCCCGCCATGATGTGGGGAGCCGCGCCCACCGGCAAGCGCGGGCGCCAACCAGACGACAGCAACGCCGCCATCCAGACCTGCCTGACGATGAAGGTGCTGTTCGGCATGGCCCTGCGCCATACAACCGGGTTCGTCGAGAGCCTGCTGCGCCTGATCGGCCTGGACTGGGCTGTGCCCGACTTCAGCACGCTGTCGCGGCGCCAGAAGACGGCTCTGTTGCAACAGAGCCCAATCAGGCCCCAATCTCGTCGTGCTCGGTCAGACATTCAGAATGGTCCCGCAATACCTCCAGCACCCGGCAATCCGCTGTCCGCCCGCCGCTGCACTCGTGGACCATGCGTTTCAGTTCCGTGCGCAGCGCCTTCAGGCGGGCCATGCGCTGCTCCACCTGTTTGAGCTGGCGACGCGCGATGGCATCTGCCTCGTCGCAGGGGCGGTTGGGATGGTCGCTGAGGTCGAGCAGCTCGCGGATCGCATCGAGCGAGAAGCCGAGTTGCCGCGAGTGGCGGATGAAGGACAGTCGGTCGAGCTGTGCATTGTCGTAGCGCCTCTGTCCGCCTTCGGTCCTGCCAGGTTCGGGCATTAGCCCGATCTGCTCGTAGTACCGGATGGTCTGCACCTTCGTGCCGGTCTTCTTTGACAGAGTACCGATCGTGAGCATTCTCGCCTCCATGAAAAAGATACAGTTGGTGTAGGTTTTGCCGTCGGAATAAACAAGTGTCGGATTCACAAACGCGTGAGTTCAAGCGATACCATGATTTCGTGCTTGAACCTCTAGCGGCTAGAGGATGTACCCGCACACGCAATAAGAATCAAAAACAGGCGAACAGGATTGTCCCTTACATCGGCACAGAAGTTTCTTTGGGTTTTGGCAGGCGTGGCAGCGCTTGCCTTCGTATGGCTTTTGCTCTGGTCCGACTATCGTGCCGACCGCGCCCGAACCGACGCCGAACCGCCTTTTTTCGCTCAATTCGAACTAACGGACCACCAGGGTATGGTTCGAACCGAGGAGGACTTTGCGGGGCGCTGGATGCTGGTGTTTTTCGGCTTCACCAACTGTCCCGACGTCTGCCCGACGACCCTGTCAGAGGTCGCGGCGGTGATGGACGGTCTGGGCGACGATGCCGCCAAGGTCCAGCCGATTTTCATAACAATCGACCCCGAACGGGACACGCCCGCCGCACTCGCCGAATACGTCCCGCTGTTCGATGCGGGCATCATCGGGCTGACGGGCACGCCGGAACAGATCGCCGCCACGTCCGAGACGTTTCCAATCTTCTTTGAGCGCGTCGAAGAGGCCGCAGCGCCGGATGGTTACACGATGGGCCACACGTCGCATCTGTTCCTCTTCGATCCCGACGCGGGCTTCGCCGACTCGTGGCCCTACGGCACCTCCGCCGAAGAGATCCTCGCCGATCTGGAAGAGAGGATCTGACCGAAATGAACCGCATATCCGGAGAAACAGCCCTCGGGCTAGCGTGGATCATCGCACTCGTCGCCTCGCTTGCCGTGCTTTTCATCGGCGAGGTGCTGGGGCAGACGCCCTGTTTGCTGTGCTGGTTCCAGCGCGCCTTCATGTTTCCCTTGGCCATTGTCCTCGGGCTGGGCCTTTGGTGGCGGGACGGCCGTGTGGGGCGCTACGGCATCGCATTGGCGCTTGGCGGCGGCGCAATCGCCCTGTGGCACATGGGGCTGTACGTCGATCTTGTTCCCGAACGCGTCCAGCCCTGCACGGCCACCGGCCCCTCTTGCACCGATGACAACCAACTGGTCTTCGGCATCCCTATCCCGCTGATGGCGCTCGCCGCCTTCGCGCTGATCGGGGCGCTGTCGGCCCTTTCATTAAAGGACACACGAACATGAATCGACGCGGCCTGATCCTGTCCGTTCTTGCCCTCGGCGCCGCCGGTTTCGGCGGAGCCACCTGGTTTGCAAACCGCCCCGGCCCAGTGGCCGAAGCGGAGCCCGTTGCTCCGGAACTTGCGGAGGCGATGATCCGCCCCTACTCGCCCATCCTCGGGCCTGCGGATGCGCCCGTCACGATCGTCGAATTCTTCGATCCGGCCTGCGAGGCCTGTCGCGCCTTTCATCCCATCGTGAAGGACATCATGGCCGAGCATGGGGAAGCTGTCCGCGTCGTGATCCGCTACACGCCCTTCCACGGCGCGGCATCCGAGGAAGCCATACGCGTGCTCGAGGCGGCGCGCATGCAGGACGTTTACGTGCCGGTGCTCGAGGCCGTTCTGCGGGAACAGCCGAGATGGGCGTCACACGGTGCCCCGGCGCCCGGCCTGATCCTACAGGTCGCCGCCACGGCCGGACTCGATGCCGAGGCCGCACGCACGCAAATGCTGGCACCGGGTGTAGTGGCGATCCTGAATCAGGATCGTGCCGATGTAGAGACCGTGGGAATTCGCCAGACGCCCACATTCTTCGTGAACGGCAAGCCGCTCGATCCGTTCGGGGAGGCAGAACTGCGGCGATTGGTGGCTGCCGAAGTCGCTTCCGCGCAAAAATGAATGGAAAGGGCAGGATCAAAACGATGAAAAAGTATATTTTAACCAGCACACTGGCGGCGCTTTTGACCCTTGGAGGGCTCTCGGTGCCCGCGCTGGCCGGACCCGAGGATGTCGTCGTCGAGAACGCGTGGTCCCGCGCCTCCATCGGGATGAACCGTCCCGGGGCGGCCTACATGACGATCCGCAACGCTGGCGACGAGCCGGTAACGCTGATCGGCCTTAAGACACCGCTCGCGATGATGCCCGAGATCCACGAGACGAAGACCAATGCCGAAGGTGTGAGTTCGATGAGCCCGGCGGGCGAGATCACAATCGCCCCGGGCGAGAGCGTCGCGCTCGAGCCGGGGGGCCTGCACGCAATGCTGATGCGGCTGCAAGAACCGATGACGGAAGGGGAAACCTTTCCGCTGACCCTGCTCTTCGACGGCGGAGGCGAAGTGACGGTCGACGTGCCGATCCTCGGCATCGCCGCGAGGGGGCCGCAGGACTGATGCGGCGACGGGCGATCCTGGGGTATGGTGCGGCTGGTGTCGGGGCGGTCGCCCTGATGCTCTTCGTCGGTTGGTGGCGGGTCGACGGACCCGGTGCACCCGCACCTGTCGGGCAGCTGCCTGTGGCCCTGACCGAGATGGACTTCCGTCTGACGGATCATGAGGGCAACGCGGTCGGGCCGGAAACCCTCATCGGGCGACCGACGATGGCGTTCTTCGGCTTCACCTACTGTCCCGATGTCTGCCCGACCACACTCTCTGACATTTCGGGATGGCTCGACGATCTGGGAGACGAGGCCGACGAGATGAACGTGGTTTTCATCACGGTCGATCCCGAGCGCGACACTGTCGAAACGATGGCCGAATATGTCGGCTACTTCCATCCTGCGATCCGTGGCTGGACGGGGCCGGAGGAGCAGATAGCGCGCGTCGCGGACGGCTTCCGCGCCACCTACGAAAGGGTGCCGACGGAGAGCGGCGATTACACGATGAACCACACCGCGAGCGTCTTCCTGTTCGCAGCCTCCGGGCGGTTCGTCACCATGATCGACTATCACGAAGCCAGAGAATTCGCGGTGCCGAAGATCCATCGCGCGCTGGCAGAAGAAATGGAGGGGGCGACATGAGGCTCAGAACTCTGGCGGCTTGTGTTGCAATTGCGGGGACGGTTTCGGGTGCGGCTATCGCCATCTCCGATCTTTTGTCGAAAGAACCCGTGCCGCCGGAACTTGCCCAGGCAGGTAGCTGGATGCCCCAACGTCTTGAAGCCCCCCTGAACGTTGACATTCCCGTGACGCTGCCCGCGACGGCATGGGCAGAAGATGCATCCGACCTCGGCCCGCTGCCCCTTCTGCAGGTCGCTGTTGCCGACGTGCCGGTACGGGCGATCGAGCCACCGCTGTCGACGTGGTCGCGCGACATTGCACCCGGCGAGACGCTCGATTTCTTGCTGTCCGAAGCCGGTCTTGCGGCACCTGACAGAGCGGAAGTTGCCCTCGCGCTCGGTGCCGAATACGATCTGCGACGGCTGCGGCCGGGGCACTCGGTCACTGTTGCTTCGACCATGGACGGCAGCCCCCGCACCGTCGCACTTGCCGTCGAGGACGGGGTTCGGATCGAGGTGGTTTTCGGCGAGCAGTTGTCCACACAGGTCGTGACTCCGGATCCGGAGATCGTAACCCTTGCCGGCGAAGCGGTGATCGACAGCTCGATCTTCGCGGCACTCGAAGAAGCCGGCATACCCGCCCGTTTTTCCGTGGACCTTGCGCAGATGCTGGGTGGGACCGTGGATTTCCGCCGCGAGATGGCCGGTGGCGAGACACTAAGGCTTCTCTGGCGCGAGGCGCGGGTCGGCGAGGACAGGATCGGACAGCCCGAGCTCGCCTTCGCCGCACTGGAGATCGGCGGTTCGCTTTACGAGATCGTATGGCCGGACGACGGCAGCGGTCAGGCGACGATCTACGTCGATGGCGAGGTGCTGCGCGTCTTCGCACAGCCGGTCGAGGGCGCGCGCCTCAGCTCGGTGTTCGGACGCCGCACGCATCCGGTCTTTGGCAACGTCCGGATGCACACCGG
The DNA here is from genome assembly GCF_019195455.1 of Gymnodinialimonas phycosphaerae. NCBI lineage: Bacteria > Pseudomonadati > Pseudomonadota > Alphaproteobacteria > Rhodobacterales > Paracoccaceae > Gymnodinialimonas > Gymnodinialimonas phycosphaerae. Next base: position 7,315 of record NZ_JAIMBW010000001.1, on the reverse strand, counting down.
CGTTGATTTCGCAGCGGCACGTGGGACACCGGTTCAAGCGACGGCACCGGGGCGGGTCAGTTTCATCGGCTGGCGCGGCGGCTATGGTCGCGTGGTTGAAATCTCGCACGGGTCCGACACCATGACGCGCTACGCGCATCTGAGCGCCGTGCCGGAGGGCCTGGTACAAGGCCAACGCGTGGCGGCGGGAGATGTGATCGGCCGCGTCGGCGCGACCGGCACGGCGACAGGCCCGAACCTGCACTACGAAGTCCTCGTGGATGGGCGCCCGACTGACCCCCTCACTGACGACCGGCTCGCCGAAGCAGCCGAGAGCGAAGCGGATGATACCGCCGCGCTCTCGCGTCTGGCCGAGGCGCGGGCGCTTCTGAATGAAAACCTCGGCAGCGAGATTGCCGAAACGACAACCGAAAGGCTCTGACCCATGAAACGCATGACCCAAGCTCTTGCCATCACGCTCGCCCTTTTCCCGGCGGCCCAGGCCCTCGCAGAGGCAACGGCGATCGACGTCCGCAAGACGAACGGATGCGGCTGCTGCCTCTCGTGGATGAACCATCTCGAAGAAAACGGTTTTGCGCCGACCGGCCAGGACATGTTCGGTGGATCGCTGGTTCGCTTCAAGCTCGACAACGGCGTGCCGCAGCGCATGGTCTCCTGCCACACCGCGCTAATCGAGGGCTACGTGATCGAAGGCCATGTCCCGGCCGCTGACATCCGCCGCCTTCTCGATGAGCGCCCGGACGCAGTCGGTCTCGCCGTGCCTGGGATGCCCTATGGCTCGCCCGGCATGGGGCCAGAAGACGACCGCGAGGCCTATGATGTCTTCCTCATCCGCAAGGACGGGTCGACGGAAGTCTTTTCGAGCTACGCCGAAGGATAATCTGGCCCGCCCATGGAAAATCTGTCTCCGATAATGCTCGGCTTTCTCGGAAGTCTCGCCGCCGGTTCGCTCACGGCAGTCGGAGCAGCTCCCGTGCTGTTCGGGCGCATCCCGTCCCGGGCCACGCGCGACCTGTCGCTCGGCTTCGCTGCCGGTGTCATGCTGTCAGCCTCGTTTTTTTCGCTGATCATCCCCGCATTGGATGCGGCCGAGCCGATGTTCGAAAACGGCGCGATGCCTGCGGCCATCGTATGCGTCTCGATCCTTCTGGGCATGGGGACTGTCGCCCTGATGAACGAAAAGCTGCCGCACGAGCATTTCAAGACGGGACGCGAAGGGCCCGAAGCGGCGTCATTGCGGCGGGTCTGGCTGTTCATCATCGCGATCACGATCCACAACTTTCCCGAGGGTCTCGCGGTCGGGGTCGGGTTCGGTTCCGGTGGCATGGAAGGTGGCCTCCCACTCGCCATCGGCATCGGCTTGCAGAACGCGCCCGAAGGATTGGCCGTCGCGGTGTCGCTGCTGGGCGAGGGATATCCGAAGCTGCGCGCCTGGGGCATTGCGGCGCTGACTGGCATGGTCGAGCCGATTGGCGGTCTGCTCGGGGCCGGCATCATCACACTGTCGGAACCGCTGCTTCCATGGGGTCTGGCCTTTGCCGCGGGCGCAATGCTCTACGTCATTAGCCACGAAATCATCCCCGAAACCCATCGCAGCGGCCATCAGAACAGGGCGACGCTCGGTCTCGCAGTCGGGCTCGTTCTGATGCTGTTCCTTGATGTCTGGTTGGGATGAGGCAATGTCACTAAACAAGGTATCTCCGATGATCGGCGTCTTCGCAGCACTTGCTGCGTTCGCGATCGATCAGATCACCAAAGCCATTGTCGTTGCGAATGCCGTCACTTTAAGCGCCGGGATTCCCGTGTTTCCGGGATTCAACCTCGTCTTTTATCGTAATGACGGCGTGACTTTCGGGATGTTGGGCGGCGCGCCGTGGTGGAGCCTCATCGCTCTCGCTCTTGCCATCTGTGTCTGGCTTGCTGTCATGCTGTTTCGCGTCGAAAATGCGGCCGAAACACTTGCCTACGGCGCGATCATTGGCGGAGCGCTGGGCAATGTCATCGATCGTGTGCGCTATCGGGCTGTAACAGACTTTCTCGATTTCTACATTGGCACAACACATTGGCCTGCCTTTAACATGGCCGATGTATTTGTCGTCGGTGGCGTAGGGCTCTTGCTCGCCGCGCCATGGATCAGCGCGCGGCGTCCGATCAAGTCGTGAAGACGGAAATTCTGAACCGCATCGCTCTGCGCCCCTGTTTGCTTTCGCGGATGACGCTTGGTTTCGCCGCCGGGGCGCTGACGGTTCTGACTTTCCCGCCTCTTTCGATTCTCCTGCTCGTTCCCGTTGCCTATTCCGCGCTGTTTGTCGGGCTTCGCGATCTCTCCTTCGGGCGCGCTTTCCTCGTCGGCTGGGCGTTTGGTCTCGGCCAGTTCGGTTTCGGGATTTCGTGGATTGCAGAGAGTTTCTACGTCGAGGCCGAGCGGTTCGGGGCGATGGCGATCCCGGCCGTCGCGGGATTGTCCGCAGGTCTCGCGATTTTCCCGGCCATTGCCACCGCGCTTTTCGCCGAAATCGCGCGGCGTGGAGCCATGGGCAGTCTCTTGGCCTGCCTCCTGTTCGCGACCTCCTGGACCGCTGCCGAGTGGTTGCGAGGTCACGTTTTGACAGGATTTCCGTGGAACCTCGCCAGCTACGCTCTGGTCGATTACGCCGCTCCTCGCCAACCCGCCGCCTGGGTCGGAAGCTATGGCCTAAGCTTTCTCACCGTGTTCGTCGCGGCACTTCCCGGCGCGGCTGTCATGGCGTCCGGGCGGCAACGATTGACCGTTTCGCTCATGGCGCTGGCGGGCATCGCGACGATGTGGGCTGTCGGCACGCTTCGCCTCCAGTCGGATGCACAACAGCCACCCGGTGTCGACCTGCGCATCGTCCAGGGCAACATTCCACAAGAGGAGAAATGGGCGCCCGAGAACCGCGAGGCGACCTTCGCGCGCTATCTTGAGCTTTCAACCCAGCCCGGCGATTTCGACGTTCTTCTTTGGCCGGAAACCGCCTTTCCGGGTTTCCTCGATGAGGATACGGAGGCACGGGATCGCATTGCCGCTGCGCTACCAGACGGCAGGGTGCTGCTCACCGGTGTGCCGGACCGTGTACCGAGCGAAGATGGCACCCGATATTTCAACACGGTCCAGGCTTTTGGCGCGACCGGCAGAATCCTGACCGGATACGCGAAACACCATCTCGTACCCTTCGGCGAATATGTGCCATTCCGCGGCTGGTCGCCCATCGAGCGGCTCACGGCGGGGCTCGGCGACTTTACGCCCGGACCAGGCCCTCGAACGCTTGCGCTTCCGGGTTTGCCGCTGGTCGCCCTGGCGATCTGCTATGAGATCATCTTCCCAGGCCATGTGGTCGACGACCTGTTCCGACCTGACTGGATTTTCAACGCGACGAACGACGCCTGGTTCGGCACCAGCATCGGACCGGAGCAGCATCTGGCTTCCGCACGGATGCGCGCCGTAGAGGAAGGCCTTCCTGTCATCCGAGCCGCGAATACGGGCATCTCCGCGGTCATCGACGCGAACGGAGAGATCGTTGCGCGGCTTGATACCGGCGAAACGGGCATCATCGACGCTAGGATGCCCTCCGCGCGACCGCCGACCCTCTACGCGAGCTTCGGGGACTGGATGCTGTTGGCGCTCATCTTGGCTTCGTGGAGCTGGGCAATGGCGGCCAATGCGACGGCTCGCTACCGCCACATGAGAAAGACCGTCATGCAAAGATGTGGATAGGTGTTCCGTCCTTCACCATTGCATAGATGTCCTCGATCTGCCGATCTGTGACCGCGATGCACCCAGCTGTCCAGTCGCGGACGGCCGTTGGGTCGATGCCCGGGCGTGGACCACCATGAATGAAGATGTCGCCGCCGGGGGAAAGGCCCTGCGCTTCGGCAAAGGCGATGTCGGCCTCATTCGGATAAGAGATGCCAACCGAAAGATGATAAGTGCTTTCAGGGTTGCGCTTATCGACTACGTAGTCGCCCTCCGGGGTCCGACCGTCTCCCTCGAATTGCTTGTGATCTTCGGGCGCGAAACCCAGCCCGACCGGATAGGTTTGCAATACCCGGTCGACTCCGTCGAGAACAAGCAAGCGCTGCCCCTTGTAAAGCCGAACACGGGTCACCTCGGGTCCGCCATAGCTGCGGAACTTGCTGGCACAGCCGGACAAAAACGCTGCGAACCCGCCCAACAGGACGGCGCGGCGGGGAAATCGGATGGTTTTCACTGCTCATGCCTCTTTGGTGAGGTCTGATATGGATATTACGGTACCTTGCAAATGCTGCGTGATCAATGTGCATGGGCAAGCGCGGCCTTTGTCATCTGTGGACCAACCTGTTCACCGCCGGACGGAGGCGCCTTGGCCTCTTGGCTGTTCAGCAGGCGCAGGGCGTTGGCCACCACCAGCAATGACACTCCTACGTCGGCTGCAATAGCGCCCCACATCGATGCCACTCCAAACGCGGTAGCGACAACGAAAACGCCCTTGGTCGCCAAGGAAATACCGATGTTCTGATGGATAATCGACATTGTCCGGCGCGAATGACCGATCAGCCAAGGCACCTTGCCGAGGTCGTCGGTCATCAGGGCAATATCCGCAGCCTCGATTGCCGCGTCCGAACCAACAGCACCCATCGCGATGGCGTAATGCGCCCGCGCCATGGCGGGGGCGTCGTTCACCCCGTCGCCGATCATGGCCACCATGTCATGCGTTTCGACCAGTTCTTCGATGGCTGTCACTTTGTCTTCGGGCAGAAGCTCGGCGCGGACCTCGTCGATGCCGACCTCGGCTGCAACGGCGCGCGCCGTCCGCTCGTTATCGCCCGTCAGCATGACGATGGTCTTCACGCCTTGCGCGTGGAGCTGTGCCACGATGCCCTTGGCGTCGGGGCGGATACGGTCGCGCAATTCCAGGATGCCGGTCACGCCGGTGTCGTCGCCCACGGCAACAAGGGTGCTGCCAGCCCCTTCGATGCGGTCGCGCAAATCCTTCGGAATGGCGTCGCCGAAACCCTTCTCCTCGGCAAACCGGTCCGACCCTAGCCAGATCGACCGGCCGACAGTGCGTCCTTCAAGTCCCCTACCAGGAACGGTTCGGGTATCTTCTGCGGCGGACACCTTGATGCCGTCGGCTTCTGCCCGCGCGAGAATGGCGCGCGCCAAGGGATGCGAGGAACGTGCCTCGAGCCCCGCGGCGAGGGTCATCAGATCCTGCGCCGATGCTCTACCCAGCGGATGCACCGCCGCCACCTCGGGCTCGCCCATGGTGATCGTGCCGGTCTTGTCCATGGCCAGTGCAGTGGTCTTGCCCGGTGCCTCAACATATGCACCGCCCTTGATCAGCACTCCGGCCCGCGCTGAGGCGGTGAGTGCGGCGACGATGGAGACCGGTGTTGAGATGACCAGAGCACACGGGCAGGCGATCACCAGCAGCACGAGTGCATTGTAGAACCAATAATCCCAGGCCCCACCGAAAATGAGCGGCGGCAGCAGGGCAATTGCAATGGCGAGAGCCATGACGATAGGCGTGTAGATGCGGGCGAACTTCGCCACCCATTGCTCCACCGGCGCGCGGCGGGCATGGGCGTCGCCGACCATGCGGATGATCTTGGCCAAGACGGTGTCCGAGGCGGCCTTCGTGGCGCGCACCGTCAATGTGCCTTCGCCGTTGATCGTGCCAGCATAGACTTCGTCGCCTCGTTCCTTTGGGACCAGCGCACTCTCTCCGGTGATTGGCGCCTGATCGACCGCGCCCGCGCCGTCCGTCACCTCACCATCGAGCGGGATACGGTCGCCACCGCGTACTATGAAGCTTGAGCCTACGGCGACTTGAGCCGCCGGAACGTCGGCCTCGCTTCCGTCTTCGCGGATCATGCGCGCCGTCGGTGGTGCAAGATCCAAGAGCGCCGAGACCGCATTCCTCGCACGCCCGACGCTCCAGCTTTCGAGGTAGAGCGAGAGCGAGAAGAAGAACGCGACCGTCGCCGCCTCGAAGAATTCGCCAAGCCCGATGGCACCGGCCACGGCGACAACCATGAGCAGGTTCATGTCCGGCGACAGCCGCCGAGCGGACGACCATGCCTTGGGTGCCACGAGCCAGACACCGAACAGGATCGCAACCGCGAACAGCCCTGCCTCGACCAGCGGCATCGGCGCTTCGCCGTGCCCCGCGAAAAGGCCGAACGCCCCGCCCATGCCCGTCTCGATGATGTGCCAAAGGAATCCCGCGGCCCAGAAGCCGCCGCTGAGCGCCGTAAACAGCCACTGTCGTGCAAGATGGGCCGCCTGGTCGACCGACGCGTTTTCGGCATCCCAGGGCTTGGCGGTCATGCCGGTGCTTGCCACCAGTTCTGCAACTTCGCCGTCCGATACCTTCATTGCGCTGTCGAGGATGGTCATCCGTCCATTGATCACGTCGAACGCGAGATGCTCCGCCCCGCCGATCTTCGGGCCGACCACCTTGTTCAGGATCGCGACCTCTTCGGCGCAATCGAGGCCTGAAACCTGAAAGCTGCGCCCGGCATACGGCGCGGGCGTTACTGGAGCGACGTTGCCACAGCTTCGACTGCCTCCGCAGCAGCCGTCGCCGGATGCCTGCGGAGCGTCGGTATCATCATGGCGGTGGATATAAGACGGCATGAACGGACCTCGGGATTCGGACAGTTCAGATCGACATAGCACCTACAGCAACTAGAGCTTCAAGTGAAAAATCGGTTGGTCTTCATGTTCTGTTTTTTGGTAGGACTGACAGCGGATTGCCCCGTTTTGGCGAGGCAGAAAGCAAATGCGAAAGGAAACTCAATGCAATCGACCATGCAAAAACGTAACATGATGGTCCTGCCCACGTTAATGCTCGCCGCCGGGTGTGCCATTTCACCGAGCGACAGCAGCGATACCGCAAACGCGATCGGGAACGTGCCCGAAAGCGTGGTGGCGATGGCGGCACCCGATCAAGACGTTTCGACCGCCCGCCTCAGGCCGGGAGACGGCTGTTATTGGTACGAGCACAACGGCCCGGTGGAGGTGACCTTGCTCCCCCTGCGAACAGCGAACGGCAATCCGATCTGCGCCGCGCGCCCAACCTGAGATCGCTCGACCGACCGCAAGAAGCGTCACGGCTTACTGATCGAGCGCGCGCTCATTTATGCAATCAATAAGCTGCCGCATTGGCAGGCCATGAAGGAACAGATCCCAGTCGCAGGAGGCAAGGCCCATCTCGACTGCCTTGCACTCAATACCAATTCCGGCAAGCTTTTCGTGTTTGAGTGCAAACGTGGTCACGGATCATTCGATGGTGACAAAATCAGCGCAATT